>JAEYUG010000079.1 GCA_023432805.1 Bacteroidota bacterium | reverse complement strand
TTCCTGCAACACTCTGCAGTTCTATCAGATGATGAGAAGCTTTATGAAATCGCGTGCACAGTACTGTTCGGAGAGGAACACTGCATTTTTCACCTGAGCCATGCGATCGGGTGTGAGCAGCTTCGAGGAGAGCGCGTCGAACTTGTTGTCGAGATCCTCGATGGTCATGGGTTCGCGGGGATCGCCCTTCGGGTACTCGAGGTACTCGCTGAATTCGCGTCCGTCCGTCAATCGTACGACAACCTTCGATGGCTGTTTTGCTGGGAACATCGCCTCGAACTCAAGCGAAGCTTCGCCCTTGATCTTGTCGATGACCTGCCAGATGAGAGGATCCTTCATCTTTTCGTCCGAGAAGGAGTTGGTCGTGATCTTGCGATCGACAAGCGCCGCCGCGATGCAGTACGGCAGCGAGTGGTCGGCGGTCTCGCGCGATTCCGGACGATACTTGTGCGGATCGAAGAGGATATCGCAGGCGCGCGCGATTGTGGTGATGGTCACCTGTTCGATCTGATCGATGTGGATGTCGTGTTCTGAGACGACCTTGATCGCGCAGGTGATGTGCGTGTGTGTCAACGCCTCGGTCGGGAACGCCTTCATGCTGCAGTCGAGAATCTTGAAGTGCGAGCCGAGATCGCCGATGAGCGCGTCGAGATCCCAGTCCGGACCGAACACATCCATCAATCCCTCCTTCCCTTCGAAGACGGCTTCCGTGCCTGTGTAGCCGCGCTCGGCCATGAGGGCTGCGAACACACCCGACTGCACGGCCATGGGATCCACCGTGTTCTTCATCATCGTCAGCTTGCCTGCGGTCGGACATCCGATCGTGTGATTGTGCGCACCGTTGATGCCGATGGCGTTGACCATCTGATCGACGGTCAGGCCGAGCAACTTGCCGGCAACGATCGGTGAGACGAATTGCGTCAACGTGGCATGATGCCATTTGCGCTCGCGGACCCCGGGTTTGGCAAACTCGCAGAGACGCTGCTCGAATTCGTAGGCGAGCACGATGGCCGTGATCACATCCTTCATCGAGGCATTCACCATCTCACCGACGGCAAGCGCTGCAGGGATGATGTCGGAGGGATGCGAGGGATCCTCCTTCCAATAGATGTCGTTGAAATCGAGCGCGCGGATCATGAGCGCGTTCACCAGTGTTGCATTGACCGCCGGCATCTTGTCGCCGAAACCGATTAGGGTCGCCTCCTCCTTGCCGGCCATGTCACGATAGATGTCGCGCATGATACCGACGTCCTTCGTATGGTAGGCACCATAGGCGCATCCGATCGAATCATAGAGGTACCGCTTCACCTCGGTGACCACTGCCTCGGGCAGCTGTTCGTAGGTCAATCCCACGGCGAACTCGGAAATGATGCGGGAAATGCTCTTGCTCATGTTGCTCTGTGTGTAAGTGATGGTGTCTGTCTGCGTTGATCAATGTCGTGGTGCACTCACAGTCGCGCGGTGACCCAGGCTTCGAGTCCGCCGGCGAGCACGAGTTCCTGCGCGGCGGGGCCGACAGGATCGATCGCGTATTCTGCATCACCAGCCGTAATGCATGAGCGTCGGAAATCGATGGTGACCTGCATGTCCGTCCGCACAGTCAGGGCGGATGTTCCGTACCGCTCCTTCATATCACGAATGAAGGCAGGCGCCTCCACGACGAGGAAGCCGTTGTTGAGCGCATTGCGCTTGTAGGTTTCCGAAGCACTGCCTGCGATCACGAGCGCGATGCCCTTGTACTTGAGCGCCGTGGCTGCCTGCTCGCGCGAACTGCCCGTCCCGAAATTGAATCCCCCGGCGAGAATGTCACCCGGTTCCGCAAGCGGACCGAATGCGGGATCGTAGTTTTCCATCACCACCGAAGCCTGCTGTTCGGGGGTGAAATCATCGTTGTAGGTGTACTTGCCGGGATAAATCCCGTCGGTGTTCATGTTGTCCTGATGGCAGAACAGCAGCGTTCCCGTCAGGTGCGGGGGGAAGCCGTCGACAACGGGAATGTCGCGCTCGGCCGCTTCCGCACGGGGATGCGTCTTGATCGAGGCGCTGACCGAACGTGGGGCGGTGGCAGCATGCGGTGATGTGATCCGCCCTGCCAGGGCCGAAGCCGCAACGACTGCAGGTGAGGCGAGATAGGCGAAAGCGTCGGGCGAACCCATGCGTCCCTTGAAATTCCGGTTCGTGGCCGAAATGCCTGTCTCGCCGGCTTCGAGGAGTCCGGTGCCGAGGCCGATGCAGGGACCGCACCCGGGTGGCAGGGCGATCGCGCCGGCATCGAGGAGCGCCTGCCAGTCGCCACGCCGCTCGCTTTCAAGCTGGACCTCACGCGACGCGGCGGCGATGTAGAACTGCACTCCGTCGGCGACGTGATGACCACGCACGACGGCAGCAGCTTCGGCCAGATCTTCGAGACGACTGTTGACGCAGGACACGAGGTAGGCCTTGTGGATCTTCACGTCATGCGCTGCGATTTCTGAGACGGCAGTCATGACCTTCACCGTATTGGGACCCGACACGTAGGGCTCGATGCTCGACAGATCGATGTGCAGGACCTTCGCGTAGGTTGCATCCGCATCGGCGTGGGGGGTGTCGCTGCGCAGCGCGGCGATGCGCGACGCGTTGACGCGGGGATGCACACCGTCGACGGCATCCGCATCCGAGGGAACACCTTCGAGTCCGCGTGCAGCGACATAGGAGGCGCGCTGCTCGAGCCATGCGAACACGACATCGTCGATTGGGAACACGCCCGCAAGGGCGCCCCATTCGGTGGTCATGTTCGCGATGGTCAGACGCTGATCGATCGACAAGGCTCCCACCCCGCTGCCCGAAAACTCGATCGCGTGATTGAGCACCTCGTCATTGTTGAAGAATCCGCAGAGGGCGATGATCACATCCTTGCCTGTGACGCCGGGACGCAGGCTTCCGTCGAGTTCAACGTTTGCGACGGGTGGGACCTGCCACCATGTCGTGCCGGTGGCCCAGATCGCGGCGGCATCGGTGCGGACGATCGGTGTGCCGAGGCATCCGAGTCCACCGTACATGTTGCTGTGGCTGTCAGAGGCGACAACGAGCGTCCCCGGCCAGGCGTAGCCCTCCTCGCACATGATCTGATGGCCGATGCCGCGTCCTGCGGGATAGAAATCCACACCCATCGAGCGCGCAAAGGCCTCGATCTTCGCATACTTTTCGAGGTTCTTCTCGCTCGCGTCCTGCACGTTGTGGTCGAGCGTGTTGACCACCTGCCGTGGATCGGCAATGCGGGTGGCGCCGATGGAGCGGAATTTCGGAATGACCGCTCCTGTATTGTCGTGCGTCATCACATGCGCGGGGCGGATGAAGATGTAATCGCCGCTGTGCACGATATGACCGGCGACGAGATCGGCGGCATGACGCTGCGCCAATTTCTCGATGAGATTCTGTGCCATGTCTGAGTATCGGATCGTTGTGTCTTCTGTTCGTGTGTCGACTACTTGACGAGATCGAAATCGATGAAGTCCGCATGATGGAAGATGATGCTCTCCGGCGAGCGCTTCTCGCCCTGTCCCTCCTTCGAATGCGTGGCGATGATGTGCATGACCTCGGAGGGCACACCATGCTTGAAGGCGAGTCCCACACCACTGAAGGGATGGCGGATGTGCATGCCATAGGAACTCTTGATCGGCTGTCCATCGATGATCTCGAACTCGAGGAGCTTGCCGACATCGGCCAGCATCGCACCCGCAATGAGGAAGTCGCGGTTGACGGGAGTTCTGCGGGGACCATGGATCTCGATCAGCACGTCATCGACGGCTGTGCACATGCGACAGACTGCGCGCACATGGTCAATGAAGGGAATTGTCACGTTGCTTGCGAGCAGCGTGAACGGGATCGCGCGAAGCAGCTCTTCGGTCCACCCGCGGAAGTTGATCGCCTCGATCCAGCAGGCGATGACCTGCTCGCGCAGGGTGGCGTCGCTGATGTCGGAGATTTCCGGAAGGAGGCGCAGGACGAGATCGTGGTCGGGCTGGCTCATGATACGAGTTCCAATCAAGGGTTGGGAGGGAATGGTCAGTGTTCAGATGATGCATCGCGGATCACCGCGACGGCAAAGGTGCGCGGACCATGGACACCCGTGACGAGCACCTTCTCGATGTCGGCCGTCTTGCTGGGTCCCCCGATCAACGTGATCGCGGCACTTGCCCGTTCGGTTCGAAGCGTCTCGATGCGCGGCATGCAATCATACAGCGTCGGGACAATGTCGCGTGCGTGCAGCACGGCGAGATGGATGTCGGTGAGCAGCGACAGCGAGCGGCTCTCCTCCGCCCCGCTCTGCACGACGATCACGCCACTATCGGCGATACCCGCCTGTGCGCATCCGATGCCGAGCGTTGTCGATGCGGCGATCGCGCGGTGGTGCCAAGGTTTTCGGATCTCATCGTCCTCTATCTCATGCACGCGGTCATCACACGCGTCATGCAGTCGTCGCCGCAAGGCGGGATCGCGCAGCTCCGGATGTGCGGCCAGCAGCACCGAGTGCACCTGATGACGCGCGAGAAACGCCGCCACGACGTCCGGAAGGGCCGCGACCGTCGGTACATCGAGGAACTCCCCGCCGTGCTCGACGAGGCGCGCGCGAAAAAGGGCGATGACGTCCAGATCCGGGTCGGCGAGTCCCGAGACGGCGCGGCGAATCACCGGACGCGGCGGTGCGGTGGCTTCCGACGGGACGGCGCGGCGAAGGGCTGCAAGCATGTCGGTGCGCGCCGTCATCCTCCCTCCTCCTGGCATCGCAGGCGCTCTTCCCACAGTTGTGTAAAAGACTTCTGAGGGATGACAGGGAAGGTGCGCGCATTGGACCAAACGGGCATGCGGGGGGCGCCCTGCGCATCCTGCGGAAGCAGGGGTGCGAAGGTGCGCAGCAGCCTGCCGCCGAGTCTGTACAGGGCGGGATGTCGCATGACAAGGGCGAAGGCGCGCATCAGCAGGCGTTCGACAGGCGAACCGAGGTGGCTGCGGATGATGCGGTCGCGATGCCGCAGAAGCAGATGGTGCAGATCGATGCCGACGGGACAGATTGCAGTGCATGCGCCGCAGAGCGACGAAGCGTAGGGCAGATCCTTCGTGGTCGGCAGTCCCTGCAGCAGCGGCGTGAGAACAGCGCCGATGGGTCCCGGATAAATCGATCCGTAGGAGTGGCCGCCGATTTTTTCGTAGACGGGACAGGTGTTCATGCAGGCGCCGCAGCGGATGCAGGTGAGGATCTCGCGCATGTCCGAATCCGCGAGCATGCGACTGCGTCCGTTGTCGAGAATGACCACGTGAACGGCGTCGGGTCCGTCGATCTCGCCGGTGGTTCTTGGACCGCTGATCAGCGAGGTGTAGCATGTCATGCGTTGGCCGGTTGCACTGCGGCCGAGCATGTTCAGGAAGAGAGCGAGCGCCGCGTCATCGGGCAGCAGCTTTTCGATGCCCATGACGGCAATGTGCACGCGCGGGAGCGTCGTACTCAGGCGGGCGTTTCCCTCGTTCTCGACGATGCAGAGCGTCCCGCTCGAGGCGACGGCAAAGTTGACCCCTGAGATGCCGACCTCTGCTGTAAGAAACTGCTCGCGCAGGACGCGTCGGGCGATGGCTGTGAGTTCAGCTGGATCACTCGTGTAGGCAATGTCGAGCTTCTCTGCGAAGAGACGACCGATCTCCTCGCGTGACTTGTGCACCGCGGGTCCCGTGATATGCGATGGAATCTCGCCTGCGAGCTGGACGATATACTCGCCGAGATCCGTCTCCACGGGTTCGATGCCTGCAGTGGCGAGCGCATGTCCGAGCCCGATTTCCTCGCTGACCATGGATTTCGACTTGACGGCGACGCGTCCCCCATGTGCGCGCGCAAGCTCGATGATGATGCGGTTGGCTTCGGCGGCATCACGGGCGTAGTGCACCTGCATGCCGTTCGAGCTCGCTGTGCGTTCGAATTGTTCCAGCAGGTCAGGCAGCGTGTCGAGCACGTAGTGTTTGATCGCGCGTGCCTCCTCGCGCATGGCCTGCCACTCGGCGCCATAATCGGCGACAACCGCATCGCGCTTCGTCTTCGACGTGACGAATGCGCGTGCAAGGTTCGTGCGTAGCCGGGTGTCGTCGATGCGTTCGGCAACGAGTGCACGGAAATTCTCCGGGCGGATCGGAACAGCGGGAGCTGGATGGCTCATGCGACTTCCGCAAGGATGTCGGCCAGATGCATCGCGCGCACACGGGAGCCGCGGCGACGCAGCATCCCCTCGACATGCATGAGACAGCTGCTGTCGACAGCAGTAACGACATCGACATCCACCTGTTCGATCGACAGCACCTTCTGCTCTCCCATCGCGGTACTGATGTTGGCGTACTTGACGGCGAATGTTCCTCCGAAGCCGCAGCACACATCTGCATTGTTCATTTCGACGAGTTCGAGTCCGCGAACCTTGCCGAGCAGACGACGCACCTGCTGCTGCACGCCGAGCTCGCGCAGTGCGTGGCAGGAATCGTGCACGGTGACGCGATGTGGAAATACGGCGCCGACATTG
This sequence comes from Bacteroidota bacterium, assembly GCA_023432805.1. GTDB lineage: Bacteria > Bacteroidota > Ignavibacteria > SZUA-365 > SZUA-365 > JAEYUG01. The sequence goes on along the minus strand of JAEYUG010000079.1, from coordinate 110,038 downwards.
TCGATGCCGAGCACGTCGATCAGAAAGGAGGAGAGTTCATGAATACGTGGACGCAGATCGCGGGCGCGATCGGCGAATGCCGGGGGGAGCTCGAGCATGTCTCCGTAGAAGACCTTGACCATCGAGGTGCAGGATCCCGAGGGTGCGACAACGTACTCGGCGTCTCCGAAGAGGTCGAGGAAGCGCATGGCGAGAGCTGCCGCTTCGTCATGATAGCCGGTGTTGAAGGCGGGCTGTCCGCAGCATGTCTGGCGGGTATCATAACGGACCGACACGCCACAACGCTCGAGCACGCGCACGGTGTTCATGGCCGTGTGCGGAAAGAATTGATCGGTGAGACAGGGGATGAAGAGCGAGACGGTCATGATCTGAATAAAAATACCTGGAGGTCTCGATGACCTCCAGGTACAAATATCGCCCCGCTGTGCGGAGAAAAAAACTATTCGATGCCCTGTGCCGCGAGCCAGCGTTCACTGTCGATGGCGGCCATGCATCCTGATCCGGCAGCGGTGATGGCCTGGCGATACACGTGATCCTTTACATCACCGCAGGCGAACACACCTTCGATGTTCGTGTAACTTGAATCGGGTTTTGTGACGAGGTAGTTGTTCTCGTCCATGTCGAGCACACCCTTGAAGAGGCTCGTATTCGGGCTGTGCCCGATACCGATGAAGAGTCCCTGCACCGGGAAATCCGACTCCACACCCGACACCACGTTCTTGACGCGCAGATGCGTCATCTTGCGCATGCCGCTCTGCTCCTCTCCGCAGACCTCGGTCACAACGGAGTTCCAGAGGAATTCGATCTTCTCATGCTTTTCGGCCCGCTCGCGCATGATCTTGCTGGCGCGCAGTTCATCACGACGATGGATGATGGTGACCTTGGTCGCGAACTTTGCGAGGAACGTCGCCTCCTCGATCGCGGTGTCACCACCGCCGACGACGGCAACTTCGAGACCACGGAAGAAGAATCCATCGCAGGTTGCACACGCGGAGACACCGTAGCCCATGTACTTGGATTCGGACTCGAGTCCGAGCAGACGCGCAGAGGCACCGGTTGAGACGATCACCGCATCGGCCGTGTAGTGTGCATCACCAACGGACACGGTGAAAGGACGCTTGCTGAAATCCACGGCTGTCACGTGTTCGTAGCGGCTCTCGGCACCGAAGCGGTGTGCCTGGGCGCGCATGTCGTCCATGAGCTTGGGACCGAGGATACCTTCCGGGAATCCCGGAAAGTTCTCGACTTCCGTTGTGATCGTGAGCTGACCACCGGGCTGCTGCCCTTCAAAGATGAGCGGCGCCATGTTGGCACGTGCTGCATAGAGGGCGGCGGTGAGTCCCGCGGGACCCGATCCAATCACGATGACCTTGCGATGTTCCATGAAAGTTCTTCCTGCTCTGCGTGTGATGATTCTACTGTTCAGTCATTCCTGTGTTCGTCGCGCATCGGCGATGTACAATGAGATTCTCGGGCGTGCAAAACGGTTCGCGCATTGCGCCGCATGCCGCGTGCCTTCGCCCGTACAACAGGACTTCCCTTGAAGCGCTCGCGGAAGTCCTCGTCGGAGATGTTCGCCAGCCCGGTCAGCTCCGGTGCACGCGCGGTTGTGCGCGGCGCGTAGCACTCCTCCATGCTTGGCGTCTCAAACCTGTTCCACGGGCATACATCCTGGCAGATGTCGCAGCCGAAGACCCAGGTGTCGAGCTGGCGTGCATCGACGCCGCGGATTTCCTCGTCCTTCAATTCGATGGTAAGATACGGGATGCACCGTGTGCTGTCGACAACATACGGCTCGACAATCGCAGCAGTCGGACAGGCATCGATGCATGCCGTGCATGTCCCGCAAAAATCGGCAATCGGATCGTCCGGAACGAGCAGGGCCGTGGTGAAGATCACACCGAGGAACACCCAGGAGCCCATGTCGCGCGTGATGACATTCGAATGCCTGCCCTGCCACCCGATACCGGCGCGTACCGCCCAGGCCTTGTCGAGCGAGGGACCCGTGTCGACGTACACGCGTGTGGCGGCCCCCTCTGCCTCGGCTTCGACAAGTGTTGCAAGTGCCTCCACCTGCGGCGTCATGCGATCGTGATAGTCGTCTCCCCAGGCGTAGCGCGAGATCTTGCCGTGCTGCGGGTCATCCGAATGCCGGACTGGGTGGAAGTAATTCCGCGCGACGACGATCACGCTGCGTGCCCCTGGAAGCACGCGCGACGGATCGGTGCGTCGCTCCGGATCCCTCGCCATCCATTGCATTCCTGCGTGGAAGCCTCTCGCGAGCCAGGCCTCGAGGCGGGCGCGTTCCGGTTCGAGCGCCATGGCCTCGGCGACGCCGACATGACTGAATCCAAGGGCGTGCGCATGCGCCTTGATGCGTGCTGTCAAGGCCTGACGATCCGTCCCTGCCATCTCGGAGTTGTCGGTCACAACGATCCTGCTACCACATCGGTTCGGCTGGATCCGAAGGACGCTCGACGAGCACATCGGTCCCCGCAATCTTCACGCGATAGGTCGTGATGTGCCCGCTGCCGTTCACGGAGCGCCCGGTATCGAGTCGGAAACTCCACCCGTGCATCGGACAGGTGAGGACGAGTCCCTCGAGAGGACCTTCCGCAAGGAGAGGAATATGCTGATGGGGACAGACGACATTGATCGCGTAGTATGCTCCGTCGATGCGATAGACTGCGATGGGATGTCCATCGATCATGCGCGTGATCGGCTTCCCCTCGGTGAAATCGTGTACGGACGCGACGCGTTCATACGATGGGCTGTTTCCCCCCATCCCCTCGATCATGCCGCATCTCCTTGTGCGAGCAGGTCTGCGAGGGTTCCTGCATGAAGCACCGCGAAGCCGCGTTCGGTTTCCGTGATCGTGGCCGCCTCGGTGAAGGCATCGTGCTCGAACACGAGGATGTCACGGTGTGCCGCTGCTCTGCGCATCGCATCGATCTTTTCGCGCAGAGTGACGAGGGGCTGTAGGTCGTAGCCCATGATCCAGGGGGCGGGCACATGTGCGCGCATGGGGATCAGATCGCCGCAGTACAGCAGTGAGCGATCGCCGTCTACGATGCGCACGAGTTGCTGCGCGAAGGTGTGACCGTGCACGCATTCGAGGTGCAAGTCGGGGAACAACGTCTCGTTCCCGTTGACGAGCTGCAGGCGTCCCGCCTCGCCGATCGGCAGATAGTTCTCAGGCAGGAAGCTCGCGCGATCGCGCTCGGATGGCTTCAGCGCCCACTCCCAGTGCTCGCGCTGCAGGTAGTGCACCGCGTTCGGAAACTGCAGCCGCAGCTCATCGCCCTCGCGCACCGTGCACCCACCGATGTGATCGAAATGCGCGTGGGTGAGGATCACGTCCGTCACCTGCTCGGGGGTGATGTCAAGCCGGGCTAGCGCGTGTACCAGCTCGTGTTCGTGGAACGCAATGTCGTACATGGCCATCTGCTTGTCGTGGAGCTTGCGTCCGACACCCGTGTCGACGAGCACGATGCGATCACCTCCACGCACGAGCAACGAGCGCATCGTCATGTCGATGCGGTTGAGGTCATCGGCGGGATTGCTGCGCGACCACAGTGTTTTCGGAACGACACCGAACATCGCACCGCCGTCGAGACGGAAGCGTCCGGTTTCAAGGGTGTGGATGGAATAGGAGCCGAAGGTCATGGATCATGCGTGTGGATGAGCGGGGTGAGAATACGCGAGGAGGTCCGCCGACCGGCAGACCTCCTCGGCACTTCGATGGGAAGCGATCAGCGACCGAGTTCGTCGAGATACTTGACCTTGGCCTGGAGCTGCTCCTTGGTTTCGACATGCTTCGGATCGGGCAGACAGCAGTCCACCGGACACACCGACGCACATGCCGGCTCATCGTGGAACGTTTCGCACTCGGTGCACTTGTCGGGCACGATGTAGAAGAAGTCGCTCGACCAGAAGCCGGCTGCGCCGGTCGGTGCTGCGTCGCCGTCGCCGTAGGTCTTGCCGCCGAGCGTCCAGTTGGCGCCGCCCTCGTAGATCGCGGTGTTGGGGCATTCCGGTTCGCAAGCACCACAGTTGATGCATTCCTCGGTGATGTAAATTGCCATGATATTCCTCCAGGAATTCGATGAAGTGGGTTGTGGATGTTATGTCGAAAGATGGATCGTCGGTACGGTGTGCACGTCGAAAGGAAGTTCCTCCCCTTGCAGCCGTCGCTGAAACTGCGTGAGATGATCGGCGAGGGCCGTGCGCAATGCCTCGCAGTTCATCTCGTGGTGCAGGGGGGGATAGGTCGTAAGTTTTTCAAGGGAGCGGGTCAGCAGATTCGCAGCACCGCGGTTGTTGCCGTTCTCTGCGTGATAGAAGGCGACGGCCGCCTGGATCAGTCCCTGATAGAGTCGCTTGTCGGGCCCGACCGTGTCCATCCATAAATCCTCCCAGACGTCGTGACATTCAAAAAATGCACGCGCATTGAACAGCGAGACACCGGTATAGAATCGTTCGTCGATCATGCTGATAGCGACCTCCAACATACGAAGCACTCCCCCAAGAATCAACGGACAGCGGATATGCGAGGCCGAATATCGTGATTCATTTCGAAGGACCGGATGCGCCTCCCCCCCTCTGGCAGGCGAATGCACGCGAATCGCTATATTGCAGGATTCTCGCTTGCATTCAAAAACGATGCTGACACTCCCCTTCTCCGCACTTCCCGGCGTTACCCGGCTCTTCCTCGACTACTGCGCTCGCTCCCACTCGGCACCCAATTATTTTCTCGGGCATTTCTCCGACGTGATGGCCTATGAGACCCATCTGCAGTTCCTCGAACAGCGCACCTACCATCGACGCGAGGTCGCCGCACGCTTGCGTGAACTGAACGCGGGCGCGGGTGCCGGGGCAGCAACCATGACCGCGATCGACGCACTGGAACGCGAGGGCAGCTTCGCCGTCGTGACCGGGCAGCAGATGGGACTCTTCCTCGGGCCGGTCTACACAGTGTACAAGGCCCTCACCGCACGCGCTCTTGCCCTGTGGCTGACGGAACAATTCCCCGCCTACACCTTCGTTCCGGTGTTCTGGATGGAGACCGAGGATCACGATCTGGTTGAAGCAGACACTGCTGCCTTCATCGACGCGGCAAACGATCTGCAGACAGTCCACGCCTTTGTCGATGAGGCTGTTCGTGCCGTCAACCTCCGCGCGGTGGGCGCGCTCCCTTTCGATGCAGGCATCACCGATGCCGTCGCCCGTGTCATCGCGGAAAGCGTGCAGACCGAATTCACCCCGTGGCTCAAGGACATCCTTGAACGCAGTTATCGTGAAGGGAACACCTTCGCCGGCGCCTTCGCCACCCTGTTCCACGCGTTGTTTCCCGACGCGGGCATCGTCCTGCTCGATCCGGCCGACGTCGCGATCAAGCAACTGCTCGTTCCCGTCATCCTGCAGGAAATCGATACACATCCGGTATCCGGCGAAGAGGTGATCAAACGAAGCGCCGAGTTGGAGGAACGCTATCACGCGCAGATCAAACCGCGCGCGGTCAATCTCTTTCTGACGCACAAGGGTTCCCGGCACGCGCTCGAACCGGGGGAAGCCGGGTTCTTCCTCCGCGGCACGCGGCAGCGGTTTTCACACGAGGAACTGGTCGAACTTGCCACGACGCAGCCTGAACTCTTCAGCGCCAACGTGCTGCTGCGTCCCGTCTTTCAGGACTACCTCCTGCCAACTGCGGCGTATGTGGCGGGACCTGCCGAGGTCAGCTATTTTGCGCAGCTCCAGCCGGTCTATGACCACTTCAAGGTTCCCATGCCCATTGTCGCTCCACGTGCGAGCGTGACCATCATCGAAAAGAAGATTCAGAAGGTCGTCGACAAGTTCGACATCTCCTATGGATCCATCTTCGAAGATCCCGACACGATCTACCGGAACATGACGACGAACGCCGACGAGGGCGATGCCCTGCGCCGCCTCGAGGAGTTTCGGATGCGTATGTCCGACATGCTGCCCGAGCTCGCGACGATCGCATCGTCCGTCGATCCGAATCTCGGTGAACCTGCAAAAAGCACGATGGGGTCAATCGAACGCGCACTCGAGCTGTTCGCGACCAAGGCCTTCAACGCCTACAAGCAACGTGACAGCGTCGTGCGCCGACAGCTCGAGAAGATGCAGGTGTACACGGCGCCCGGAGGCAAACCGCAGGAACGCGTCTACTCGATCGTGACTTTCCTGAACAAGTATGGACCGTCGCTGCTGACGGACATCGAGGCGATCTGTCAACCCTTCCCTGCGGAGCATCGGCTCCTGCTGCTGTAAGCCCTGCAGTCGAAACCGCAGTCAGAGACGGCGGCCCTTCCAGACCACCTTGCCCGTCAGGAGCACGACGAAGGGCAGGAGGGTGACGTAGAACAGGTAGTAGAGTTCGAAGAAGGGGAAATAGCGGAAGAGTCTGCGCTGGGAGAGTCTTGCAAGGGGAAGGGAGAGCAGCCAGATGTCGCCGAGGGACTTCCCGGCAAGGGCGCATGCCCAGACAGGAAGTGACAGCCCGAGGAAGGGACCTACCAGCAGCAGGGCATTCATCAGAAATCCCACGCTCATGATGGCGAAACCGACCGGGTGGATGTCGAGTCCCCCCCTGCCCCAGCGTTTCTTCTGGCGGTAGAGATCGGCGGCAGTCGGACAGGGTTCGCTCCATGCGAGCGTGGCTTCCGCAACGGGGTAGCGGATCTTCCAGTCGGTGGTGTACCCGATCGCCTTGAAGAGGGCGAAATCCTCCGTCACACTGAATCCCACACCTGCATACCCGCCAACATCGTCATAAGCACGTCGACGGAAGGCCATGTTGTTTCCGACGGCACTGAGAGGGAGTCCCCACCCGACACCCGCTGCCGCAATGGTGAGCAGGTAGGCCCAGTCCACGCTCTGTGTGCCGGAGAATGCGCCCGAAACCTTCTGCAGCGTGAATCCGCAGACGCAGCCGACTTCGGGAGTGAAGAGAGCGACAGTTTCACGCACCCAGGCGCGGGGCACGACACAGTCTGCGTCGGTGGTGAGGATGATTTCGCCATGGGTGCGCTCGACGGCCTGTGCGACAGCATTCGCCTTGCCGCGGAGATTGTGCACGATGCCTTCGGTGCGCAGGGGCACGAGGGTGGGCATGCGTGACTGCCAGTCGGCGATGATGCCGGAGGTGGCATCCTCACTTTGATCGTCGATGACGAGGATTTCGAGCAGTTCGGCGGGATAGTCCAGCTCGGCCAGGCTGGCGAGACAGGTGCCGATGTTGGCCTCCTCGTTGCGCGCGGCGACGATGATGCTCACGCGGGGGAGCGCATCGGTGCGCACGACGCGCGAGGCGCGAACGGCACCCGAACGGAAGAGCTGGATCTTGATGAGATACAGCACGAGCAGGATACCGGCGACCCAGGTCATGCGCGCACGGCCTCGGCGAGATCTGCGGCACCGAGCGTGCGGAGTCCCTTGTCACGCAAGGCCCGTGCAAGTAGGGGCACGATGGTGCGATTCTGTTCGACGAGGCGCGGCTGATCATGCAGGACGATGATGTCGCCTGCGCGCAACCGCTTCGAAAGTGTCTGCACGAAGGCCTGCGCCGTGAAGCCCGGCAGAAAGTCCCCGGGCATGTGGTTCCACAACACAAGCCGCATCCCATGCCTGTCGAGTACTCGCGTGTGCATGGGGTTCCACCAGCCGTACGGGGGACGAAAGTACGAAGGAGGCTTCCCCACAATCTCTCGAAGCGTGGCGATGGCCGCGGTGATGTCTCGCTCGATTGCGGCAGCCGATCCTGTCATTCTCTCATGCACATGCCCGTGACACCCGACCTCATCCCCCCGCTCCACGCAGGCACGAGTCCATTCGGGATACAGCCTGGCAGATGCGCCGAGATGAAAATGCAGGGCGGAAAGGTGTTCGCGTTGGAGGAGGTCCAACAGGAAGGGAGTCGAGGCAGGATCGGGACCATCGTCGAAGGAAACGAGCACGCTGTTGGAAGCCTCGATGCGCGTGATCGCCCGGGGCATCACGCGAGGGATGAGGGATGCGAGCGTCATCAGAATTCGACGGTAAATCCCGGACCCCACCATGAGACGCGCTGATCGTGGTATTCACCGTGCTCGGCCAGACCGGAGTACCAGGCGATGAAAACGTTGAGTGCAGCCCCATGGCGGGCTCCAAAGCGGGTGCCGAGCTGTGCGGCATGCACACTGCTCGTTGCACCGACTGTTACGAGCCGCAGGTCATAGGCGACATAGGGATGCACCCACGATGTGAGCTGCGGCATGTACTCGACACCCAGTTGGAGGGAAAACCTGCCGAGATCGGGAGGATCGATGTGGTACACATACTGTGCACCGATGTGGGGTCGCAGCTGGTCGTCCAGACGTGCAGCAAGGATCAGTTCGAGGAATTCGCGACTGTAGACGCGAGGGAGCTGCCCGTTGCGCCAGGTGCCGGTGCTCTTTTCGTAGCTCCCGTCGACAAGATGGGCGCTGATATGGGAGAGGCGAAAGCGACCTTCGAATGCCAGCCGCTCATCGACGGATGTGACAGCACTCGCGTAGATGCCGAACAGGTAATCGACGGCATCGACCGGGAAGTGGAAGTCCTTCGTGCGCCGCAGAGCCGTCCAAGTGAAGAACTCGGCGCCGAGGGACCAGCGCAGCGACGGTTGGGATGCTGGGGCGAACGTGACCAGATCGATGCCGTTGCCAATGTCGAGACGCAGTCGCGTATCCTCAGCGTGAATGATGGCTCCGACGCGAGGTTCGAGCACCGACGCCCGCACGGGTTCGAAGAGCAGACGACTCTCCTGCCGTTCCTGCGCGTGGATCTTCGCAGTCACAGCGAGCGTGACACAGAAGAACATGAGCAGATGGTTGAAGCGGAGGAGCCTGCGACAGGATGCGACGCAGCTCATTCATCCTCCTCGAACAAGGAATCCTGATCGGAATCGGATTCAGCAATGAACAGTCGTGCGCAGAAATCCCCTTCGAACTTCCCGGTTCGCTCGCATTCGTGGAAACGCTGCCGGATGCGATCGATGTGATTCGGTTCATCGGTGACAGCCATGTCTTCAATGTCTTTGCAATTGGTGCAGAATTCACCTGCGTCGGGTGATCCGGCGGCAGGCAGATCCTCGTCCAAGTGATATCTGCGCGGGGGTGTTTGTCGTCGTGCGGCCATAGTCTCACAACCAATATACGCATCGGAGACATGTTTCCGTAGACACCTGCACGTCCCCTCCCCTGCGTGCAGGCGAGGCGTTCATTCGAAACGCAATGCTTCGATGGGATCGAGGTTGGAGGCCTTCCAGGCCGGGTAGGTGCCGAACACGACACCAATCATCAGGCAGGAACCAAGTCCAATCAAGACCCAGAGGGGATCGACCACGCCGGGAATGTCGAGCACAAATGCCAGGATGTTGCCGGTCATTAGTCCCATCGCTATGCCGATGACACCGCCGATCAGTGAGATGATGACAGCCTCGGAAAGGAATTGCCTGATGATGCTGACGCTTGTGGCGCCGACAGCCTTGCGGATTCCGATTTCACGCGTGCGTTCGGTGACAGACACGAGCATGATGTTCATGATGCCGATGCCCGCAGCAAGGAGTGCGACGGCCGCGATGGCCAGCGTACCCAATCGCACGTACTTCGTCATGCTGTTGAACTCGGTAATGACCGATTCATTCGAGAACACGAAAAAGTCGTTCTCCTCGCTCGGCGGCACACGTCTCGCTGCACGCAGGATGCCCGTCACCTCATCGACGGTCTCCTCGTACCGCTCCTGCGATGCAGCCTGCACCATGATGTGGATGCTGCGATTCTTGCCGAACACTTCGAAGAATGTCGTGATCGGTACGATGAAGTAGCGGTCGCGGTTGCCGAACATTCCTCCCTGCGCCTCCAGCACACCGACGACGGTGTAGGATCTGCCGCGCATGCGAACGGCTTCCCCGACGGGATTGACAGATGGGGGGAAGAGGATTCTGGCCAGTTCCGATCCGAGCACAACGACATCCCTCGTCAGGTCGATATCGCTCTGCGTCAGCCCGCGACCCGATTCGACGACCCATTGATTCGTCGGAAGCCCGTCGGGCGTCTCCCCTGCCACGCTTACATTGGGATCGGTGCGGACATTGCGCCACTGCACGTCGACACCGAAATACCACGACTCCAACCCCACGCTCTTCGGCAGCGTCGCACGTTCGAGCACGAGACGTCCCTGATCATAGGTCAGGTCCCTGCGGTTGCGGAAACGATCGCGCCAACCGGGGCCACCACCCTGATTGTTCGGATACTTCTGCACCTGGAAGGTGTTCGATCCGAGCTGGCTCAATCCCGATTCGATGCTGTTCTGCAGGGCACCCAGCGAGGTCATCACGGCGATGATCGAGAAGACCCCGATAGCGACGCTTAGTACGGTCAGGGTCGCACGCAGTCTGTTCGCCCGGAGCGTGATGAGCGTCGTGCGGAGCGTTTCGAAGACCTGCATGGGGACCTCCGCGCTATTCGTAGCGCAATGCGTCGACGGGATCCATGCGCGCCGCCGTGTATGCCGGCACGATGCCGGAGACGAGTCCGACGAGCATGGATATCGACAGCGACAGGATGACAACCCAGACGGGCATTGTCGACGGGAGGAATTGATCGATGATCAGGCTGAGCGGATAGGAGAGTGCGAGTCCGATCAGGCCACCGATCGAACACAGCACGGTCGCTTCGACAAGGAATTGGAAAAGGATCGAGCGCCGCTTGGCGCCGATCGCCTTCCGCGTCCCGATCTCCTTCGTTCGCTCCTTGACGGAGACGAACATGATGTTCATGATGCCGACACCTCCGACCAGCAATGAAAGCGAGGTGATGATGAATCCGATCACACCGATGGTGCTGACGATGCCGTTGAAGATGTCCTTGAGGAAGTCCTGCGTGTTGATGCCGAAGTCATTCTCCTTGTGTGGTGGAACCCGTCGGATCTGGCGAAACAATCCTTCGAGTTCCTCCCTGGCCTCTTCCTTGTTCACATCGGGCCGGATCTTCACATTGATTTCGACTGAACGCGCACTTCCGAACGCCCTGGTGAAAGAGTGGAAGGGAATGAATGCCTGCGTATCCCTACTGAAGAAATTCTGCCCGAGCAGCTCTCCTTCACGCTCGAGTACACCGATCACACGGTAGCGACGCCCCGCAATCTTGATCGTCTTGCCGATGGGGTCCTCACGGATGAAGAGGTTCTTTGCAACATCCGCTCCGATCACACAGACGGGCCGTGCATTCGTACTTTCGAGATCGTTGAAGAAACGGCCATCCTCGGGCACGACTCCGGTCGTTTCCACGTAATTCTCAAATGTCCCATTGACGTTACCTCGCACGGAGCGGTTGCGATACTGCATCGTCTCCTGCCACGTCGAAACCACGGGAGCAATCGCGACCGCCTTGTCGAAACGTTTCTGAAACTGCTGCGCCTCCTGCAACGTGATGTCACGCCTATTGCGTGACTTCCACCATTCGTTGCTGAACCAGTCCCACTTGCTGATATAGTAGACGTCGGCACCGAGGCTCTTGATCGAGCTGTCGAGCGCGTTGCCGAGCCCGTCGATGACGGTGGCCATCAGTGTCACCACCACGATGCCGATCACGATTCCAAGTGTTGTGAGCACCGAACGCATCTTGTTGGCCCCGATCGCGGTGAGTGCGATCAGCAGCCCTTCCTTGAGCTCATGAAGTCTGAACATGGCGCGTGCTCGGTGAAATCGTGGTTCGGGTCGAGTGGGATCAGTCGTGCGAGGCCGTCATCTGGCGCTGGTATTTCCGGGGATTCACGACTGCCTCATCACTGGCGATTCCACCGTCGAAGAGACGCACAATGCGGTGTGCGTGTTCGGCGATATCTTCTTCGTGCGTGACGAGAATGATCGTGTTGCCCTGATCATGCAGATCGGAGAACAACTGCATGATCTCGATGCCGGTCTTCGAATCGAGATTGCCGGTGGGTTCATCAGCGAGAATGATCGACGGATTGTTCACAAGTGCCCGGGCAACGGCCACACGTTGTCGCTGACCACCCGAGAGTTCATTCGGCTTGTGCATCATGCGATCTGCAAGTCCGACTGATACCAGGGCCTGCTCTGCGCGTTCCCGCCGCTCCGTGCTCGTCGCACCAGCATAGATCAGAGGCAGCTCCACATTGTGCAGTGCGGTCGAACGCGGCAGGAGATTGAAGGTCTGGAAAACGAATCCGATTTCCTTGTTTCGAATGGTGGCAAGCTCGTTGTCATCCATCTCGCCGACATTGACGTCGTTGAATTCGTAGAGTCCGCTTGACGGTGTGTCGAGGCATCCGAGGATGTTCATGAGTGTGGACTTGCCAGAGCCCGACGGTCCCATGATGGCGACATATTCGTTTTTGTGAATGTCGAGCGACGCGCCACGAAGAGCGTGGACCTTTTCCGCGCCCATGTCATAGGTCTTGGTGATGTTGACGATATGAATCAGTGGCATGCGCCTACCGTTCCTTGGATGCAGATGTGCGTTTGGTGTCCTTCTTCTCGATACGGATGGTGGATCCATCCTCCAGTTCGCGGCTGACCGCGCGGTAGCTGCCCTTGACCACTTCGTCGCCTTCCTTGAGGCCCGAGCGGATTTCGATGAATTCATCACTGCTGATGCCTGTGGTCACTGCGCGCTTGCTGACCTTCGCACCGTTGACAACGAAGACCACCTCCTGCGGTTTGAACTTCTCCTCCTTTTTCTCCACTGCCGGCTGACCTTCGTCCGTCTCACCCTGGTCAGGGGCGTCGGCCCGCGTTCCAGTCTCCTTTCGATCACGTGTCGTGACACTGGCCAGCGGCACCGCCAGTACATTCGATCGAGTGTCGGTCTCGATACCTGCCGAACACGACATTCCCGGACGGAACTCCGCACTCTGATCGAGCAGGACGAGCCGCACTTCGAAATTGGTCACTTCCTCCTGCGTGCCGAGCCCTGTTGTCGTTGCCGTGTTGGCGATCTGATAGACCGTTGCGAGGAACTGCCGGTCAGGATATGCGTCGACCTCGACGCGTGCAGTATCGCCGATGCTGATCGTGACGACATCGTTTTCATTGACTTCCACACGGGCTTCCATCACACCGAGATTGCTGACAGTCATGATCTCTGTTCCCTGTGTAAAGCTCGATCCCGACACACGTTCGCCCAGCTTCGACACGAGCTGGCTGACCACGCCATCGATCGGCGAGTAGATGGAGGTCTTGGACAGACTTTCCTGGGAACGGTCAAGCACGGCCTGCGAATTCGCAACATCATACTTGGCCGCATCGACATTCGCCCTCGCAATCTCGAACGTACTCTTCGCGGACTCGATGTCAGACTCGGAAATCAGTCCCTTGCGAAACAGCTCCAGCTGCCGCGTGTATTCGCTCTCGACCTTTCGAAAATCGGCTTCGCGTTGTATGAGGTAAGCCTTCGCTCGATTGAGATTGGCAACACTCTGCTGTTTGTCGGCGACATAGGCTTCGGGCTTGATGCGCGCAAGCAACTGACCACGCTTGACACGGTCACCCTCTTTCACTGGCAGTTCGATAAGCTCGCCCGACACTTCTGCATTGATCTTCACCTGCGTCTGGGGGTGGATCTTGCCTGTCGCGTCAACGACCTGGGTGATGGTGGTCGTGACGACCTTTTCGGTCTGCACGGAGATGATGTTCTCCTTGTTGCCGCCGAAGATGACCACGGCAACCAGCACCAGGACCAGCACGCCAAGGATGGAGAAAATGATGATTTTCTTTTTTCGAGAACTCTTGGGGGTAGCCATTGTGGAGTCAGAACGATTAATAGTTCATGAGGCCGAGGTGGTAGTCGAGCTGATGACGCGCGATTACGTAATTGAAGGTTGCATTCACCACATCACTTTCGGCGGAGGTCATATTCGACGCGGCGATGATCTGGTCGAGCAACGTGCCCGCACCGAGACTGTAGCGTTCGGAAGCAATGCGATGATCTTCCTGGGCGGAGTGAAGAATGCGCTGGGCGATCTCGACGTTCTTCTCTGCGGTGGACAGCGTGTTGAGTGCCTTGCGCAGCTCAGAGGCGATCGTGCGGTTCAAATCAGTGCGGGCGTATTCGGCATTGAGCTTGTCGATGCGGGCACGCTGCACGTTTGTGGAGACCTGGAAGTTCGAGAACAGCGGAACCTCGATATTCAGTCCATACACGAAGCGGTCATAGGTGGAGAATGCCGCGAGTTCGAGGTTGTTCCATCCGTACTGAGCGAAGGCGGTCAGACTCGGTAGATGTCCGGCGAATGCAGACGAGACGCCCTTGTCCGCGCTCTCGACGGCGAGTTCGGACTGCCTGACGTCACTGCGGCGATCAATGGCCTGACGCACAAGTTCCTCGATTGGAGGCAGGGACATGCGATACGCAACAATGTCGGCGCTGTCTACGCGTGCAGCAACGCCACTCGCGTCAACATCGAATCCGTCTGAGGGACGCAGCGACAGTTGGGCCTGAAGGTCGAGCAGTGCGGTCGCTTCATCATGCCGCACCTGCAGGAGCGCGAGTTCGTCACGGCCGACCTGCACCTCCTGCCGGTAGACATCAGCCTGCGGCACCGCTCCAACTCGGTTGAATTCGCGAACGCGATCCAGCTGCTTGCGGCTGCGATCGAGATTCGCCTCGTTGACCTTGACCAGTTGCCGCGTGCGCAGAGCATTGTAAAAACGGGATTGCACGGAGAACACCACGTCTTGTTCACGCCGTTCGCGACCGAACTCGGCAGCCTGATACGACAAGATCCCCCGCTCAGCGTTCCGGAAGTTCGCGAGGCCATCGAACAATACAAGGCCGGAGCGGACCGAATAGCTGTAGCTGTTGCGCGAGGTGAACAATTCGCTGCCACGAAGACCTATCTGATCGCGATCGTAGCGGCTCCAGTTTCCATTTGCGGACAGGCTCGGAAGGAAGGCGCCGAAGGCCTGCTTCTTGTACGAGTCGGCCGTCTCGATATCGTTCGCCGCGCGCAGTAGATCCGTGCTTTGACGCAGGCTGATCTCAATGCACTGGCGCAGGGTGTATGGTTGCGCAGATGCCGCAACGGGCAGCATGGCCGTTGCGGCAATCAGAACAAATGCCGCCGCACGCATACGCGAAACAAGAACCGGAGAACCGATAAATGATGGCATCGTCGTCATGAAAAGAAGGGATGAAAAAGTACCTACGAACTGTAGACGCCCGCGCATCGCGAAAGTTTCAATCGCGCAGCGAATCAGGCAATTTTGACAGCATTTTTTTCCGTGATGCGGGTTTGGACGCACGCGCTCCGGCAAGAACATCATCCTTGATTGCGAGCAGGTATGTGCGAGCGGCGGCGTGTTCGTTTGCGATCTCCCCGTCCAGAATCGCATTCTCGATCCGTGACTTGAGAATGCCCACCTGAATGCCCGCTTCAATGCCGCAGATCTCCATGATCTCGGTGCCGCTCAACGGCGGTTGCCAGTTCCGCAGCCTGTCGCGCTCTTCGAGTTCGGAAATCCTGCCGAGCAGAACATCATAGTTGCGCATGTACTTGCGCACCAGCGCGGGATTCTTGCTCGTGATGTCGGAACGGCACAGCATCAGCAGCGCATCGATGTCTTCGCCGGCATCGAAGAGAAGTCTGCGGATGGCTGCATCCGTGACATCTTCGCTGACCAGTGCAATCGGTCGCAGATGGAGCAGCACCAGCTTCGCGACAAAAGCCTGATGCTCCATCGGAAGCCTCAGATCACGGAAAATCCGTTTCGTCATCCGTGCCCCGATCTCGGCATGACCGTGGAAACTCCATCCGATCCCCTCCTTGAAGCTCTTGGTGCGGGGCTTGGCGATATCGTGGAGGACAGCCGAGAATCGGATCCAGATATCCTCTGTCTGCATGCAGAGAGTATCGAGCACTTGCAGCGTGTGGTAGAAGACGTCCTTGTGCTTGTAGTTGCGCACACCATCAGGGTACTCAACCGACTTCTGGTCTACACCAGCCAGAGCTGCAAACTCAGGAAACACGTGCGCGAGCACACCGGACTCCATCAGCGGAGAGAACCCGACCGACGGTTTGGCAGATGCAAGAATCTTCATGAATTCGTCGCGCACGCGTTCCATCGACACGATGGCGATGCGTTCGGCCATCGCGGTAATCGCCTCGTACGCGCCGGGATCGATTGAAAAGCCAAGTTGTGCGGCGAATCGGAACGCGCGCATCATGCGCAAGGGATCGTCAGAGAACGTGCGGCTCGGTTCGGCCGGCGTGCGCAGCAGCTGTCGTTCGAGGTCGGCGATGCCCCCGAAGGGATCGAGGATTGCTCCCCATCGATCCGATGCGAGGCTCGCGGCTATCGCATTGACGGTGAAATCCCTTCTGAGTAGATCATCATGAATGTTCCCCTGCTCCACGACGGGTTTGCGCGAGTCCTCATGATACCACTCCGACCGAGTCCCGACGAATTCGATTTCGACATCGGGCAGCACCAGACGCGCCGTGCGGAATTTCTCGAATTCAACGAGCGCACCTTCACCGAGGCGTTCGCGGACCCTGCGGGCGAATGCAACGCCATCACCGACAACCGAGATGTCGATGTCCTTGGTCGATCGCGCCAGCAGCAGATCCCGTACGAATCCCCCGACCACATACACGTCCGCGCCCGTCTCATCGGCAATCGCACCGATCTCTCGAAGACGAGGGTGTTGAAGCTCCATTCTTGTCAGCTTGTGTTGTCTGGAAACTTATAAACCTAACATGTGCAGGCGCAGCATCCAAACAGAAGAGTCAGCGGTGGCTTCCGATGGAGGAATGCGGAGTGCCACGATGGTTGCCGTTTTGGCAGGATGCGGGTCCGATAGAGCCACATCCTGGCACCCTGTTGCCCTTCCCACAGCCGAAATCCCCTGTCGGAAGCCGTCTTACCATCGAGTATTGAACCGGCATGGTATTTGCAAAGTTCATGGACACCGATCACTTGGAAACAGGAGCTGACAAAATGCCACACATGAAATTTGAGCCGTTGAAGGAACTTGAGTATCTGACCGGTCGTCTGCGCAAATTTGCCGAGGACTTCCCCGAATCGTTTTCGTTCGAATTCGGCAGCGGGTTCGAACCCAAGATGGATCTGGTGCATGACGAGTCCACGGTTACGGTGCTTGCCGAGCTGCCGGGTGTACGCAAGGAGGACATTTCGTTGTCGCTGTCCGGTGGCAACATGCTCGACATCAAGGGCGTGAAGAAGCCCGACATCGATCCCGATGCCATGATGATTGTGCGCTCGGAACGGACCTATGGAGAATTCGCCCGACGCATCACGCTTCCTGCGGATGTTGAGCAGGCATCGGTCGAGGCGCACTTCGCAGACGGCATCCTGCGCATCGTGATGAAGAAGCGGTCGATGCATACATCGACGGAAATCAAGGTCGACATCCTTTAACACATTGACATCATAGCATTTACGAGATCATATATCAAGGAGTTTCGATCAATATGAGCAAGATTATCGGCATCGACCTCGGCACCACGAACTCGGTCGTATCCGTCATGGAGGGCACGACACCGGTCGTGATTCCGAACTCGGATGGCGGACGCACGACACCGTCGGTCGTCGGGTTCAAGAAAGATGGAGAACGCGTCATCGGCAACGCGGCAAAGCGTCAGGCGGTGACGAATCCCCAGAACACAGTGTATTCCATCAAGCGCTTCATGGGTCGGTTCATGAACGAGGTGCAGAACGAGATCTCCGAGGTTCCGTACTCCGTGGTAGCGGGCGAGAGCAATTCGGCGCGCGTAGACATCAGCGGGCGCATCTACTCCCCACCCGAAATCAGCGCGATGGTGCTGCAGGCCCTCAAGAAGAGCGCCGAGGAGTATCTGGGCCAGCCGGTCACCGAAGCGGTGATCACCGTTCCAGCCTATTTCAACGACGCGCAGCGACAGGCGACCAAGGACGCCGGCGAGATTGCCGGACTCAAGGTGCGCCGCATCATCAACGAGCCGACGGCGGCGGCTCTGGCGTACGGACTCGACAAGAAACAGCGGCAGGAAAAGGTGGCCGTGTATGATCTCGGCGGCGGCACCTTCGATATCTCGATCCTCGAGCTGGGTGATGGCGTGTTCGAAGTCAAGAGCACGAACGGCGATACGCATCTTGGAGGCGACGATTTTGACAAGCGCCTCATCGATCATATCGCCGAAGAATTCCAGCGTGCCGAGGGCATCGATCTGCGAAAGGATCCCATGGCTCTGCAGCGTTTGAAAGACGCAGCCGAGAAGGCAAAGATGGAATTGTCGAGCCTGATGCAGACGGAAGTGAACTTGCCGTTCATCACGGCTACGGCCGAGGGTCCCAGACACCTGAATCTCTCGATCACGCGCACGAAGTTCGAGCAGCTGGTCGAGGACCTCGTGCAGCGCACGGTCGAGCCCTGCAAGCGCGCACTGACTGACGCGGGACTGACACCGAATGACATCGATGAAGTGATTCTTGTCGGTGGCTCGACGCGCATTCCCCGCGTGCAGGACGTGGTCAAGAACCTGTTCGGCAAGGAACCCCACAAGGGTGTGAATCCCGATGAAGTCGTCGCCGTCGGTGCGGCCATCCAGGGTGGCGTGCTCTCCGGTGACGTCACCGATGTGCTGCTACTGGATGTGACCCCCCTCTCGCTCGGCATCGAGACGCTCGGTGGTGTGTCGACAACCCTGATCCCGGCGAACACGACGATTCCCACCCGCAAGAGCGAAGTCTTCTCGACTGCTTCCGACAGCCAGACGTCCGTGGAAATTCACATCCTGCAGGGCGAACGTCCGATGGCGGCCGACAATCGTACGCTGGGACGCTTCCATCTCGACGGCATCCCCCCCGCACCTCGCGGTGTTCCGCAGGTCGAAGTGACCTTCGACATCGATGCCAACGGCATCCTGCATGTGGCTGCGAAAGACAAGGCGACGAACAAGGAGCAGAGCATCCGCATCACGTCGTCGAGCGGTCTGTCGGATGACGAGGTCGAGCGCATGAAACGCGAAGCACAGGAGCATGCGGCCGACGACAAGAAGCGCAAGGAGGAAATCGAACTCCGCAATCAGGCCGACAACCTCGTGTTTCACACGCGCAAGCAGCTCGAGGAGTTCAAGGACAAGATCGACACCGCCGACCGCGCGACCATCGAGGAACACTGCACAAAGCTCGAGGCGGCGATCAAGACCAATATCGCGGCTGACATCAAGTCGGCGATGGACCAGCTCAATACGGCATGGAACGCCGCATCGACAAAGATGTATCAGCAGGCGTCCCAGCAGCAGGCAGAGCCCGGAGCCGAACAGCAGCAGTCCGGACCGACAGCCGAAGATGCCGACTACGAAGTGGTTGACGACTCGAAGCAGTAGCCGACACGACACGAGCGGCGACAGGTTGCTTCCCCCCATTTGCAGCGCACCGGTACCATTACCGGTGCGCTGTTGTTTTTCTTCCCACCCCTCTCTAGTTTGGAGGGTTGTCCACCATCGTCCATCAATGCTTCAGGAGTCTGTGTGATCAGTCAGGATTTGCTCGATATTCTCGTGTGCCCGATGGGCAAGGCGGAATTGAAACTGGAAGGAAATCACCTCATCTGCACGCGCTGCGGCCCGAAGTTTCGCATCGAGGACGATATTCCCATCATGCTCATCGAGGAAGCCGAGCTGCCCGAAGGGATCTCCTCACCCGATCAGCTCCCCTGCATGCACGACAGAAAATAAAAGACCTTCAGGTCTGTCAATAAAAAAGCCGGCTCTCGCCGGCTTTTCCTTTACGCGCTGATCGTTTAGGGACGCAGGAACGAGGTGATGCTCCGAGCAATGCCATCAGCATCGAGACCGTAGGCCTTGTAGAGTCCGTCGGGCGTGCCCGACTCGCCGAACACGTCGCGAATGCCGATGCGCAGCATGGGTGTGGGCGCATGTTCGGAAAGCGTTTCCGCAACCGCGCCGCCGAGCCCACCGATGATGTTGTGGTCTTCCACGGTGATGACGCGGCCTGTTTCACGGGCTGCACGAATGATGTAGTCTTCGTCCAGCGGTTTGATGGTGTGGATGTTCGCGACGCGCAGCGAGAGGCCCTCGGCCTCAAGACGCCTGGCAGCCTCGACGGCATGCGCGACAACGCCACCGGTACAGAGCACGAGTGCATCCCTGCCTGTGCGCAATTCATCGGCCTTGCCGAATGCGAACGTGTACCCCTCGTCATGCACGTCGTCGACAGCCTGACGTGTGAGACGGAGAAATGCGGGTCCCTCATGTGAAGCCAGGTACTCGACCGCAGCGCGTGCTTCGCGGTCGTCGGCTGGTTGGATGATGGACATGCCCGGCAACGTGCGCATGAGCGCGATGTCTTCGAGAGCCATCTGGCTGTAGCCATCTTCACCAATCGCGATGCCGCAGTGCGTGCCGACGATTTTCACATTGGCACCACTGTATGCAACCGACATGCGGATGGTTTCGAAACGACCGACCACGAAAGTCGAGAAGGAGCAGATGAACGGAACCTTGCCGCTGAGGGCCATGCCGGCGGCGGCACCGATCATGTTCTGCTCCTGGATCCCCATTTCGAAGAACCGCTCGGGAAATTTCCGACCGAACAGTTGCGACTGTGTGGACTTTGCCAGGTCTGCGTCAAAAACGACGACGTTGGGATTGCGGACTCCGATCTCAGCGAGCTGCTCTCCGAATGATACGCGGGTTGCGAGTTTCATGCGTGGTTGCCTCCTGCCTGACTGGCGCGCAGAGCCTGCAGTTCCGTGATCGCAGCTGCGAGTTGCGCATCATCGGGCGCCTTGCCATGCCAGTCGACAACCTGTTCCATAAAGGAGACACCCTTGCCCTTGATCGTGTCGGCGATGATGAAATGCGGCTTGCCATTGCGCTGGAGCGCGCGGGTCAGCGCCGCGTCGATCTGTTGATAATCGTGACCGTCGATGCGTTCGACAGCCCAGTTGAATGCCGCGATCTTGTCATCGACGGGATCGATGTTCATCACGTCCCTGGTCTTGCCGTCGATCTGGCTTTTGTTGTAGTCGAGGATGACGATCAGGTTGTCGAGTCCAAACTTGGCCGACGACATGAGCGCCTCCCAGATCTGCCCCTCCTGAAACTCGCCGTCACCGATAATGCAGTAGACACGGGATTCGCGGCCGTCCAACTTCGCGGCCATGGCCATGCCCTGCGCCATGCTCAGTCCCTGTCCCAACGAACCGGTCGAGGCTTCGACCGCAGGAAGTGAGACGTTGTGTGGATGTCCCTGCAGCGGACTTCCGAGCGTACGCAGCGACATGAGAGAGGACTGTTCGATCACGCCGAGACGAGACAGGACCGCATACAACGCGGGAACCCCGTGACCTTTCGAGAGCACCACGCGGTTGCGATCGGGATCAAGGACATTGTCTGGGGTTCGCCGGACGTGGCGGTAGAAGAGAACAGTGAGGAGGTCGATGAGAGAGAGTGAGCCGCCTGGGTGACCGGAGGCGGCAGCATGAATCATGCGGAGGATGTCGATCCGCATGTCGGTGGCCAGATGGTGCAGCGCTTCGTACGAGAGGGTATTCATTTCATCGGAAGCCTGCACATCCGGAAAAGCTGTGAGCATGTACTAATCCTGCAAGAGTTGTTCGTCGATGTCAATCTTCATTCGCAATATCGCACTGCTGAGGGTCTTGCCTTGCGCATCATTCTTCAGCGAGACCGTGCCTCCGCCTCCGAGCGTATTGTGCAGCAGGAAGTTGAGCGCATGCAGGTTCGGCAATTCGAACCGCTGTACTTCACCAAAGCAGATTCCCTCAAAGTGCTTTTTCACACGCTCGACCGTAAGCTCCTGAAGCAGAACGGGATACCAGCGTGGATCTCGAACGATGACACCAACGTTCGCAGCGTCGCCCTTGTCTCCGGAACGCGCGTGTGCGATGTCAAACAACAAGATGGTTCGCGTCGCCATGATTAGCATTCCTCCACGACAACCGAGTGACTGATGAGTTCCTTCCGGATCAGCGCAGGCCAGTACGCGATGACGTCACTGGGTTTCGGTCGTCCTCCAGCAAAGCCGGTCACAGAAGGGGGACCGGTTAGAATGAGCGGAGCAAGTTCCTGGCCGAAGCGCGCAACATGCTCCTTGTCGGGCCCACGAACGCCTATCCGGAGCACGACTTCATTGATGTCGTCTGGAATGGTCGCGAGAGGACCATGGCATGAGTTCAGACCGACAAACTCGGAGCGGATCTCGTCAAAGCGGAGTCCGAGCAGTTCCATCCGTCGACGGAGGATGGCATCGGCAGCCTGTGCCTTCTCGAGTGCCTCTGGCCATGCATAGGTCAATGTCCCGATCGCGGAATACCCGTCATGATACGAAGCCGAGACCTTGAAAAATGGGGTTGACGGACGTCCTTCAATGCCCTGAACGCGCACGCGGTCGGGTCCCTCCTGCGCAAGGTGAATTGTCGTGAAATCGGCGACGCAATCGGGGGTGATGTACTCACGGGGATCGCCGATTTCGTACAGCAGCTGTTCGCTGACCGTGGCGACGTTGACGAGTCCCCCTGTGTTGTCATGCTTCGTGATGACGAACGACCCATCTGGATAGGCTTCCGCAATGGGGAATCCGATGCGCGCAAGATCCGGTACGGACTTCCAGTCCCCCAGGAAATTTCCCCCCGAACTCTGGCCGCCGCATTCGAGGATGTGACCCGCAACCGTTCCCGCCGCAAGGCGGTTCCAGTCATCCTGTGCCCAGCCGAATTCATGGATCATGGGCGCAAGTGTGAGACCGGTATCGGTGGTTCGGCCCGTGATGACAATCTGGGCGCCCTGCGCGAGCGCCTCCACGATCGGAAACGCTCCGAAATACACGTTCGCCGACACGATGCGATCGCGGATGCCTGCGATGGGAGCGCCGGATTCCATGTTTTCCAAGGCGGCGCCCTGTGCGATCAGTTCATCGACATTTTCGAGGATGTCGTCACCCAGCACAACGCCCACACGCAATCCCTTGATGCCGAGTTCGCGGGCCGCAGCGAAAATCGCATCGCGGCATGCGAGCGGATTCACACCTCCCCCGTTGGTGATGACGCGGACGCCACGCTCCATGATATGCGGCAGCATGGTGCGAATCTGACCAGGCAGATCGCGCGCATAGCCGAGTCTGGGGTCACGCAGCTTCTGCTTCTGCATGATGGACATAGTGACTTCGGCCAGAAAGTCCATCATCAGATAGTCGA
Organism: Bacteroidota bacterium; assembly: GCA_023432805.1. Classification (GTDB taxonomy): domain Bacteria; phylum Bacteroidota; class Ignavibacteria; order SZUA-365; family SZUA-365; genus JAEYUG01. The sequence goes on along the minus strand of JAEYUG010000079.1, from coordinate 86,792 downwards.
TGGGTCCTTCGGTAACCTGTCGAAACGGAGCGTTGATCAGGTCACCCCAGAATCCCTGGCCGCTGGCGATGCGTATGGATGATTTCACGGGTGTCGGGTCTCGGTTCGATGCGTGTGGGGTCGGCGAAACACAGCAGAACCTGAAGATAATGAACGCGCCGGTCAGATGAAAACCGGCGCATTCCTATCTCAATGTCCGAATCACCCTGATGTCTAGACCCAGCCGCCGAGCAGCCGTACGACACCAAAGACGATGAGGGCGATTGACACCACGGTGGCCGTGAGGGCCTTGCGGGTCTCTGCCGCCGTCTCCTTCTTGACCCATCGGACAGCCATGTGCATGAGCACGACCACGACCAGCATGGTCGCCAGGTGCTCAAACGTGTGATGTGTCACGGGCAGGCCGTTGCTCAGCTTCATGACAAGAAAGATCAGACCTGTCAGCAACTGCAGGTCCAGCAGTCCGGCAAACGCTGCACCGGTGATCTTGCGAAGTTTCGGCGCCGCAGGCTTGGCAATGGCCATGATGAGCACGACAAGGTGGATCACCGCGGCCAGCATGATGAGCCAGCGCATGTGCCCATGGAGATTCTGGAGGAAATGCATGAGGTATGGGAAATGATGAATGGACGAACGGATACCTGATAAACCCGTATTCGGTGCGAAAAATTCCCTTTCGGGGGAAGCCGTGCATGGATGCATGCTCCGTCTTGCGTATCTTCCATGCCAAGCTGCCTTTCTCATCCGATCGCAACTCTCATAGGAATTGGACCGACGCATGACAGACACGACACACGCCAAACCGCGGATCAAGGACTTCCCCTTCAGCTACTGGGTCGTCATCATGTTCGAGTTCTTCGAACGGGGATCCTACTATGGCATGATGAGCATCCTTTCGGTCTACATGACCGATCAGCTCGGGTTCTCCAAAGAAGGCGTGGGACTCATTAAAAGCACGATTCAGCCGATTCTCTACTTCCTGCCCATTCTCACGGGAGCAATCGCCGACCGCATGGGCTACCGGCGCACACTCATGGTGGCGTTTTCACTGCTCGGTGGCGGGTACTTCCTCACCAGTCAGATGGATACCTACGGCGCCGTCTTCATTTCGCTTGTCATCATGGGCCTCGGTGCAGGTACCTTCAAGCCCGTCATCTCCGGCTCCATCGCAAAGATGACGGACGAACGTACCAGCACCCTCGGCTTCGGCATCTTCTACTGGACCATCAATCTCGGCGCCTTCCTCTTTCCGCTATTTCTCGTCCCGGTGCTCAAGAGCATTTCCTGGCACTACGTGATCCTCGCTTCCGCCATCGCGACAGGAGCCATGATCATCCCCACGATCTTCCTGTTCAAGGAACCAGTTACACCTTCGAAGACGCGGGAGTCCTTCGGAATGGTCATCAGCGGCATTTTTTCCAAACTGTTCATGGTGGTCAAGGACTGGCGCTTCATCCTGTTCATCTTCATCTACAGCTGGTTCTGGATCCTCTACTTCCAGATGTTCGATTCGGTGCTGTGGTACGTCGAGGATTTCGTTGACGCCACATCCCTCAACACCTTCATCCGATCCCTGACAGGCATCAACTTCACGTTCGCCGTCGAACACGTCACTGTCATCAATGCAGGAACCATCATCCTGCTGCAATTGCTCATCTCTTCGATCGTCTCCAAGACAAAGGCCTTGCCGACAATGGTGACCGGTGTGGCGATCGCGACCGCGGGCATGGCCATTCTCGCCCTGAGTTCCAACATCTGGATCTTCATGGCGGGCATCGCCCTGTTCTCGATCGGTGAAATGACCACCCACCCCAAGTACATCAGTTATCTCGGGCTGATTGCGCCGCCCGACAAAAAGGCTACCTACATGGGCTTCGGCTTCCTGTACGGTTTCTTCGGATCCCTGATCGGAGGCATCCTCGGTGCAGCGCTCTACGTGCGCATGGTGGATACTCCCGTGGTCGCCTATGTCAAAAGCGTCATTGTCGAGCGCGGAGCATCGATCGTGCTGCCCGCGAACGCCGGCGTGCGCGATGCCCTCGCAGCCGGCCTGCAACTCGGACTCACGCGCGAGGATCTCGCAGCACATGCTCTCACCAGTGAACTGTGGCTCGTGTTCTCCGGTATCGGCATTCTCTGCATCATCGGTTTGCTACTGTTCCAAAAATTCATAGGTTCGAAGGCTGGACACTGACAACCGATTTCCATCAACACATCATACAGGATACAGACATGAAAGGCGATCCCAAGGTGCTCGAGGCCCTGCAGGCAGTGCTTACCAGCGAACTCGCAGCCATCAACCAGTACTTCATTCACGCAGAGATGTGCGAAGATCGTGGTCTTGCGAAACTTGCCAAGGCCATGAAGATGGACTCCATTCAGGAGATGAAGCATGCCGAGGTGAGCATCGAGCGAATTCTCTTTCTCGAAGGCATGCCCGACATGACAAAGGCCATGACGATCCAGGTCGGCCACACAATCCCCGAAATGTTCAAGAACGATCTGGCGCTGGAATACGAAGCCGTCGCACATCTCAACAAGATCATCGCGGTCGCAGCTGACGCGGGCGACAACGGCACGCGCGACCTCTTCCTTACGATTCTCAAGGACGAGGAAGAGCATGTCGAATGGCTCGAAACCCAGCTCAACCTCATCGATCAAATGGGCCTGCAGAACTACCTCGCTTTGCAGAGCTGACACGCGCATCGACTCGAGACCCTCACCACAAGAAAAACGGCGAACTCAGTTCGCCGTTTTTCTTGTGGACACGATGAGCAGCTACTGCATGAGCAGCATCTTTCGCACTGAACGCCGGCCATCCGCCGTGACCGCATAGTAATACACGCCGCCTGGCAGCCCTTCAGCAGAAAACGGAATCCGATACTCCCCTGCTCCGCGTACTTCGTCGAGCAGCGTCGCTACACGAGCTCCTGAAGCCGAGAAGATGTCGACACGCGCATGGGTCCGTCGAGCAAGGGTCAGGGGGATGATCGTCGTCGGCGTGAAAGGATTCGGATAATTTTGTCCGACGCGGAATGACGCGGGGGAAGCCTCCTTCGAATCCGCAGAGAGGATGGCGCTCGCCGTCCACATGCCACGGCCGTGCGTTCCTGCGATCAGCACATTGTCGGGGGTGATTTTCATGTCATAGACGACGACGTTCGGCATGTTGTCACCGAACCGTCTCCAGTTGACGCCGCCGTTGTTCGTGGCCCACACGCCGAGATCGGTCGCGATGAACAGCGTGTTCGGGTCGGTCCGCGAGCGCACGAGCGCGCCGGCCGGCACATCCGGCAGATCGCCGGAAATGTTCTGCCAGGTCGCACCCGCATCCGTGGTCTTGAACGCGTGTCCGCTGCCATATCCGGAGGCCGCAACATAGGCGGTGGCGGGGTCGTCGGGATCGGCAGTGATGTCCGCCAGCCAGCGGGCCGGGAGTCCGGTGGAGATGTTCGTCCACTCCGGATCGGACGACTGGAGATTGCCTGTCACATGCGCCTTGCCGTTGCTTGTGACCACGTACATCCTGTTGGGATTGGCCACAGGTACGTCAAAGTCGGAGACGATGCCACCGCCGAGGGCAACATCGGGACTGATGATCCGCCAGATGGGCGTGCCCGAACTCGGATTCTTGACCGTATAGACGTACTGCGTTGCGGTGAACAGGCGGGTCGGATCAGTAGGATGAAACATCAACGCGGGAACCCATGTGAATTTGTCGGCCGTGGCGCCTGACCCGAGCCCCTCATCCATCCGCAATGTATTGCCGACGCCCGTTCGATAAATCGGTCTGAAGATGTTGCCGTTGGCATCCACCGAGGCCGATGTAAAGTATCGGATGTTGCTGTTGCGCGGATCGATCGCCGTATTGCCGCCATCCCCACCGAAGAGATTCGACCACGACGTGTTCGACCCGCTGAGCAGGCCGTGCGTGCCGTTGTCCTGCGTGCCTCCGAAGATCTTCGAGGGATCCGACGGATCGTAGGTGCAGGCGTAGTACTGGATCGTTCCAAGGCTCGAGAAACGCGAGAACCATGTTGTGCCGCCATTGCTGGACGTGAACACACCACCATCGCAGCCGACGATGACCGTAGAGGGATCGTCCCGTTTGAAACTGATCGAATGGATGTCCACATGCACATTGCTGCTTGTGGTCACCTGTTGGAACGAGGCTCCTCCATTCGTGCTGCGATGCACATTGATGCCGCCGATGAACACAACATCGGGGTTTGCGGGTGAAGCCGCGAAGGCCAGATCGTACCAGGATTGCCCGTTCGTGACATTGGCGGCAACGGCATTGATTCTGCGCTGCCAGGTCTGACCGCCATCTCGTGATACCATGACGAGCAGAAAGTCACGGAGGCGATTGGCCTGCATGCGCCCGTTGAGCGCGACTGCTGCATAGATGCGATTCGGATCAGCCGGCGAAAGCGCAAGTGCAATGCGTCCGCACGAGTCCGCCCGCGGAAAGTTCACATCGAGCCGGCTGAATGAGAAGCGATCGCCCCCTGCGTGGGAAATGTAGACACCGTTGCCCGTCCCGCCGTTGTTCGGTCCCAACGCCGCATAAACGATCGCGGGATTGTCGGGCCTGAACGCCACATCGGTGATCGCCCCGTTGAGTGTGCGCGTCCACGTCGCGCCACCATTGCCGGTCTTGTAGAGTCCGGATCGAGTGGCGACGAGCAACGTATCGGGAGAGTGGGGATGCACGATGATCTGGTGCACGCCTCCGACCGACGCGCTCCAGGGAATGATGCTCCACGTGTTCCCGCCATCTTCGCTCTTGAAAATTCCCTGGCTCGAGGAGATGATGAAGGAAGCGTTCACTCTACCACTCTGATCGAGAGGCTCGCCCGTCGCAGCAAAGATGCGCTGGGGATTGTTGGGATCGAGTGCGAGCGCACCGAACCCGAGTGTCGGCATGTGATCTGTCAGCGGAAGCCACGACATGCCGAGATTGGTGGTCTTCCAGACGCCGCCCGATGCAGAACCCGCGTACAGGACCGACGGATTCGATGGGTCGTTCACAATCGAACGGATGCGGCCACCGATGTTCCACGGTCCGCGCTCGGTCCAGTCCGTTGCGAAAACCAACGATTCCTTGTTCATGGCTGCCGCTTCTCGACGCGTGATCTCTCGATAGGCATCCATGCGTTTCGCATCGACATCTAGGCCGGGATTCCCCTCCTGTCGCATCGCATAGTAGTACATGGCCGTCATGGGCACCTCCCCCAGCGCGCGCTTCGGCTTCGATCTGCGCAGGGTCATATCGCGTGCATCGTGGTCGGGCATGCAGATGACCACAAGCAGGGCTGCGGCGGTCATGATGGTCAGCTGTTTCGTCATGGGCGTCCTGTACTCGGGGATAAAAGGGTAGGAGTTCTGAATATCGGAATTATTCGGGAGAATCATTGCACTCTATGCGGCGAGAGCCGGCATCGGGGCCGTCTCCCGCTAGTGGTGCTTGTGAAGCCTGATGACCCTCGCTATTTGAGGAGCGTCATCTTCCTGACCTGACGCATGCCGTTGACTTCGAGTGCGTAGAGGTACACACCCGCCGGAAGCGAAGCGGCATCGAACTGCAGACGGTGTACACCAGCATCGTGCATGCCGTCGACGATAGTGCGCACGCGCACACCCCGGCTGTCAAATACGTCAAGCTTCACCGGGCTTCGACGCGCGAGCGTGAAGCTAATGGTGGTCGACGGATTGAAGGGATTCGGATAGTTCTGGAACAGCGTGAACTGCTTCGGCGACGTCACGGTGCCGTTCGTCCCCTCCGCACTGAGAATGGAACTGACCGACCACATCCCGCGGCCATGCGTCCCCGCAATCAATGTGTTCTCGGGTGTGATCGCAAGATCCCACACGACGACATTCGGGAAGCCACTTCCGAACTGGACCCAGTTCGTGCCGCCATTGCGGGTGACCCACACGCCGGCATCTGTTCCCACGAAGATCGTATTCGCATCCGTACGCGAACGCACGACGACATTGACCGGGATGTCGGGCAGATCGCCGGAAATGTTCGTCCAGTTCTGACCACCGTTGGTTGTCTTGTAGACATGCGCGGAATTGAAACCACTGACAGCGACGTAGGCGGTCAAGTGATCTTCCCAGTCCACGGATACATCAGCCAGGTAGCGATTCGGAAGACCGCTGGTGATGTCGGTCCAGATGGGATCTGAACTCTTGTTGTAGTTGCTGCTGACCATCGCGCGACCATCGCCCGACACGGTGTACATCCAGTCGGGATTTGACGGAGCAATGGCGGCATCGGAAAGCCGTGAGGTGACACCGTTGTTGGCCTTCGTCAGGTCGGTGCTGATTACCTGCCAGTTCGGACTGCCTGACGATGCATTGGTGAGCTTCCACATGCGGTGACCACCGATGAACAAGGTCGTGCGGCTCGTCGGATGCAGCAGATACGGAGGCTGCCATCCGAAACGCTCGTTGCTTTCAAACCCATTGTCGATCTTGGCGAACGTGCTGCCACCATCAGTGGTGCGGTATGGCGTCATGTTGATGAGAATGTAGAGCAGGCTCGAGTTCTGCGGGTCCACCGCGATGTTGCCGCCGTCACCACCACCCATGTAGGTCCAATTGGTACTGTTGGGTGCGGTCATGCGCATGTTGCTCTGATCCTGGGTTCCACCATAGATGACGGCGGGATTTGAAGGATTGTACGCACAAGAATAGAATTGCGTGTTGACCATGTTCGTGCTGCGGAGCTGCCACTGCAGACCGCTGTTCGTGGAGATATGCACGCCGCCGTCGCACCCGACGAGAATCGTGTTCGGATCGGATGGATGAAAAAGAATGGCGTGCTGATCGGCATGGACATAGCGGGCGCTGCCGGGATTCGTCGTGCGCAGCTTCCAATCGGTGTTGATGCTGAAACTCGCTCCCCCGTTCGTGCTGCGGTACCAGTCGATTCCTCCCAGCATGAGAAACTCGGGATTGTTTGGCATAACGCCGAAGGAGAGATCGTAAAACGCCTGTCCGTTGGTGAAGGAGCGTGAGATCGCATTGTAGCGACGGGTCCACGTTTCACCACCATCAGTCGACATCATGACGAGGTAGAAGTCCTCTTCGAACGACGCCTTGCGCGCATTCGACATTGCAACAGCCGCGTAGATGCGGTTCGGATCGCTCTGATTGATGCTCATGACAATGCGTCCGCAGGAATCCGCGGTTGGGAAGTTCGTCGAGAGACGGCGCCAGGAGAAACGATCGCCTCCCGCATCTGATACGTAGATGCCGTTGGACGTCGCGCCATCGTCGTTGCCGAAGGCGGCATAAACGCGCGAGGGACGCCCGGGAGCGTAATAGACATCGGTTGCAACACCGGCCTGCGAACGGCGCCAGGTCTGTCCCCCATCGGTGGATTTCCAGAGATCGCCGATCGATGCGGCGAGGATGGTGTCTGCCGAGGCAGGATGCAGAGCGATGCGATGGATGGCTGTGCTCGCCGACGGCCAGGGGAGGCGCGTCCAATTGGCACCGCCGTCATCGGAGCGCATCAGTCCCGTGCCATAGTACTGCGGTGCACCCACGCCGGCGTAGGTCACAGGCTCGCCGGTTCCGGCATAGATGCGGTTGGCGTTGTTCGCGTCAATGGCAAGGGCGCCGATGGCAAGCGTGTTCATGAAGTCGGAGGTTGGACTCCATGTCATGCCCATGTCGGTGGATTTCCAGACACCGCCGCTGGCGGCGCCTGCATAAATGGTGTTTGGCTGACTGGGATAAATGGCGAGCGCGCGAATGCGGCCGGAGATGTTCACCGGGCCGAGACTCGTCCACGCGTTCGAGGTTGTCGCATTGCCTTTCGACATCCACGATTGCCCGCTGTTCTGCAGGGAGGCATACACTGCCTGCAGACGTTCTGCGATGTTGACGTCGGGATTTCCGTAGGTGCGCTGGATCTGATACCATTTCAACCAATGTGGGGAATCCTTGACAAGCTTCCCCTGGTCGCGGTGCGACGCAACGCGGCGCGTTCCGGACGCAGCGGGATCATCCCGCAGGGGAGTGACGGCCGACAGCGCGAACATGGCCACCACGGCGGAGGCTGTCAGCAGAGTCAAGTTGCGAAAAGTCATAAGCAAAAACTCCTGTGCATGAGTGATGTCTTGGTCGCGGTCATGCGAGCGAAAACTCTGTATCACGGTCAAAATAGGAGCATGGGCAGTGAAAGACAACTCAAAACGGCTTCGCTTCCGGGCTTCCGCATTGCGTTCCGGCAGTGAATTCGCCAAGTTCCGGCAAGAACGGTGTACGAATCGCATGCAGTCTGCCCGAACCATGCAGAAGACGCTCGTCGCACTCACGAGGATCTGGATTCTTGATGAACTTGCGGGAGTCAGGAGTGAGGGAGATCCCTCGTTGCGGCGTGCGGTTTCACATCCGCATCATGGGGTGTTCGTCACTGTGGCGCTCGACAACACGCTCCGTGGCTGCATCGGCTGTCTCGACACGTCGCTTCCGTTGGATGCCGCGCTCGAGCACGCAGCGCGCGGTGCCGTGTCGCGGGATTACCGGTTCCCCTCCCTCCATGAATCAGATGCCGCCCGCATCACGGGCACGATCAGTCTTCTGGGGCCGATGGAACGGATCGCCGGTGATGGACATGTCGACATCGGGGTACACGGTCTGCTGATCGCCCTCCGGGGGCAGCGCGGACTCCTCCTGCCGCAGGTTGCATGCGAGCAGAAGTGGTCGGCGGAGCGCTTTCGCAAGGCAGTGTGCGAGAAGGCGGGACTCCCTCCCGCTGTGCTGCAGGATCCGGCAATGGAGCTGTGCAGATTTACCGCTGAATGCATACCTTTCCGGTTGCTGTCAGACTGAGACTTCAGATGCCATGGCTGCCTTGACCATTCGTCCGCCTGCGGTCAGCGGAACGTTTTATCCATCGGACCCTACCATCCTCACCTACCAGATCGACCGCATGCTCGACGCGCATCCGGATACCTCGATCGACGGACGCATTCTCGCTCTTGTCTGTCCCCACGCCGGGTACGCATATTCAGGCAGCACGGCAGCGGCGGCCTACGCGTTGCTGCGCGGCCGCAGCATCCGTCGTGCAGTGATCATCGCACCAAGCCATCGCGAATACTTCAACGGCATGTCCGTGTACGACGGTGACGCCTACCGCACGCCGATCGGACTTGTCGACATCGACGCCGAATTGCGCGCGCAACTGCTCGAGCATCGGGGTGTGTTCATCAAATCGCAGTTCGGGCATCGTGACGAGCACGCCATCGAAGTGCAGCTCCCCTTCCTGCAGCGGGTGCTCGACGACGTCGCGATCGTGCCCATCGTGATGGGCGATCAGCGCAGCGAACACTGCGTGCTGCTCGGCAGCGTGCTCGCCGGCCTTCTTGCGCACGACGACACCATCCTGATCGCCTCTTCGGATCTGTCGCACATGCTTCCCGACGCAGAGGCCCGGCGCACCGACTGCATCGTGGCCGACGACATCCGCGCATTGGCACCTGGCCGCCTTCTCGATGATCTGGCACATCACCGCACGGAGGCCTGCGGGGGCGGTCCCATCGTCGCGGTGCTGCACGCTGCCGCGCAGCAGAAGGCCACGAGCGCCGTGATCCTCGATCAATGCACGTCGGGCGACATCACCGGCGAGCGCCACTCCGTGGTCGGCTACTTGTCGGCCGTTGTCACCCGCTCGGGGGATCAGGTATGATAGTCGAGCATGACGCGCCTGTCGTGATTGCAGGGATGGGTCCTGTCGGATGCGGGATCACGCGCTTGCTTGCAGCGGCAGGCACGCCACCCGTCGCGCTGATTGATCCCAGCCCATCGGAAACCGCGCACGCCTTCGGCATCTCCCTGCACGCCTCGATCACGCACACACTCGTGCCCACGCGGGGCGTGCTCGTGCTGGCCGTTCCCGACCGCGTGCTTGACCAGGTCGTCGCTCAATGCGCTCCACTGCTCGGTGAGACCGACGATCTCCTCATCGTACACACATCCGGCGCGCGAGGCGCTGCCGTGCTTGCTCCCCTGCGACGTCGTACGGTTCATGTGGCGATGTTTCATCCTGCCCAGTCCTTTCCCCATTCGGAGCTTCCCCTCGAACGCCTGCGTGGCGTCACCTGCGGCATCGAGGCCGAGGCATCCCTGCTGCCACGGCTCGACGCACTGGCTGCACGTCTGTCGTGGCATCCGGTGCACCTGCATGCCGATCGCATCCCCCTCTACCATGCTGCCTGCGTGCTGACCGGCAACGTGTTGCCCGCAATCATGCTGGCGGCCGAGCAGATGCTCGCCTCAAGTCTCGCGTCGAGCGGAGACGCGCAGCCCCGCCATGCCTTCGACCCGATGACCGCGAGCGTGCTTGCCGAGCTGATGCAGCACGACGCCGCAGCCTCGATCACGGGACCTACGCGCCGGGCCGAACTCGATACGATCGCCGCTCACATGGATGCCATCAGAGAATCGCATCCGGAACTCCTCGATTTTTACACGGCCGCCTCGGCGCTCATTGCGCGCTTCGCTCCTCTCGACGACGCCCGACGCGATGCACTCCTGCGTCTGCTTGCATCACGCTGACCAGCGTACGCAGACGTTCCGCCTCCCCATCCCAGCGATACCGATCACGAACGAGCAGGCAGGCTGCACGCAGCGACGCACGCAACTCGGACGCCGCCATCAGCTGCACGAGCGCCATGTGAACGTGCTCCTCATCGGGAGCAACCACAACTCCCGTTCCTGTGGCGCGCACGACGCGGGCGATCTCCGGCAGATCGCTTGCGAGCACGGGCACTCCCGCCGCGATCGACTCGAAGAGCTTGTTCGGCAGCGAAAGCTCGTAACTGCGTCCCAGTGGTTCGATCAGCACGAGCGACAGCGTGGCCGAGGCCGTGTATGCGAGCAGTTCGTCTGAGGGAACCGCCTCCACCACATGCACACGTCCGGCGCATCCGAGCCGGGAGGCTTCCGCTGTGATTTGCGGAGCGAGTGTGCCGGTTCCGAGAAATACAAGCACGCCCTCCCCCATCCGCGCGAACGCGCGCACCGCGATGAGTGCGCCCCTGCCCTCCTGCAATCCTCCCTGGGAGAGAATGATGGGTGTGGATGGATCGAGTCCGAGCCGACGGTGCAGGCGGTCCGCTTCGTGTGGATACGCCTGGTCGGGATAGTTGTGGATGACATGCACAGGCACCCGGGGGAAGCGTCCGCGCAGGATCTGCGCGATTGCATCGTTGACCGTGAGCACGGCATCAACCCGTCGCATGTACCACCGTTCGAGCATGCTCCAGAAACGCTGGGTGGCGGGACGCGCATGCAGCGCTGCGATCGCGCTGTAGAGTTCGCGCGCATCGTAGAGCAGCGGTGCACCGTGACGGCGGGCGATGCGCGCGGCCAGAGGCAGCGTGTAGAGATCGGAGGCAACAACAAGGGAGACGGACGAGAGGTCGGCCCAGCTGTCCGTGTCACGCCATGCGCGGGTCAGTGAACGACGTAGCGAATCGGGATCGACGAGGGCGATACGGCGCACGTCGGTACCGTCGGGCGGAGGGCAGGCCGGTGCCGCACCGAGGGCGAGGATGGTGGAGGGTGCGAGGGATGCGAGGGCGCGAACGCCGCGAAGCAGACGGGAATCCCGCGAGGGATCTCCGACGAAGGTCCAGACAATGCGGGCACTGCCGGACATGGGAAACTCAGAGCTGGAGGGAAACCGACACGGTATGGGCCGTTCCGAAATTCTCACTGAACGGCGTGACCGCGTAGTCGATGCGCAACATCGCGTACGATGCGCCAAAGCCTGCGGTGAGTCCCTTGACATCATACCCGGTCATGTATCCGGCCCGCAGAAAGAGCGACTGCTCGTAGTCGAGCTCTGCGCCCACATGCAGGTGATGGGATTTCTCCCGCAGCATGCCGACGCCATTGGCCTCGATGTTCAGTCCTCCGCGCAGCGCCTCGATCGGAAGCGACCATGCCGCGCCATAACGGATGATGGTCGGCAGTTCGGTCGCCTCGGTGCGCAATGGAGACATCGAACCGAGATTGGCGAGTGCGGCACCGATCGATGTCGGCAGATACGCGGCGTCGGCACCGGTACGATAGGCAAGGCCGACATCGACACCATAGCCGCCCGCATCGTCGACGAAGATCTTCTCGTAGAGATACTTGAATGTCACTCCCGCATGAACATCATCGGCAATCGCTGTCGCAAGCGTGATGCCGCCGCTGAAATTCTGCGAATCGAAACGTCCCATCGGTTCGCCTGGCACATCGCGGATCTCGATATCCCGTACGGTGGTGAGTCCCATGTGCACGCCAAGCGTCCACCCGTCGAACTGCGCCACGCCGCCGAGATAGCTCGTGGTGATGTCCTGAATGTAGTCCTGATACATCGCCGTGAGTGCCGAACGGCCGTCTGCCGATGCACGGGCGGGATTGTAGTAGAGCGCCTCCCCGAGTGTGGACGATGCCACGGCCGCATCCCCCATGGCGATCGAACGTCCGCCCGCCCCGAATTTGAGGAAGGCCATGCCGCTCGCAGCAGTCTGCGCTGAGGCGATCGAGGCGGTCAGCGCACTTGCGAAGAGGACGCTGCAGAGAAGGCGAAGGCAGGTGCGCATCAGAAACTCAGGGCAAATGAGAGGACGTGGGTGGAAGTCGGCGCGACGGGCTCGAGCACGATCGCGTAACTGATGACGGGCGTGAGACCGCCGAAGGGCTGCGAGACGGAGAAGCCGGCAGAAGGACGCAGGTCGATGCCATCGTCGGTCAGGTTCAATCTGTCGACACCCGCCCGCACACTGAATTGCTCGGCGATCGCGTACTCGGCTCCCAGACGCGCGAGCAACACCTTTTCGTCGAACGATTCGATGTCGGCCGCGACCGTCAGTCCGAGATCCTGACGCGTATAGGCAAGTCCGGCGCGGAGCACACGTGCGAAGGGATCGTCGGTCGTGTTGCCACGTTCCGGACCGTAGAGTTGACCGGTATCCCACTTGTACTTGGTGAGGAGATCCTGCACGACGAATGCAGCGCTGAGCTCCGATGTGACGATGTAGTGGAAGCCAATGTCGACGCCGAATCCGGAACTGGTCACCCCCTCGTAGAGTCCGCTGTAATAGAACTTCACGTTGAAGCCGGCGGACAGTCGATCGGTAAAGCGATTGCCGAAGTTCAGGAAGAACTGATTCTCAAACACCGACAGCACGTCGGTCTTGAATCCGTCGCTGTCGTAGCCCTGGATGTTTGCATCGCCTGCATTGATCCAGCCGGCCGACACGCCTGCGATGGAAACCGGTGCGTCATCGGTCGATCGTGTCCCCGGCCTCTTCAAGCGGATGCTTTGCGTGTAGCTGATGTGGTTCAGACGTCGGTCGAGGGCGAGAAGGCCGTAGTTGCCGTACAGAACGTGGCCTTCCTGAAACGGGGTGAGCGCGGGATTGTACTGCGACGAAATGATGCCGTGGTTGACCGCGGTCAGCGCGTTGCCCATACCCATGCCGCGTGCCCCGAAGCCGAGACGTGTGAAAGCACCTGCCGTGCCACCGGATTGTGCGGCCGTGTGCGCAGTTCCTGTGAGAACGAGGCCGAGGACCAGAAGAAGAGTGCGTGTGTTCATGGGTTCGACCTATTGCAGCACGATGACTTTGGTCCAGGCAGATTCACCGCCCGTTTCGACGTTGATGTAGTAGACACCGTTCGCCGCCTGCCGCCCATCATCCGTTTTACCGTCCCACACCTCGTCATGCTCGACACCGGCGCTGCGTGCAGCATTGCGCACGATGGTGCGCACGGGCAGCATGGCAAAGTCATAGACGGCGATGGAGACGGTGCCCGACGCGCCCGCCCGGTAATGAATGCGACAGACTTCATCGTCTGGCGCAAAGGGATTCGGGTATGCGTATGCCTCGGTGCTCGAGGCAACGGACTGTGCAGCGCGAAAGATCTTCCACGTGCTTCCGAAGAATCTCTGTGCACTGTCTTCGGTGTACATCAGGCCGTCACTGTTCGAGATCCACACCCTGCTGCCCTGTGCGGCAACGGCGTAGCATGTCGTAGAGGCGGCGCGATTGCGGCTTTGCGTATCGATGAAGGTCTGGAAATGTCCCCACGTCCTGCCCCCGTCATCGGTGCGGAACACACCGTCGTTCGTGACCGCATAGACGATCTCACCCTGGAAGCCGAAGTTGTGCGTGAACTGTCCGCGCAGTGTCGTCGACCATGTCCGGCCACGATCGGTCGTGAAACTGATCGCACGAAACTCCTGCGGTTCAAGCGCATTGATGGTCGACGCCCAGATGTACTCGCGTCCGCCAATCACGTTGCGCGCGAGCGCCACGACGAAATTGCCGGAGATCGGCTGCACCTGGTTCGAGTAGCTGAAACGACGCCACGATCGGCCGTTGTTGGTCGTGAGGTTGATGCCCGCAGCCGTCCCGACGAGAATCGTGCTGTCGTCGATCGCCAGCACGGAAAACACCCGATGGTTGAGACTGCCCCGCATGCCCTTGAGCGTTCCCGTGCGATTCCACTTGTCGGGTCTGTCGACGGGAGACAGCTCGAAGTCGAGCGTGTCGGTAATGCTGATCGAGTCGCGTGTATCCGGTGGCAGGACGACCGGTTCAAAATTCTTCCCGCCGTCGGTCGAGCGTCGGAGTCCCCCGGCGAAGCTCGCCGTCCAGACGGCATTTGACGTCACTGCGATGTCATAGGTAATGTTGTTGATCGACGTCGTCACCGCCAGGGCCTTGATTTGATTCGCGCCATACGGCACGAGAATCGTCGAATCATTCTCTGCTTCCATCGGCTGCGCGATGCGCGTCCACGTTGCGCCGTTGTCGGTCGAATACGCGAGTCCCTTCCCGTCGGGCAGCGTCGTGCCCTCTCCCGCATCATAGCTGCCTGCGAGCGAGAGCCACCAGACGGGACCATACCCGTCGAGCGCGGCAACGTCCTCGCTCTCAAAGGGGTCCTTCAGTCCGAAATGCGTCCACGTCGTACCACCGTCCGTGGTGAGGTCGAGTCCCTTGCCTCCTCCGACCCATACGCTGTCGCCGCGCACGGCAATCTCGACTGCGCTGTTGCTGAGCGGTCTGTCGGCATCGGCCGCGAGCCGATGCGCAGAGGCGCGTAGGGAGGGAGATTTCGGAAGGAACTGTGCGGATGCGTGCATGCTCGAGAGCACGAGCATGCTCAGCGTGAGCACCGCAGCCGCGAGGGGAAGCGATCTGCTAACGGACATGAATGCGTTGAATGTAGACTTTGCTGGAAAGGTTGCCGGCGTCGATCGCCTGGAATTCGAAGCGGTAGATGCCTATCATCGAACCCGCGGGCAGACTGCCACGAAAGGTGTAGCGTCCGTCTCCCGCTACGGCGTCGCCGTTGGAACCGTCATCGTACATGAAGAACGGGTTGCCCGTGGCGGCACTGCCATCGGGTCGGAAGCTGTTGAAGAAGACCGAGCGGATGTCATTGCTGCCGCTGGAATCACTCACGCACATGATCATGGTGAACGCACGTGCACCGGTCGATGGGACGTCGAGCGTATCTGGAGCCTCAAGTCCGCAAAAGAACGGAGGTCGACCGCCGTATACGACACGGACTGATGAGAGCGCCGTATTCGTTTCCTGACCACGATCATCTCTGCCCTCGATGAGCAGCTTGTAGTCTCCCACGTCGCCGCGACGGATGTTCATGATTACCGTTCCGGTGAACTGCCCCGCACCGGCATGTTGCAGTGCGACCGACGTGATGGTGCGTCCACCCGGTTCTGTTGTAATCGTGCACCGTGCGTCGGTCACGCGCGCTCCATTCGTTCCAATGCCTTCCACTGCGACGCGCAGGGGAATCGACACATCGTCGGTTGCACGTTTGTCGCGCCCTGCAATGACAGAGATGGAGTCCGTATCAAATGCGCGCTCGGACAGCACGAGATGTGCAAACGAAGAACGCGGATCCGTCAGCACCGGATCGACAACTGCATCGTCATCGCTGCATGCGGATACAAGAAGTGCGAGAGATCCGAGGATCGCGAAGAAAGTGTTTCGAGACATGTCTGGGAATTTTCGATGGCGGAAGTATGACGAAGCCGGGACACATCCGGAAAACATGTCCCGGCTTGCAGTCACACTATCAAGGAGGCACTACAAACATACGGTATCCTGTAGTCGAAAGTCAATCAAAACCGGAACGCGGGACCAATTTTTGCCCCACATGCTCCCGTCACAGGAAATAGAGGGGAGCAGGCGAAATACACAAGAGGAGCATGACCCATGCTCCCCAGCCGAGGAGCATGCGCCGCCGGTCCAACGGCTCGTCGGTTCCTACTGGAGGATGATCGACCTTCACGACGAAGAGCAGAATCAGAGCCCAGAACAGCCATCCGGGCCAGAAGTACGAAAAATAGCCGGGAAACTCCTGCAGGAGCATGACGGCCGTGCTCCCGTATCCCAGCAGATCAAGGACACTTGGGAGCATGCCGCATGCTCCCGAAATGATGAGTACCGCGACAGTCACGCGGGCGAGCAGGCGATGCCTTGCTCCGAACATTGCGTACGCGATATGACCGCCATCCAGCTGTCCAGCCGGCAGAAGGTTGAGCGCGGTGACGAGCAATCCGAACCAACCTGTCACCAGGAAGGGATAATGGTACATTTCCGTCATCGGAGGGATGAACTCCCCTGCCGGTGCGAAGATACCTTGAAATAGCGAGTAGAGGATGGTGCTGCCGAAGGTCAAGGTACCGATGGGCTCGCCCTGCTGCAGTGCTTGAGAGGTGAAGTCGTAGTCGGGATGGATGGCCAGCAGGAAATCGGTGCCGGGCAGATGCGTGAATCCCCACGCAAGAACAAGCAGACTCGCGACGAACCCGGCGATGGGTCCAGCGATGCCGATGTCGAAGAGCGCCTTGTGCGACGGGATGGCCTCCCGCGTTCGAATCACGGCTCCGAGCGTGCCGAAGTTGACCATGCCGGCGATGGGTGGCACGGGAATGTAGTAGGGCAGCGTCACCGCAACGCCATGAAACCGTGCCGCGAAGAAGTGCCCGAATTCATGGCACGAGAGAATGAACAACAGCGACAGTGCGTATGGGAGTCCCACACCGATATTGGCGAAATCAAGCTCGTTCTGCCAGACCATGCCGGCGGCCATGGTGGTCAGCAGGGTGAGCAGGAAGAGGACGGTGTGCTTGAGCAGTGTCAGGGGTCGGAACACGGGAGATTCAAAGGATGGTGAGCAGAAAAATGCGGGATGTGGCAGGTCGCTTCACATCACCCGCGCATCCAGACCGAGTTCCGCAGGACGCGCGCCTGACGGGACGTGCGTGTGCGTGCACGCGAAATCATGGCTTCCAGCACGCGTTCGATATCTGCAAAGCGACGGAAGCTGTGGAAGGTGATGTTCTGTTCCCGACACCATGTTTCGAGTGTCCCTCGTGCGAAGACGAGGTCTGCATGGGCGGAGGCGCAGTAGTCGGTCACACCGTCACCGATCATCACCGCCATCGCATCGTCGGGAGACAGCGTCATGAGCCGATTGCGTTTGCAGCATCCACAGCGCGTGCACTCGGGATCGGACCACGGGAGGGTGATGTGCCAGGTGACTTCCCCCGGATGTGGATGCGCAACGCGCCCGAGATGGTTGGCGTACACGGGCACCTGCACGTTGCAGCGTCGGAGAATTTCCTGTATATACGCATCCAATCCATCACTGACAATGCACAGTGGGATGTCGTGAGCGGTGCACCATTCGACGAAGGGCACGAAATCCGGCAGTGGAGCGAAGTTCGTGCAGAAGCCGCGGAGTGCGTCGTCATCGGGAAGCGTCAGCTCGCGGGCGTAGGCGTCGAACAGTACGCGCGCAGGCAGGCGTTGGTCGAGATACTCCAGGCGGAGTGTCGAGAAGGTTTGCGGCGCGAACCGTGCAAAGAATGCGTCGCCAACGTCTTCCTCGCACACAGTGCCGTCGAAATCACAGAAGATGCGGATGTTCATGGAATGCAAGGATCACGAGAACCCGGACAGGCGGGCACGGATCATCTTCCCCACGGGACGCACGATCGAGGTGCAGGGCGGTGCGTCTGCATGGGAGGCGATACGTGCTGCAGGTCTGCCGCTTGCATCGTCATGCGATGGGGATGGCGTCTGCGGCAAGTGCCGGGTTGAGATCGTCGAGGGCGGAGAATATTGTTCGCAGCCAACTACCATGGAGTTGCAGCATGCACGTGCGGGGAACGAGCGGCTCGCCTGCCAGGTTCATGTGTCCGGTCCGGTGCACCTGCGCGTGACCTACTGGTAGGCGCGGGCGCGCCTCACTTCTTGTCTTCGAGCTTCTTGTCGTCGATCGAGACTTCCTCCTGAATGTCCTTTGCCGCCTTGCGAAACTCGCGGATGCCCTTGCCGAGTCCCTGTGCGAAGTCGGGAATCTTCTTGGCCCCGAACAGGAGCAGGACGACGAGAACGATCAGGATGATTTCCGGGGTACCGAGACCACCAAACATGTGGGACTCCTATGCGAAAGATTCAGTGCCAGTGCGTATATGATCGACAATCGATCGGAATATTCCGATACCGCTGCCATCCCCCAGGATTGTCTCGACATTGCGTTCGGGATGCGGCATCATGCCGAGCACATTCCCGTGCGCGTTGATGATACCTGCGATGTTGTTGAGCGAGCCGTTGGGATTTGCCGATGGGTCGATCTCCCCGTCGGCGGTCGCATAGCGGAACAGCACACGGCCTTCGGCCTCAAGCTCTGCGAGCGTCTCGGGATCGGTATAGTAGTTGCCTTCGCCATGCGCGACGGGCATGGTGATGGTCTGATGCCGTGCGAGTGCACGTGTGAAGAGCGTGTCGTCGCGCTCCACGCGCAGCGTCACCGTGCGACAGACGAAATGCAGGGATTCATTGCGAAGCAGCGCACCCGGCAGGAGTCCCGATTCAGTGAGAATTTGGAAGCCGTTGCAGATGCCGATGACGATGCCTCCGTCGCGCGCAAAGGCCTGCACTTCCTGCATGATCGGTGAGAAGCGTGCGATGGAACCGCAGCGCAGATAGTCACCGTAGGAGAATCCACCGGGCAGGATGATGACCTGCGATCCGGCCAGATCGCTCGACTTGTGCCACAGGAATTGCGCGTCTTCACCGAGAACGTGCCGCGTGGCATGATATGCGTCGTGATCGCAGTTTGATCCTGGAAACACGACCACTCCGAAACGAATGCCGGCCATGTCAGTGCGAGGCTTCCAGTGTGAAGGTGTAGTCCTCCATGACGAGGTTCGCCAGGAGCTTGCGGCAGGCATCATCCACCATCTTTTCCGCGGCTTCGCGATCGTCGGTATCGACGGTCAGCACAATGTGCTTGCCGACGCGGACATGCGCGAGCTGTTCGAGCGAGAGACTGTGCAGGGCGTGTTCGATGGCCTTGCCCTCGGGATCGAGGATGGAGGGCCGGAGGGTGACGGTAATGGTTGCAGTGAACATGGTTCAGTGTGTGTCGGATGGAACGGGAGTCTCGTCGGCAGGCGACGATTCATGAGGTGAGGGACGAGTCTGCGGAAAGAGTTTTCGTCCGGCTGCGGCGGCGGCACCGAGCAGGATGGCCGCGCTGAACACGGGGAACATCGCCCTGCCGCTCGTGGCGAGGATGGCGATGGCCGAGAGGACGAGCAGTCCCATCATGACGGGGTGCTCACGGAAACTCGCGATCGAAGGGCGCGGCAGAACGGGATAGCGGATCGTGCTGACCATGAGAAGTCCGCAGGCGATGATCACGCCCGTGAAGACATGCTGCAACTCGCGGCTCGCCGTGATAGCCTCGGGTCCGAAGAACAGGACAAAGGAAACGATGGTCATGGCCGAAAGGGGGATCGGCACGCCGGAAAAGTACTCCTTCGAAAACCCGACGAGCTGCACATTGAAACGTGCCAGGCGCAGGGCGCCGAAGATAAGGGGCGAGGCTGCGATCAAGGGACCGATTGTCGGGTATTGATAAAAGACGAGCGAATAAGCGAGAAACGATGGGGCGGCACCGAAGGCCACCACGTCTGCGAGCGAATCGAGTTCGACACCGAACTCGCTGGCAGACCGCGTGAGGCGGGCCATGAGTCCGTCGAGCGTGTCGCAGACTGCAGACAGCAGAACGTACCATGAGGCGAGCACGAACTTCCCTTGAGCTGCCTGCACCATGCACAGAAACCCGAAGAAGATGTTCAGGACCGTGAAGAGATTTGGGACGATCGATCTGCTGAGGTGGATGCGCAAGGGAGCGTGTCTGCTGATTGTGAAGGCCGGTCAGTCCGGCAGCACCGCGATGACCGTTTCTCCGGCCGTGACATGCTGCCCGAGGGTCACGCGCACGTCGGCATCGAGGGGCATAAGCACGTCCACTCGCGAACCGAAACGGATCATGCCGAAGCGCTCTCCGCGCGTGGTGTCGTCACCAACCTTCACAGGTGCGACGATACGGCGGGCCACGTAGCCGGCGATCTGCTTGAAGAGAATCTTCGCGCTGCCGGTCTCGATGCCGATCAACGTGCGTTCGTTCTGCTCGGAGGCATGATCTTCGAACGCTGCGATGAAGCGACCTTTAATATACCGAAAAAACGCGACGCGTCCCGTTACCGGCCAGCGATTGACGTGCACATTGAGCGGTGACATGAAGATGCAGACCTGCATGCATGCACCTGCCATGAATTCGGACTCGACTGTTTCGCCGATGGCGATGATCTTCCCATCCGCCGGCGAGATGACGGCACCGTACACATCGGGCGTGCGCCGGTCGGGATCGCGAAAGAAGTTGAGTGTGAATACGAAGAGGAAGGTGCCGAGCACGCAGAAGATCACGGCGAGCCAGAGCGTGGATATCAGCAGTGCGCCGAGTGCGACCGCGGCGGACACGACAAGCACGGGGATTGCGATGTCACGTCCGTAGGGTGTCATGATCATGGGGACGGAGTTTACGATGTGAGGCGTTTGTGAAGGAAGGCGTACTGATCGCGATAGTTGCCGATGCCGAGCCTGTACAGTGTACCGTCGTAGATCGTTCCGGATTCATGATCGACGACGCGCATCGTGTCGGGCGTGATCGCATCGCCGATGCGCACTTCGCCGTTCGTCCGGCCAAACTCCAGCCAGAGATCGATCAGGCGCAGATGCCTGCGCTCCATGAACGAGCGTAGCACGGCGTTGGTCTTCGTTGCGATCCGCGTCATCGTCTTGATCTCCTCGGGTGTTGAGATGCCGAAGGCGAGGATGTGCGATTCGTTGAGTATGGGATTGTCGTGCTGCGCGCTGCGATAGACCAGCTCGACGATCGGAAAGTCGAGTTCCCTCCCCTCCTCGATGCCGAAGCGCTCGCAGAGCTTGCCGTAGGCGATGTTGCGCGCCACAACCGCGATGGGAATCATATCCATGCGTTGTGCGAGCAGTTCACCATACCCGGCGGTTCCGACATAGTGGCTCGGAATGCGGAAGCTCTCGAGGTACTGGAACATGTGCCGGGCAACGTCGACCGACCAGACTGGCTTGGCGTTGGGATCCCCCTCCCCGGCAGTTCCGACAAAGTGTGTCTTGAACTCGAGAATGCAGCGCTCGGCGTCTGTTGTTTCGAACACGCGCTTGGACCGACCCTCGTATAACAGACGTCCCTTGCGTGGGAGCGATGCGGCTTCAGATGTCACGCTGATGGGTTCCGGTTGCAACTGGAGCGGGGATGATTGTGGACGACAATATACGGAATCGGGAGGATTTCCCCCGTCATGCGACACGTAGCGACACGTCGCCGAATCCGCCACCGAAACTCGCACGCATGTGATCGCCGGGTACGACGGGCACGGCCTCGGTGATGCCGCCTGTCAGAAGCACAAAACGCGAAGGCAGCGCCACTCGCCGCTCGAAGGCAAGGTTCAGGATGAAGGCGGCCGACGCGAAGGGATGTCCAAGCACGGCAGCGGGTGTGCCGGTCTGGACGACCTCGCCGTTCTTCTCGACAACAACGCCTGCGTGAATCAGATCCTCCGGTGCGGTACGAAGGATAGTCGGTGCGAGGGCATAGCGCGCGCTCGAGCAGTTGTCGGCGTACACGTCGGACGCGGTGAAGGTAAACTTCTGGTAACGGCTGTCGATCACCTCGAAGGCCGCTGCGAATCCCTTCACCTGCCGTGCGACGCAGGAGGCGGTGAGCCGGCGTGTGAGAAAGAAGTCTTCGAAGAACAGCGCGACCTCGGGCTCGACACGAGGATGTATGAGTCCGGAGGTGTCGAGCACGTCATCGACCTGCATCCAGTCGAGCAGCACGCCGAAGCCGGGCTGGCTGACGTTCATGGCCTGCTGCTTTGCCCGGCTCGTGAGCGCGGCCTTGAGTCCGACGACCTGTCCGCCGGAGATGCGGACGAGTTCCTCCTGTATCAGATACGCGTCGTCGAGCGTGAGATCGGGATACGTGGTGGTGAGGGGCGGTACCTCGGTGCGGGTGCGCTCTGCCTCGTGCAGCGTGCGTGCGAGGGTAGTGCGGAGTTCGGGCGTGGTCGTGGTCATGGCTGCGTTTTTCGTTGAAGAAGTTCAAGTGCGACGTCGACGATCATGTCTTCCTGACCACCCACCATCCGGCGACGGCCGAGTTCGACAAGAATCTCGCGCGCGTCGACGCCGAAGCGCTCGGCGGCGCGGCGCGCGTGCAGAAGGAAGGAACTGTACACGCCCGCATATCCGAGTGCGAGGCTGTCACCGTCAAGCCGCACCGAGCGGCCGAGACGGGCGAGCATGGGACGCACGAGCGTGTCAGCTGCATCCATCAGGGCGAAGGGATCGGCGCGCAGCGGCAGTTCGTAGCGCGCCATAACGGCGGCCAGCACCTCGAGCGGCGCGTTGCCCGCACCGGCGCCCATGCCGGCAAGGGAGCCGTCGATGCGCGTGGCACCCGCCTGCAGCGCGGCGATGGAGTTGGCGACGCCGAGCGAGAGGTTGTGGTGCGCGTGGAATCCCACTTCGCAGTCGAGCGCCTCGCGCAGAGCACGGACGCGCTCGGCCGTCTGCTCGGGAAGCAGAGCCCCGGCACTGTCGACCACGTACACGCAGTGGGCACCGTAGGATTCCATGACGCGCGCCTGCGCGGCAAGCTCCGTCGGTGCGAGCATGTGCGACATCATGAGGAAGCCGACGGTGTCGAATCCCCGTTCGCGTGCGAACCCGATGTGCTGGGCGGCAATGTCGGCCTCGGTGCAGTGCGTGGCCACGCGTGCCGTGCGCGCACCCCAGTCCCACGCCTCACGCAGGTGGTGGATCGTGCCGATGCCGGGCAGCAGCAGCACCCCGACGCGGGCGCTGCGGACGGTTTCGACAACGGCTCGGATGTACTCTTCCTCCGTGTGCTTCGAGAATCCGTAGGTCAGGGCGTTGCCCGCAAGTCCGTCGCCGTGGGTGACCTCGATGATGTCGATGCCCGCTGCGTCGAGCGCGGCGGCGATCGCACGCATGTCACCGAGTTCATACTGGTGCGCGATCGCGTGCATGCCGTCGCGCAGGGTTACGTCGTTGATCAGGATGCGCGGAGAGTCTTCTGCGTGGCTGTGCGCCTGAGCGTGTGTCATACGGCCTCCTCGCGTGCGTGCATGCGCGCGGCGATGCGCTCGCCCACCCGTCGCGCGGCTGCGGTCATGATGTCGAGGTTTCCAGCATAGGCAGGTAGATAGTGCGCCGCCCCTTCGACCTCGAGCAGCACGGTGACTTTGAGTCCCGCACAACGCCCGATGCCGGGAATCTCGACCGGCGCGTGTGCGAGCGAGTCGAAGACGGGTGCGGCCTTGAGGCGGTAGCCCGGCACGTAGGCGCGCACGTCGTCGACCATTGCGTGAATCGAGTCGGTGATGGCGCGCTCGTCGCCGTCGTCGACCAGGGCGAAGACGGTGTTGCGCATGATGAGCGGGGGCTCGGCGGGATTCAGGATGATGATGGCCTTGCCGCGTTCGGCGCCGCCGATGGATTCGAGGCCGCGACCCGTGGTCTCGGTGAATTCGTCAATGTTCGCCCGAGTGCCGGGTCCCGCACTGCGGCTCGCGATCGAGCTGACCATCTCGGCCCACGGCACACGGGCCGTGCGCGCGATGGCGTGGACGATGGGGATCGTGGCCTGTCCGCCGCAGGTGATCATGTTCACGTTCGGTGCGTCGAGGTGGGCCTCGATGTTCACGACGGGCACGACGGCGGGACCGATCGCCGCGGGCGTCAGATCGATCGCCGTGATGCCGCGCGCGCGCAGCAGCTCCGCATGATGGTGATGTGCACCGGCACTTGTCGCATCGAACACGATGCGGACATCCTCTGCCTCATCGCTCTGAAGGAAGGAGGCGAGACCTGCATCGCATGCATGCACGCCGATGCTGCGGGCCCGCGCGAGTCCGTCGGAAGCCGGGTCGATGCCGACCAGCGCGCGGCAGGCGAGCGACTCGGAGTAGCGCACGAGCTTGATCATGAGGTCGGTGCCGATGTTGCCGGATCCTACGATGGCGCAGGCGAGCTTCTGCATGCGGTCAGTTCCCTTCCCCGCCGGTGAAGCGCACCGACACGCTGCCGAGGTGCTGCATGGAGACACGCATCCAGTCGCCGGATTTCGGCGCGTAGGGAGCCGCGAGTCCACCGCTCAGCACGATGTCACCGGCGCGCAGGCGTATGCCGTAGTGACCGAGTGTTGTGGCAAGCCAGGCGACACTGGTGACGGGACTTCCCATGGCGGCGGCACCCGCTCCGGTGACATGGATGTCGCCATTGACTTCGACGTTCATGCCGAGCGTGCGGAGGTCGAGTCCGTCGATCGGTACCTTGCGGCCGCCGAGCACGAAGAGTCCGCTCGACGCGTTGTCGGCGATCGTGTCGGCGAGCGTCAGCTTCCAGTCGCGGATGCGGCTGTCGATGATCTCGATCGTGGGCATGAGGAACGCCGTGCACGCGAGCACATCCGCCTCGCTGCAGTCAGTCTCTGGAAGGTCGCTGCCAAGGACGAAGGCGATCTCGCCTTCGGCGCGGGGTGCGACGAGGGTGGAGAGATCGATCGTACCGCCGTCGGCGACGCGCATGGTCGAGAGCAGGTGGCCGAAGTCGGGCTCGTTGACACCGAGGGCCTGCTGGATGGCACGCGAAGTGAGGCCGATCTTCATGCCGACGACGCGGGCGCCGCGGTTGCAGCGCTGCTCGATTGTGAGACGCTGGATGGCATAGGCGTCGTCGACCGTCAGGTCTGGGGCGACCTCGGTGAGAGGGGCGATGGGACGGCGTTCGTCGAGGGCGCCGAGCAGGCTCAGCGCGAAGGCGGCACGGGTAGTGTCGTCGAGGGGCATGGCAGTTGCGGTGTGACGTGGGTATGAATCCGTAAAGATACGAGCCCCCGCGGGAATCGCCATACCCCGTGGGAGGACGGACGCCCTCGTCCGTCAAACACTGAACATCCGTTGATGACGAATCGCAACGGACGGGCGGCGTCTCGCAGCCGTTGCTCTGAACATTCGTCACTGGTGGACGGGGACGTCCACCGACTTTTCTGGTGGACGAGGACGTCCACCGACCTTTCTGGTGGACGGGGACGTCCACCGACCTTTCGGGTGGACGAGGACGTCCACCGACCTTTCTGGTGGACGAGGACGTCCACCGACCTTTCGGGTGGACGAGGACGTCCACCGACCGTTTCATCCACCGACCGTTCGGACGGGCGGGGGCGTCCGTCCTCCCGTTGGATGTGGGGTGGGCGCGGGGTATTTTGCGGGATTGCAGAAAATCAGCAGGTATTCGTGACACTCAACCAGATCCTCTTCAAGAACCGCAGCTACACCCCGCTGCCCTTCCTCGTGCTTATGCTCGTGTTCGCGGCGCCCACGTGGGAAAGCCTCGCCATCGGCTTCGTCATCGCCGCGGTCGGCGAAGCCCTGCGCGCATGGGGCGTGTTCTACGCCGGCAGCGAAACCCGCGTGACCGGTTCGGTCGGCGCGAGCAAGCTCGTGACCAGTGGACCCTTCGCCCACGTCCGCAATCCCCTCTACCTCGGCAACATGACGCTCTACATGGGCGTCGGCATCATGTCGATGGCCTTCTTCCCCTGGCTGCAGCTCGTCGCCCTCGCCTGGTTCATCTTCCAGTACACCCTCATCGTGCAGGAAGAGGAACGCTTCCTCGCCGGTGAATTCGGCGAAGCCTACGCCGAATACCGCCGCAACGTGCCGCGCTTCCTCTTCCGGCCCTCCGCCTGGCGCAGTCCCCGTCCCATCCCGATCGACTGGCGGGCGGGACTCCGCTCCGAGGCCCGCACCCTCCAGGCCTTCGCCTTCGTCACCGTCATCCTCGTCGTCATCCGCCTCCTGCGATGACCTCCGACCCTTCCTGGATGATCATCGCCGGGGAGGCCTCGGGCGACCAGTACGGCGCCCGCGTCATCGAACAGCTCCGCGCCCGCGTGCCCGACGCGCAGTTCTTCGGCATCGGCGGCGACCGCATGCAGGAGGCCGGCTGCGAACTGCTCACACACGTGCGCGACACGTCGGTGATGGGATTTGTGGAAGTCGCCCGCAACTACCGCAGGCTGCGGCAGATCTTCGACCGCGCGCGCGCCGCCCTCGCCGAGCGGAAGCCCCGCGCCCTCCTGCTCATCGATTATCCGGGATTCAATCTCCGCTTCGCACGCGCCGTGCGTGCCACCGGCGTGCGCATCGTGTACTACATCAGTCCGCAGGTCTGGGCCTGGGGTCGGGGACGCGTCGCGAAGATGCGTCCCCTCGTCGACCACCTCGCCGTCGTCTTCCCCTTCGAGGAGGCGATCTTCTCGCGCGAGGGCATCGCCACGACCTTCGTCGGTCATCCCCTGCTCGAACTGCTTCCGCACGTCGAGCGCGCCGTGTTCCTCTCCCGCGCGGGACTCGCCGACACCCCCATCCTCGCCCTCCTGCCCGGCTCGCGCGTCCAGGAAATCGAGCGCATGCTGCCGGTCATGCTCGACGCCGCCGACCGCATCCGCGCCCGCACGTCCTGCACCGTCGCCATCGGCGCAGCCTCGCTCGACGACGCGCATTACCAGCGCCACATCGGCACCCGGCGTGACGTGCACCTGCTGCGCGGCATGACGCATGCGCTCATGCAGCACGCCCGCGCGGCGATCGTCACCTCGGGCACTGCCACCGTCGAGACCGCGACCTATGGCACGCCGCTCGTGATCGTCTACCGCGCCTCGCGTCTGAACTATGAAATCTTCCGTCGCCTGATCAACGTCTCCCACATCGGCATGCCCAACATCCTCGCCGACGCGCGCATCGTGCCGGAGCTCGTGCAACACGATGCGACCGCCGAACGCATCTCCGATGCAATACTGCCGCTGATGGAGGAGGGACCCCGACGCACGCAGATGCTGAAGGATCTGGCCGGGGTGCGCGCGCGCATGGGCACGCCTGGCGCCGCCGCGCGCGTGGCCGCGCTGCTGCTGGGGGAAGCCTCCGCCTGACGCCCGGCCTGGGAAGAGCTACCGACTGTCTTGAAGCAATGACCGAACGAAGGGAAGCTCGTTCGTGATGATCGCATCCACTCCGCACTCGAGGGCATGGCGCACGTCACGCGCCGTGTTCGCGGTGTAGACCGCCACGCGGATTCCCGCCGCGTGCATTGCGCGCACGTCGGCCACCCCGACCGTGCGCACGCTGCGGATGTACCAGGCCGCCTGCACGCGCTCGAGGCGGCGCACGAGTCCGACTTTGATGGCGGGACCGTACTGCAGCTGTCCCAGCTCGATCTCGTCGTCGATCGCGCGCACCGCGCGCAGCACGGCGTGGCTGAACGACGTGACGATCACCGCGCGGGTGGCATCCGCGGCGTGGATGCGGGCCACGACAGCTTCCGCCAGATCGCGCGTCGTGTGCACGCCGAGTCCCCCGCGCTTGAGTTCCAGCATCATCCTCACATCATAGGGACGCCATGCGAGCACTTCCTCCAGCGTGGGAATCCTGCACCCCATGAATGCCACATCAAACCAGGCGCCGGCATCGGCCGCGTCGAGTTCGGCGTGCGTGTGCGCAGCCACATACCCGCTGCGGTCGGTCGTTCGCTGCAGCGTGGCGTCGTGCATGAGCACGGGCACGCCGTCGCGCGCAAGGCGCACGTCGCATTCGATGCAGCGGGCGCCTTCGTCGACGGCACGCGCGAAACTGGCGAGTGTGTTTTCGGGCGCGCGCGCGGGCGAACCGCGATGGGCGATGATCAGGGGTGGCGTGGGGCGCGCGGCGGACACAGCGCGTCAGACGAGCACGGTGCCGGCGGGGATGTCGTGACCGCGCAGGAACTCCTCGGTCGTCATCGCGCGGCGACCCTCGGGCTGCAGGGTGAGGATGTCGAGGATGTTCTCGCCGCAGACCACGCCGATATGGTCGCGGTCGCGCAGCATGGTGCCGGGCACGAGGCCGTGTTCGGCAGCGGTGACGGGCACCTCGCCGCGGCGTACGATGGCCACGCGCGTGCCGTGCAGCTTGAGGATCGTGTCGCCGAGCATGGTCCATGCGCCTGGGTGGGGACTCAGTCCGCGCACATGGTTGTGTACGGCCGCAGCGCTGCGGCTCCAGTCGATGCGGCAGGTGTCGCGGAAGATCTTCGGTGCGGGCGTGGCCTCGGAATCGTTCTGTGGCTGCGGGGCGAGCACGCCCGCCTCCAGCTCGCTGACCGTGCGCACGACGAGCGCGGCCCCGCTCGCGGCGAGCACGTCATGCAGCTCGCCCGCGGTCATGCTCGCGGGCATCTGCACGGCGTCCTGCAGCAGGATACCGCCGGTGTCGACCTGCTCGCGGATCATGAAGGTCGTCACGCCCGAGCGCGTGTCGCCATTCATCAGCGCCCAGTTGATGGGTGCGGCGCCACGGTACTTCGGCAGGAGGGATGCGTGCAGATTGAAGGTGCCCTTCGGGGGGATGGTGAAGACCGACGCGGGCAGGATGCGGAAGGCGACGATGACGTAGAGGTCGGCGGGGAAGCCGCCGAGCGCTTCGGCGAAGGCGGGATCGCGCACGTTGTCGGTTTCGATCACGGGAAGTCCCGCCTCGAGCGCGGCCGCCTTGACGGGCGTGGGCGACATCCGGCGTCCCCTACCCCGTTGCTTGTCACATCCCGTGGCGACGGCGACGACCTCGTGGTCGCTTGCGACGAGGGCGCGCAGCGAGGGCACGGCGAAGTCGGGGGTGCCCATGAAAAGGATCTTCATGTCCGATTGTCTCGTGTGTGATCGGGGTGATACAGATGAGTGCAGAACGGGAATCTCCCGCCCGCCGATGGTCAGGCGACGATGTCCATCTTCTTCAATTCCGCGAGCGGATAGTCGGCCGGTGTTTCCCCGCGCTTGATCTTCTGCAGTGCGGGAACCACGAGCCGCTTGCGCAGTCCGCGCAGCCGGTCGGTGAAGAAGATGCCCTCGAGATGATCGAATTCGTGCTGGATCACGCGGGCCAGGAAGCCGTCTGCTTCGAGCACCTGCTCGTCGAAGTTCGCATCGCGGTAGGTGATGCGCAGGCGTTCGGGGCGTACCACATCCTCGCGCAGACTGGGGATGCTCAGGCAGCCCTCCTCGTAGGCCACGTCGTCGCCGTCGAAATCGGTGATATCGGGATTGATGAAGAGCAGGGGCTTCGTCTCCTCGTAGTCCTCGACCTCGGTCAGATCGATGGTGAAGAGCGAGAGTCCTCGTCCAACCTGATTCGCGGCGAGTCCCACCCCATGCGCATTGCGCATGGTCTCGAACATGTCGAGCGCGAGTGCAATCGCCTCGTCGGGACGTTCCACCGCGCGGGTCTTCTCGCGCAGCACGCGCGCGTCATATGTATAGATCGGAAGAATGGCCATGCGAAATCCGTTTGCTGAGTACAGTCTGTAAATATACACAACGGCGGTGTTCCGATCCTGTTCCATCCGTATGCCCTGTTCCATCCGCATGCCCTGTTCCATCCGCATGCCCTGCGCGGGCGCTTCCCCCGCGGGCATGCTGGAGTACGCGACGCACTTGAGATCCACCCCCGCACTCGCGATATTTTCCTCCACACACATTGAAGGAGTACAGGGCATGGAACTTGGATTGAGGAAGAGGATCGCCTGTGTAGCGGGGGCGTCGCAGGGACTGGGCCGCGCGGTGGCGCGCGCGCTTGCGGCCGAGGGTTGCCATCTGCTGCTCGCATCCCGATCGGAGGCCGCACTCGCCGCTTTGTCGGACGAGCTGCATGCAGCGCATGGGGTAGACGTCTCGTTCGTCGCCTGTGATCTCGATGGCGCCGAGGGGGCCGAGCTGGTGGTCGACGCGGTGCGCGAGCGGCATGGCCGCGTGGATGTGCTCGTGACGAACAACGGGGGTCCGCCCACCGGCACCTTTTTCGACACCGACGACATGACGTGGACGCTCGCATGGAATCGCACGCTGATGAGCGCGGTGCGGTTGATCCGCGGACTGCTACCCGGCATGATCGCGCAGGGATCCGGACGGGTGATCAACATCACCTCCATCAGCGCCAAGCAGCCCGTGCAGCGCCTGCTGCTCTCGAACGCGTACCGTGCTGCGGTGACGGGCATGGCGCGCACGCTGTCGGACGAAGTGGCCGCACGCGGCGTCACGGTCAACTGCATCGCACCGGGATTCATCGCGACCGACCGGCTCGTGCATCTGTTCGAGGATCGTGCCCGGCAGAGCGGACGCACGCCCGAGGAGGAGCGCGCAGCGACGGTGGGTGCGATTCCCGCCGGACGTCTCGGCGATCCTGCCGAGGTCGGCGCGCTCGCGGCGTTTCTCGCGAGCGACGCAGCCGGCTACATCACGGGCGCGACCATCCAGATCGACGGCGGCCTCCACCGCGGGCTGCTGTAATCGCGAGAACGGTCGGTGGACGTCCCCGTCCACCCTGCACCTACTCACCGCCAACGGCGACAAGACGCCGCCCCTCCATTGACTGACGATGACGTCCGCACGCTGGTCGCGAGACGCGGCTTGCTTTTTTCCGGGATCGTGCGTATCATTGTATTCCCACCGCGGGGTGGAGCAATTGGTAGCTCGTCGGGCTCATAACCCGAAGGTTCTAGGTTCAAGTCCTAGCCCCGCTACAAGAAAAGACTCGTGAGCATATCACGGGTCTTTTTGTTTTGTGTTCCTGCACGAAGAACCCCGCCGCGGCGGGGTTCCTGCATTGCGTGGCTTCGCTGGTGCACCGGGGTCACTGCACGCGCAATAGCGTGCACGTGGCACGCCGCAGTTGTTCGCCTGCGCGTTCGCGGGCGAGCACCTGCACGATGTAGGCACCGGCCGGAACGGGATGCCCCGACGCGTCGAGTCCGTTCCATAGATAGTGGCGCCGGCCCCTGCCCTCCCCGCCGTCGCCGAGCGTGCGCACGAGGCGGCCGATCATGTCGGTGACGCGCACGGTAACTTCCGCAGCGGAGGGGAGGTCGACCGCAATGGTCGTCGTGCCGGAAAACGGATTGGGACCGGCGGTGATGACGAGGGAATCGAGATCCCCCGGCGTAGCCGGCAGCGGCGCATCCACCAGCCCCGCCTCGTCGAAGGGATTGCGCATGTAGGTGATCGTGTCGTGCGGTTCGAGGGCGAGGAAGGCCGTGTAGTCGCAGAGCAGGCGGTGACGTACCGCAGTCTCCACGATGCCTGCCGTGTCGCGGGGAAGCTGCGCGAACATATCGCGCAGATGCTCGTTGCCAAGCATCGCGGGAATGATCGCGTCGGCGGCGTGGGTGTCGGTGCGCACGGGCACGGTGTGGATGAAGGTGCGCTCGACGGTGCCGTATTCGTAGAGTCCGCGCACGGTAAACGTGATGCTGTCGGCGGCGATGGCAGAGCCGATGAAGAAGCGCGCCTTGTTCGGATCCTCCGGGATGGGATCGACCTCGCGGATTTCCTGCACGAATCCCCTGCCCCCGTCGGCGACGGCAGTGATGGTGAGTGAGTCGGCCAGTGGCAGGTTGGTCGGGTTCAGCAGGGTGCGGATGCTGCTCCACGGGTAGATGTGGGATTCGAAGTGGCGGCCGCGGGACCGGTCTGCCAGCCGCTTGAACAGGTAGCCGGTCGAGTAGTAGTCGATCTGGTTGTCGGTGACGACGGGTGGAATATGGAAGGCGCCGTCGACGAGATTGACGGTCGTAAACGCGGGCAGGTTTGGGCCGAATGCGGTTGCATACAAGTTCACCCAGAGATCGGCGTCATCCTTTTCGATGAGGGTGTCGGAATTGCTGATGAAGATCACCCGGTCGAAGGGAGTCGCGGCATGCATGGCCAGCACGCGGTGAAACAGGGGCATGAGCAGCTGGTTGCCGCTGGTCGGGACGGCGAGTCCGAGCATCGGGATGGAAATCTCCCTCTTCAGCGCACCGTCAATGCGGAAAGACCAGAGAGTTGACACGACCAGGAGGCCGTTCTTGACACTCTTCGAAAAGACCATGGGATTGCCCATGTCGTCGAGCAGCTCCTCGCGGATATCGGGATCCGGATCCCATCGCATGTACATGCGGAGATTGTGCACGAGGTCATCGCGGAAATGCCTGCTGAATCGACCGGTGGGCACGCGCTGGAGGAGAGACATCCGCTCCGGCGATGTCTCCATGTCGATGCTGGGCACCTGTGACAGCGCAATCACTTCCTCACCGGGTTTCCCAATTCCGGTTAGCCGGAAGTAATCGAAGAAGCTGAGAACTCTGCCTCCTCTCTCATACAGCGAATCAAGGTGGGCGAGAATAGGAGCACGGAAATGTGTCGTGCGCTCCTTGTGTTCGGCGCCATGCGCGTACGTGATGAGCACGTCTTCGTGATGCTGATCGTACACGGCCTCGATCAACTCGTTGTATCGTTTTACCTCCGCGAGCTTTTCCATGTCTGGAAACGCCCAGCATTCGAAGGCGAGGCTGTCTGCGATCTTGATGAATGGTTTGCGTTCGCGCACCGGTGCTAGGCGTGCTGCGCGTGCGACGAGCGTGTCGAAGAGTGCGTCGATGGTATCGGGATGCGCGATGCGGATGCGGTCTGCCAGCGTGCCGATCTCACCTCGGACGCCGTAGACGACCTGCAGGCTGTCATGGGGACGCGTGGCGGCGTGCGCGGCTTCCCGCGACTGCTTGATGAGCACCTCGAGGTTTCCGGAGTTCCACCCGCTCAGGTCGCATGCCAGCAGGAAGGTCCGTCCCGTGGTATCCGCCTCCCTTCCCGCCAGCATGACGGGATCGAAGCCGAACTGGAACGCGAGGTCTTCGCCCGCGCGCCGTGTCGCGGTGAAGCGAGTTCCCTCGCTGAAGCGGATGTCGTAGCGCAGGGTCGGATCGGAGATGGGCGTGATGTCGTCGAGGCGCACGTGTCGGAACTGATAGCCGTTCGTGTCGACCAGTGGTGTGAAGACGACGTCGGGCAGCGAGCCGAGTATCGGATCTCCCCAGATCGGCTCGCGCTCGCGGAAAAGCAGATCGAGCGGTTTGGTCCGCGCAAAGCTCTGCATCAGCATCGGCAGAGGGAGTTCTGAGACGGCCTGCATGCCGTACCACCGCGTGGGTACGATGTAGTTCAGCTTGACCTTGCGCGTGGCGCCCGACTGGAGCGGGAAGATGCGGAGTTCATACTGGTCGCCGCGCCTGCTCAGGAACGCGGGGTCGCGCAGGCTGACCGTGATGCTGTCGTAGATCTTGCGTGCGTGCCAGGTATCGAGCACGATGGCCTGCATGACGCTGTCGCCCATCCACAGCCAGAGGTCGTTGACGATGGCCCCAGCCGGGAGGTTGAAGCGGTGCACGATTTCTACGTTGGGATCCCTATCGAAGATGTTGTGGTCGGAGTAGGTCAGGTAGAGCGAATGTTCGACGTAGCCGCCGTGCGGTTCCACGACCAGTGCGGCATGGTCGATGTATCCAGGCCTGTGACCGTACTTGTTCGAAACGACCGTCAACTGCGCACGGGCAGACAGCAGTGCGAACGGCAACAGTACGACGATCCAGCGCAGCATTGGAACCATCTCCGACCTCCATGTGTCGTGCATCCATGCATCAAACCCGTTGGCGGAACTTAGAAAGACGCCATGCCAGATGCAATGATCCGATATATGACTCGGTGGCGGGTGACGCGCTGCTGCTCAGGAATGCACGGTACTGCGGTACATCGCGATGGCCAGCCAGAGGCTGACGACGAGGGCGACGAGGAAGATCGCGAAGGGAACGATCTCGAGGGCACCTTCGACGACCCAGGCGGAGAGGAGCATGCCGCAGATGGCGGCGCACATGCCGACGGACTTGATGATGAACACCGGGCTGAGAATGGATCCCATCACCGTGCGGCGCCATGCGAGCACTGCGATCAGGAACGAGAGAGGGACGACGAGGCCGAGATCGAGCGCCTGCACACCGAGGGTCTGCTGTCCGAGCAGGATGCCCTGTGGAGCGTCGAGCGTTGCGGATGCGATGCGCGCAATCCACATCAGCACGAGCAGCGATCCCATCACCGCGCTGAACACGGCCATCGCACGGTGCGGGAAGTCGTTCGTGAACGCGAAGCGCAGATCCATGCCATAGAAGCTCGCGGCGATCTGCACGATCGCGACGAGGCTGAGCGCGTAGATGACGACGAAGGGTAGGAAGAGCGGGCCGAGGCTCCACGTCACGGCGTACATCAGGTATTGGTAGAACAGGTAGAGGAGCAGGCCGAGCGTGAAGAGCCTCGCGCGGAAGCTGTTGCGGCGCAAGAGCAGCACGGCCACGAGCAGGGCCGGCACGATGACGACGAGCGTGAGCAGATCCCACCCGACGCCCTCCGCCACGACGCGCTGCGCATTGAACGCATAGACGCCGTCGGTGGCCATCTCGTACACTTCTCCCCTGACACTGGTCACGGACCGGCTGACGCCGGTGCCGCGCATGAAGATCCCCATGGCCGCGGTCGCCGCCGTCACGAGCGCGATGACCACGCAGAGAACACGAATACCCGCACGCATGAACCTCTCTCCTGCAGATTGCGAATGCACATCACTGCAATCTGCCACTCCCACTCCTCCTCTACAAGACTTCACACTCCTTTATTAATGATTCAAGTATCAGAATACGAACGAAAATGGAGGGAGTCGTAGCTTATCGCACCGTGCGGCGGAGGAGAATTGTCAGGCCGGCGAGGGAGATGAGGGTGAGTATGGCGATCGATGCGGGACCCATCCCGACGGTCGCGCCCGATGCGAGTACGCTCGCGAGGTCGCGGGCCTGCATGCCCGCGGCAAAGAAAAGCACGGTGCGAGGCAGCATGCCGGCGAGTGTGCCGGTGATGTAGGCGACGTAGGGCATGCGTGTGCGACCCGTCGCGAGGTTTACGGTCGCGAAGGGCAGCACGGGAGAGAGTCGGCAGAAGAGCATGCAGAGGAAGGGCTGCGTCGCAAAGCGCTCGAGCAGCGCCTGCACACGGGGATGCGGCGCGCCATGGAGCAGCAGGCGCGAAAGATGCTTCCCCACCGTGCGACCGGCGAGCGCCGCGAAGGTGTAGCTCGCCAGCACGCCCGTGAGTCCGGGCCATCCATAAAACCAGCCGGATGCAATCGCCACCACTGTGGTTGGGGTGAGCGCGAAGGTCATCATCACGGCGACGATGGTGAAGAAGAAGGTGATGGTGAGGGGATCGCCCCTATGGGCGGCGAGGGTGTCGTAGGCCAGCCAGAGCACGCTCGACGAAACCACCAGCGGAAGCACTGAGGTGACGAAGAGCGCTGCAAACCAGCGCCCTTCACGTCGGGTGGGTTGGGTAGGGGCGTCCATCGTGTCCATTGTGTCCATGACGCGGCGTCGATCACTGGTGGACGAGGACGTCCACCGCCCGGTCGTTTGACGCGGCGTCCGCCCTCCGGTTTGGGGCGGCGGGACGCCGCCCGTCCATTGCCGGCCTTCTCCTTATTCGAGGCGCGGGATGCGGCCGGGAGTCCACGGAGCACGGATGGTTTCGGCAGCCTGGTCGAGCTGACGCAGGTCGCCGTCGACGATCCCGCGCAACCGATCGATCAACGGCTGGAGTGCGGTCCGCACACGCTCAATCTCTGCAACGTGTGCGGCAGCAGGACCAGAGGTCGACGACGAGATCTGATAGGCGACGAGTTGCAGACGACCCATGACGCTCGGAGACTGCGGGACGTTGCGCTTGTCATAAATGGGATCGCCGTTCAGTTCGCGCTCGAGATCTCGCAGCAGACCGTCGACGCGACGGGCAGCTGCATGGAGGTCGGGCGTGGCAGGTGCGAGTTGCAGGGCTGTCCGCAGAGCCGTCGCACGGGCACGCGTGTCGGTGATCGAACGCGCGAGTCCCATCGCCGTGCGCTGCGTCGAGGCCACGCGTCGCTGGAAGGCCACCAGCGCGGCAGGATCCCCGGCCGGCAACGTCGTACCGCCCAGCGCCCGCACCCGGAAGCTGACGGGTCCGCCGAGCAGGGTGCGCTCACCGTCAACCACTCGCGCCACGGTCAGCGTGTAGGTGCCGGGCATGACCATCATCGCCGCGGTCTTGTTCACATCGGTCTCGGCCGTCGCAGGAGCAACACCCGCGTAGCGCGCATCCCAGACGACGCGCTGCACACCCTTCGTGACGGGTGCCGTGAGCATGCGCACGAATTCCCCGCGTTCGTCGGTGATCACGAGCTCAAGCCGGTGCTTCTCCTCATCGACCTCGGCCCGGAGGCTGTCGAGCGGAGCATACGGCATCGGCAGCTTCCCCTTCTCGGCATCCTTCTCCGATCGCAGACGACGATCCTTGCGCGACTGTGCAGCATCCTTCAGATGCAGTGTGAACACGGCGCCGAACGGGGGATTCGCTCCGACGTAGAATGTCTCGCCGAAGCTGTCGCGTTCGCGCGCGTCGGTCTGCACGTACAACAGCGCATCCTCGATCGGAAACACGTGCGCCTCGCGGGCGAGAAGCTCCGGAGAAAGGTCGCGCAGTGGGGCGTAATTGTCGAGCACGTAGAAGCCGCGGCCGAAGGTCGCGAGTACCAGATCGCTTTCGCGTTCCTGAATCGCGATGTCTTCGACGGCGATCGTCGGCAGGCCGCCGGTGAGCTGCGTCCATGCGCCGCCGCCGTCGGTCGTGAAGAACACACCGAACTCGGTGCCGACGAAGAGCAGGCCGGGCTTGACGTGGTCTTCGACGATGCAGTGCACGGGTCCTCGCGCAGGCAGGTTCGAGGTGATGGACGTCCACGACCGGCCCCGGTCGTTGCTGCGCATGACGTAGGGCTTGAAGTCGCCCATCTTGTGATTGTTGAAAGCTGCGTAGAGGATGTCGTCGTCGTGACGCGAAAAGGCCGTGGCCGTCACGTACACCCGCTCGGGCACGCCCGGTGCGGAAGCCGCCTGTCGCCATGCCCCTCCCCCGTTCTCGGAAATCTGAAGCAGTCCGTCGTCTGTGCCCGCGACGAGGAGTCCCTCGACGCGACGGGATTCATCGAACGACACGATGTTGCCATAGAAGGATGTCGATGCGTTCTTCGCCACGGCGTCCGGTGGCCAGATGCGACCCATGACCGGAAGCGTGTTGCGGTCGGTGCGGCGCGTGAGATCGCCGCTCACGGCGCGCCACGACTCGCCGCGGTCGTCGCTGCGGAAGATCTTGTTTGCGCAGAAGTAGAGGCGGGCGGGGTTGTGGGGACTGATCAACAGCGGGGAGTCCCAGTTCCACCGCAGCGGTTCCTCGCCCGGCGCGGCCTGTGGCTGAATGCCGAGACGCTCACCGCTCTTCTTGTCGAAGCGCACGAGCCAGCCGTGTTGGGCCTGCGCGTACACGATGTCTGGATTGGAGGGATCGATCTGCGATTCGAACCCGTCGCCGCCGTTCGTGAAGAACCAGTCCTCGTTGAAGATGCCATCCTTTGCACGCGTCTGCGCGGGACCCCCGAGACTGTTGTTGTCCTGCGTGCCACCGTAGATGTTGTAGAAGGGCAAGGCATTGTCGACTGCGACCCGGTAGAATTGTGCAACCGGGAGATTCTCCTGAAAGCGCCACGTCGCGCCGCCGTCGTGCGAACGGTAGAGTCCGCCGTCGCCCCCGATCAGCAGGTGCCGCGTGTCGCGGGGATCGATCCACAGCGCGTGGTCATCGACATGCCGGTATCGGTTGCCGAGATTCCGCCAGGTCTTGCCGCCATCTTCGGAGATCTTCGTGTACGTGTCGAGCGAATAGACCTTCTCGGGATTCAGTGGATCGCAGACGAGTTCCTGATAATACTGCGGACTGTTCGACACATAGCCGTTGCGCTTCTCCCAGCTCGCACCGCGATCTGTCGAGCGGAACACTCC
Source organism: Bacteroidota bacterium (assembly GCA_023432805.1). Lineage (GTDB taxonomy): Bacteria > Bacteroidota > Ignavibacteria > SZUA-365 > SZUA-365 > JAEYUG01. Next base: position 48,507 of record JAEYUG010000079.1, on the reverse strand, counting down.
CCCCTTGTCGTCAGCGGCCTCGATGATGGCATAGAGGATGTCGGGATTCGCGGGCGACACGGCGAGTCCGATACGTCCCACATCACCCGTCGGAAGTCCCGCGCGCAGCGTGTCCCAGCTCCTTCCACCGTCGGTCGTGCGGAACATGCGTGCTTCGGGACCACCGTTGATGAGGGTCCACACATGCCGGCGCCGCTGATACGACGCGGCGATGATGATGTCGGGATTGCGCGGGTCGAACACCGCATCGGTCACGCCCGTGTTCTCGCTGATCTGCAGTACCGCGTTCCACGTCGCACCGCCATCGGTGGTTTTATAGAGTCCCCGTTCACCGCCCGGCGCCCAGAGGGGTCCCTGCGCGGCAACATACACCACGCGGGAGTCCCGGGCGTCGATGAGAATCTTGCCAATATGTTCGGATGTCTTCAGTCCCATGTTCTTCCATGTCGTTCCTCCGTCGTCGGAGCGGTAGACCCCGTCGCCGAATCCCACACTGCGCTGGCTGTTGTTCTCGCCCGTGCCGACCCAGACGGTATGGGGATTTGTCGGATCGAGCACGACACATCCGATGCTGTAGGAGCCCTGTGCGTCGAAGACCGGCGTGAACGTCGCGCCGAAGTTGGTCGTCCGCCACACCCCTCCGGAAGCCACCGCAACGAAGAACCGTGCGGGATTCGTCGGATCGACCGCGATGTCGCCGATGCGTCCTGACGTCATGGCGGGACCGACAGAGCGGAAGGATAGTCCCGCGAGCGTGGCGCTTGTGAGTCCCTTCTTTTCTGATGCGTCGGATTTCGGTTGTGCGAAAGATGCGAGCGGAAGCGAGAAGACGGCTGCGAGGATGAGAGAGAGGATGCGGATGTGCATGGGTGCTGTCTGTGGTGGTGTGCAGCGATGTGGGAATGGGAACATACGATTGCAGGCAGCAATGCATCAAGGTGTGCAAGGACGAAACGTTCGTCAGTGACGGACGAGGGCGTCCGTCCTCCCAAGACGGACGAGGGCGTCCGTCCTCCTGTGTGGTGAAATTCATCATGAGGCGTGTTGAGAATCCATACGGCGGCGTTGCGAAAGTATACACTGCGTTATTCGTTGTCATGTAATGCGTTACGGGGATTTCCGATGATTGGTGCGTTTTGACCGATGAATAATTCAACGGGACAGGGGTCGGAGCACTGCTGTTGCATCCCTTCTACTGTAGACGATTTCCTCACTATACAGCCTGCATTCGTGAAAAAAGGGACTACCGGAGCTGAAAATCTGAATTCGGCACGGGGATTGCAGAAGAATTATACAGACATGCTGATGAGATTTTCCACACGATAGCAAAACCCTTACCTCTCACCTTTCCATCGGAGTCTGCAATGGTCGCCCTGTTCGTCATCCTGTTCGTCGTAGTCCTTTTGACGATTGATTTCGTCATCCAGGCACGGCAGAAGAAGTATCCGCTCATGTCCCGCGTTCCCCAGAGTGCTGAAGCGCTCGCCCATTCCTCGCTTGTGCGCGTGCCCAAGGGTGTGTTCCTTCATCATGGACACACGTGGGCACGGATGCAGGGAGGCGACGAGGTCGTCGTCGGCATCGACGATTTCGCGCAGAAGGCCATCGGCGCGATCGAACGCGTCACCCTTCCTTTCATCGGCCAGCAGGTCAAGCAGGGGGATCCCGTCATCACCGTGCAGCGCGGTGGGCATACCCTGTCTCTCGTGGCGCCGATCAGCGGCCGCGTGCGTGCCGTCAATCGTGACATTCAGGACAATCCCGCACTGATCGGTGACAGTCCCTACAACCTCGGCTGGCTGTTCATGGTCGAGCCGGTGCAGCTTGCTTCGAGTCTGTCGGTTCTTTCCATCGCGGAAAACGCTGCCAGCTGGGTTCGCCAGGAGGCCGAGCGTCTGCGTGACTTCCTCGTGCATCGCGGTCAGCCCGCACTGGTCGGCGAGACGATGCTCGATGGCGGCGTGCCGGTCGGCGGTTCGCTCGAGTATCTCGATGATGATGCCGTGAAGAGTTTCGAATCGGAATTCCTCCGGTAATGCTGGACGGACGGGCGCCTTCCCCAGCGGGATGGCGCCCCGTCCCGCGATCCACACACTCGAATCATCGACTCACTCAACCAGCTTCAGGAGATCATCATGGCATACGGATTACTCATCGACATCACGCAATGCGTCGGCTGCGGAGCCTGCCAGAGCGCATGCCAGACGTCGCATGGCTTCCCGGAAGTGGAAGCAAAAAAATTGAATGACAAGAATTTCACATATCTCGACCAGAAGGGCGAGATGTTTGTGCGTCGCATGTGCCAGCATTGTGAAGAGCCGGCATGTGCCTCGGTGTGTCCCGTCGGCGCGCTCTACAAGTCGAAGGATGGTCCGGTCAACTACGACGCAGACAAGTGCCTCGGCTGCCGGTACTGCATGCTTGCCTGTCCCTACGACATTCCGAAGTACGAATGGCACAGCAACATGCCCCGCGTGCGCAAGTGCACGATGTGCTACGACGAACGCACGTCGAAGGGTCAGCCGACCGCATGCAGCGAGTCGTGTCCCACCGGCGCGACACTCTTCGGCACGCGCGAGGAGCTGCTCACCGAAGCCCGCAAGCGCATCAGCGAAAACCCGGATCTGTACGTGAACCGCATCTATGGTGTCAAGGAAGCAGGTGGTGCCTCCGTGCTCTATCTGTCGAGCGTCCCATTTGAAAAGCTGGGCTTCTCGACGAAGATCGGCGACGAGTCGCTGCCCGACAAGACATGGAACGTGCTCTCGAAATTGCCGGATGTGGTGGCGACGGCAGGCGTGATGTTCGGCGCGATCTACTGGATCACCAATCGCCGCGAGGAAGTCAAAAAGGCCGCTCTGGCCGAGATGCAGCACGATCAGATCACCAAGCACTGAGGAGGATGCCATGATCAAGAAATTCTTCACAACGATGACATTCTGGAAGGCCGTTGGCGCATTCTTCCTGCTTGGGGGAGCGGTCAGCACGTATTTCCGTTTTGTACACGGACTCGGCGCCTCGACGAATCTGAGCGATGCCACGCCATGGGGACTGTGGATCGGATTTGACGTCGTGACCGGAGTCGGTCTGGCGGCAGGTGGATTCACCCTCTGCGGCATCGTCTATGTCTTCAACATCAAGAGCTTCAAGCCCATCGTCCGACCGACCGTGCTGACGGCGTTTCTCGGCTACATCCTCGTCGTCTTCGGCCTGATGTTCGATCTTGGCCGCCCGTGGGCGATCTGGCATGCGATCATCATGTGGAATCCTCATTCGGTGATGTTCGAGGTGGCCTGGTGCGTGATGCTGTACACGACTGTTCTCGCACTGGAATTCAGTCCCGTCGTCCTCGAGCGCTTCAAGCTGCACCGCGCGTTGAAGGTCGTCAAGGCGATCACGATTCCCCTGGTCATCGCCGGCATCCTTCTTTCGATGCTGCATCAGAGTTCGCTTGGCAGCCTGTATCTGATCATTCCTGAGAAGATGCATCCTTACTGGTACAGCCCGATGCTGCCCGTGTTCTTCTTCGTCTCGGCCATGATGGTTGGTCTGGCCATGACGATCGTCGAGTCGTACCTGAGCGCACGCGCCTTCGGCAAGACCCTCGAGACTCCCCTGCTCATCCAGCTCGCCCGTGTGATGATCGGTGTCATGCTCGTGTTCTTCATGATGCGTTTTCTGGACCTGCTGCACAAGGGCCTCCTCACCGCCGTGTTCGACGGCACGATTGAGAGCAACATGTTGCTGCTGGAAGTACTGCTGCTGGCTGTGATTCCCCTCGTGGTGTACAACCTCGGCAATTACGGACGTTCGCGTCAGGGCCTGTTCATTATGGCCGCCTCGGTGGTCGTCGGTTTCATCACCAATCGCCTGAATGTGACGACGACCTCGCTCGAGTCGTATTATGGAGGCGTCTACTTCCCGTCTCTCGGCGAGTTCTTCGTCACGGCCTCGGTTGTGACGATGGGATTCTGGATCTTCTCCCTCGCAGTCAAGCATCTACCGATCTTCCCCGAGGCGCATGCGGAACCCGGTGAGATCCTCGTCGACGTGTCGCGTCCCGCCCCCGAGCGGGTTCTGGATCCGGATGCGTACGATCCGTCGGATGCGTTGCTTCCCGAGGGTGTTGCGCTGGGCCTCGGTGGTGCACATGCATCGCGGATGCGTGGTGCGGACGCTTCCCTGAACGAACCCTCCTGATCCTACTCATTCCTTCGGGACTGTCACCGATCCATTGAACGATTCCTCTGTCAGGAGCGACTCATGCAACAGCAATCAACACCCGTGGCGATGCGCTGCGTCTGGATGGACGCCGGCGTGCTGACCTACAAGCTCTGCGATCGCGAGTTCGCCTGTGAGGAATGTCCGCTCGACATGGTGCTGCGCAAGAGTGACGAGCCCCCCCTGCGTGAGCGCACCGTCCCGCGTCTGCGGGTGCGGTGCACCGCGCCGGAGGGTCTGGACGAAGGCACGGCGAAGCTGATCGAGCCGATGACGCATGTCGATCTGCCGGAGGATCTGCTCTACTCGCCGCAGCACGTCTGGGTGCGCACACTCGCATCGCGTGCCGTGCTGCTCGGTGTGGATCCCGCACTTGCCACGGTATTGCCCGACACGTCGCGGCTGGTGCTGGCCTCGGGCCGTGCCGCACTGGAAAAGGGCAAGCCATTCGCCTGGATTTATCACGGGCAGCGGGTGCTTGCGCTGCGTTCGCCGCTGACCGGTACCGTGCTGCGGCAGAATCCTTCCGCCGAGCACTCGATCCGCACGAGCACCGACGGCTGGGTGCTGGCCATGATGCCCTCGCATCTCAGCGAGGAGGTCGGGGATCTGCAGCCTGCACGCGAGAGTGCGGAACGTCACGAGAAGCTGCTCGGCCGCTTTGCAACGCGCGCAACCCGCTACATGCATGCCGACGCCGGTGTGGTCATGAACGACGGGGGTGTTGCGATCGGCTCGCTGGAGGATGCACTCGGCGAGGAGCGGTACTTCGATCTCATCCGCGCGGTGTTCTTTCCGCGCTGACCTGCACGCGGCGGATGCAGTGCGCCGCAGCATCCCCAGTACGCTACACGCATGCGGCATCCCATCGGTTGAACGGGATGCCGCTTTTTGGTAGTTTTGACTCCGGATATCCGATAATGGATCCGGATCCGGAGTCACATGTCACTGCGCCCCTCCCTCAGTCTGAAGATCATCATCGTGCTCGTCATCACGTTGACCGTGGTGCTGTCGGGTACGACGTTCTTCAGCATCAAGAGCCAGCAGGCGCACCTCGAGCAGGTGGTGCAGCTGAGCGCGGAGCGATCGAGCAATTTCGCGAAGAAGGCGCTGCGTCAGGGCATGGAGATCAACCATCAGGAGGACATCTGGCGCACGATCACGGATCTGGGAAGCGAACCGGGCATCGAGCGCATCCGCATCTACGACAAGCGTGGCGTGATCCGCTATTCGACCGATCACAAGGAAGTGTGGACAACCGTCGACGTCAACGCGGATGCCTGCACGATGTGCCACGGAAACGCGACAGACTTCGAGAAGACTGCGTCCGACCAGTTCGTGCGCATCTATGAAACGTCCGGGGGCGATCGCGTCCTCGGCTTCATCAATCCCATCGCAAACGAACGCGGTTGCTGGGACGCCGACTGTCACGCGCATACAGCGGAACAAACCTATCTCGGCGTACTCGACGTGCAGATGTCCCTCGCCAAGATCGACACGCACATCGCCAGCGGCGTCAACCTGCTGCTCCTCTCCTCCGTCGTCACGCTGCTGGCCGTGGCGCTCGTCTCAGGCGTCTTCATCTATGTCGTCGTGCACAAGCCGGTCAAGCGTGTGATTGCCGGCACGAAGGCCCTGGCGCAGGGGGAACTGCGCTACAAGATCAACGTGCCCTCCACCGACGAGATCGGTGAGCTCGCGCACTCGTTCAACGACATGGGCGAATCGCTGCACACGGCCGAGCAGAAGCTGCTCGAATGGTCGACCACCCTCGAACAGAAGGTGGAGGAAAAGACCCGCGAACTACAGCAGGCCCAGGCCCAGGTACTGCACATGGAAAAGATGGCTTCCCTGGGGAAGCTGAGCTCCATGATCGCCCATGAACTGAACAATCCCCTTTCCGGCATCCTCACCTACGCAAAGCTGATCCGCAAGCGGCTCGGGCGTCCCGATCTGACCGAGGAACAGCTCGGAGCGATCGACCGGGATCTGTCGCTTATTTCCGACGAGAGCAAGCGCTGCGGCGACATCGTGCGGAATCTGTTGTTCTTCGCACGAGGACAGAGCGGCACGTTCGCACCCTGCTACATTCGTGAGGTAGCCGAGAAGGCGCTGCGTCTGATCCAACATCAGATCGACATGCAACGCATCGAGGCGGAGCTCTCCTTTCCGGAAACACCGATCGAGGTGATCTGCGATCAGAATCAGATCCAGCAGGTCCTGCTCGCACTGATGATGAACGCCGTCGAGGCAATGCCTGACGGTGGTGATCTGAAGTTGCAGCTCGTCGAGGATGGAGACAGCGTGCGGATCACGATCCGCGATACGGGGGTCGGCATTTCGAGCGACGATCTGCCCCGCATCTTCGAACCGTTCTACACGACGAAGGAAAGTGGATTCGGGACGGGCCTCGGTCTGTCGATCGTCTACGGCATCCTCCGCAGCCACGGTGGCGACATCTCGGTCGCAAGCACACCCGGCATCGGAAGCACCTTCACCATCCTCCTTCCCAAACACGCACATCCTCCCCACGCAACAACCGGCGGTACGGAACATGACACAGACGCAGGACCTCTCAGCCATACATATTCTCATCGTTGACGACGAATTGTCGGTTCGCTCGTCGCTCGAGGAGTGGTTTCTCGACGACGGCTACCGCGTTTCGACGGCCGAAAATGCGTCTGATGCACTGACCGCCCTGCAGAGGGAACCGGTCGACATCATCCTGCTCGACATCAAGATGCCGGGCATGGACGGGCTCGCCCTGCAGGAGCGGATCCGAGAGTTCGACCAGGACGTGGTGATCATCATCATCACTGCGTTCGCAACGGTCGATACGGCAGTGCGTGCGCTCAAGGCGGGGGCCTTCGACTATGTCACCAAGCCCATCGATCCCGACGATCTGACGCATCTGATTCGCAATGCCGTACAGCAGCGCAGGCTGCAGCGAGAGAACGCCGCGCTCAAGGAACATCTCGACACGCTGCAGAACATGGAGGACATCGTCGGCCACAGTTCGGAAATGCAGAAGGTGTTCGAACTCGTCCGCACGGTTGCGCCCACGAACAGCACCGCGCTGATCCGCGGTGAAAGCGGGACGGGCAAGGAGCTGATCGCGCGAGCCATCCACTCCAACAGTGCACGCCGCTACTTTCCGATCATTCCCGTCAACTGCGGTGCCCTGTCGGAATCCCTGCTCGAGAGCGAACTGTTCGGACATGAGAAGGGTGCGTTCACCGGTGCGCAATACAGACGCAAGGGCAAGTTCGAGATGGCCGATGGCGGCACGCTGTTTCTCGACGAGATCGGCACGTTGACGATGAAGACCCAGATCGACCTGCTGCGTGTGCTCGAGACCCGGCAGTTCCAGCGCGTGGGTGGCGAGCGGACCTTGTCTGTCGACTTCCGGCTGATCTGTGCGACGAATGCGGATCTCGAGCAGGAAGTGAAGAACGGCACCTTCCGGGAGGATCTCTACTACCGCATCAACGTGTTCACCATCACCCTTCCGCCGCTGCGCGAACGGCGCAGTGACATTCCGATTCTCGCCGAACACTTCGTCGAGCGCTACGCACTGGCGATGAACAAGCCACACCGCGAGATCGAGGCCGACGCGATGGAGCTGCTGATCCGTCATCCCTGGCCGGGCAACGTGCGCGAACTCGAGAATGCGATCGAGCGTGCGATGGTGGTTGCCTCGGGTCCCCGGATCAAGGCCTCCGACCTCCCGCTGCAGCTCGCCAACGGAACGAACGCCCCGACATCCGACACACTGGCCGATCTCGAGAAACATCACATCGCGCGCGTGCTCGAAGACATGAGCTGGAACATCACGCGCACGGCCGAGCGCCTGGGCATCGACCGCGTGACCCTGTACAACAAGATCGAGAAATACGGACTGAAGCGACCCGGCTGATCGTGCGTCCATGAAAAGCATCGAGCTGATTCCGCTGGCTGCCGGCGCGCAGCTTTCGCTGCCCGTACTGGCGGCGGATGTGGCGGATGTGCTCAAACTCCCGGTTCACGTCAGCACGCTGCGCATCGACATGGAGAAGGCCTACGACTCCTCGCGCAGGCAATACCATTCCACCCGCGTCCTTGCGTTGCTGCTCGAACATGCGCCGCCGGGCCTGTCGCATCTCCTCGGTGTCACCGCACTCGATCTGTTCGTTCCCGTTCTCACCTACGTGTTCGGACAGGCCCAGCTCGGCAACCGGGCTGCGGTGTTTTCCTATCACCGGCTGCGCAACGAGCAGTACGGCATGGCACCATCGCAGGAGCTGCTGCAGGACCGCGCATTGAAGGAGGCGCTGCATGAACTCGGGCACACCTTCGGCCTCCGGCACTGCTTCGATCATCCCTGCGCGATGAACACCTCGACCTACGTGGAGGACATCGATCTGAAGCCCGCACAATTCTGCACGACCTGCTCACAGGTGGTGCACGAGATGCTCGGCGGCGTGGCGGGGGCTTCCGACGTACGGTAGCGGTGTGTGCAGTCGACGCGTATCTTGCCGCCTTCCATCCATGACTCACGGCGTACGACCATGATCCGATTCCTTTCCCTCCTTCTGCTGCTTCCCTGTGCGCTGCATGCGCAGGTGGACTTCCCACGGTACTTTCTCGACGCCACGATGCGGGTGGACGTGTTCCACACGGGTACGAAGACGAGCGAAGCGTACGCGCTCGACAAGGTGTATCGGGAGGGCCCATGGTCCGGCAGCCGGGTGAACCTCGTCGACACGCTCAATCAGGGGGAGTTTCTCGTGCGGGTGTTCGACGCGCGCACGGGGATGCTGCTGTACTCGCGCGGGTATTCGTCGGTGTTCAACGAGTGGCAGACCACCGATGAGGCCGGGACGGGAGTGTCGAAGACGATGCACGAGAGTGTGCGGTTCCCGTTTCCGAAACATGCGGTGCAGGTGACGATTTCGCGGCGGAGCAAGTACTCGCATTTCGAGGAGACCTGGTCGACGACGATCGATCCGCAGGATCCCACGGTGGTGTCGAACGAGAAGCGCGCGCCGAAGATGGAGGTGGTGACGCTGATGGACAACGGCGCCCTCGCCACGAAGGTCGACATCCTGATCATCGGTGACGGCTACACGACGGCCGATCTGCAGAAGTTCAAGGATGACGCGCGGCACTTCAATGAAGTGATGTTCGACACCCCGCCATTCAAGGAGCGGGCGAAGGATTTCAACGTGCGCGCGGTGTGTGCGGTGTCGGCCGAGTCGGGCATCGACGTGCCCGACAAGAATGTGTGGAAGAGCACGGCGCTCGGGTGCATGTACAATACCTTCGGCTCGGAGCGGTATGTACTGACCGAGGAAAACCGCGCGCTGCGTGATCTTGCAGGGACCGTACCGTACGACTTCATCTGTATCCTGATCAACGACAGCCGCTACGGCGGAGGCGGAATCTACCAGCTTTACACGACGACGTACACGATCGAACGCACACCTGGGCAGGAGTGGCAGCGCGACTATGTGTACGTGCATGAGTTCGGCCATAGCTTCGGCGGACTTGGCGACGAGTATTATTCGGCGTCGACCGGATATACGGACTTCTATCCGAAGGGCGTCGAGCCTTGGGAGCCGAACGTGACGCGGTTGCTCGACGGAAATCTGAAGTGGTCGTCGTTTGTGACGAAGGGAGCGAAGATCCCGACGGACTGGGGCAAGGCAGAGTACGACAGTCTCGGTGCGGTGCTTCGCACGTTCAACCGCCTCGCGTCGGACTACTACGAGAAGCGGGAACCGATCCGCAAGCGGATGACGGAAATCATGAACAATGCCGGGCTGAAGAATGTGGTCGGTGCATTCGAGGGTGCGGGATACGTGTCGGAGGGTATGTACCGCCCCGCCATCGATTGCCGCATGTTCTCGCTGAGTCTCGTCGAATTCGATCCCGTCTGTCGTGCGGCCATCGAACGGCAGATCGATTTCTACACGAAGTAGCACATCCTGCGGGAGCAGGTTACTTCGTGATCGTGTAGCGAGTATCGATGTCGCGCGGGACGTCCTTCACCCGGTCGACCATGCCGGTGATTTCCGGTGTCATGCGACCGTAGGCATCGAGCAGGGTGCCGGCGAGAGCGTAGGAACCTTCGGCCTGCAGTTCGAGCACCTCGCGGCCGAGAGCACCGAGCTTGTCCATGAACACGGCCTCATCGATACCGTAGCGACCATCTGTTGTCAGGGTGATCGCGCCAGCCTTACGCAGGTAGTTGAGCTGCACGAGGTTGGCCTTTCCATGGGCTTCCTCGGCGCCGAAGCGGAGTGAACGGATGAGTCCCGCCACGTAGGTCACGATGCTGCGACGGAGGTCATCCTTCGTGATTGCCTTTTCACGCAGCAATACGAGGTTGTTGTAGAGTCCGAGTACATCGGCCTTGCATTCCTCGATGGCGGAGTAGCGCTCCTTCAACGCACGACGAACCGAGAGGCTGTCGTTGCCGAACACGTATCCGCGGCCGAGGGTATGGCTGACTTCGTGCAGGGTGACGAAACTCGTGAAGGCGTGGCGGTCGACGTGCGGGAGGAGGGTTGGATCGAGGACGCGCTCTGCGATGGGACGCACGATCTTCTCGAATTTTGCCTCCATCATGTTGCGGTACATCTGCTTCTTTCCGCCCTTGGCCTGGGTGACGCGGGGATCGTTCGGCAGGGATGCCGCGATGGTCTTGACACCAGCCTGGAAGTCGCCTGCGAATGTGACGATGTTGACGACCTCGAGGATGTTGCCGCTGCCTGCGGTCGCACGCGTGTACTTCGGATTCTGGGGCAGTGCCTGCTCGAAGGCGTCGATGTGGCTTGTGAACATCTGCAGTTCGCGCGTGCCCTCGGGATCCTTGACCACGACGGCGCATTCGTAGGCAGTGCGGTAGTTGAAGAGGGCATCTTCATAGTTCTCGATGGGGCCGATCACGATGTCGACGTTGTTGTCGCGGATGTCCATCCACGCCATGTCGCTCTCATAGTAGTCGTCGGTGCGGAGGGCCTTCGCGCGCAGAGTCAGGTAGCGGCGGAGCGAGGCGTTGTCGCAGAGGGCGGCGGCCTCGTCGAGCTTCCGCGCGATGGCCTCGACCTGGGGATAGGTGCGGTGATAGGGCACGACCTCCAGATCGGCGCCGGCACGACGCACGACGGAATACTGTCCCTCAAGAGCATTCCTCTTGTCGGGATGTGCTGCGAGGTAGGCTTCGAACTCCTCACGAGTCATGTCGGGTGGATAGAAGTTGGCGCCTGCGGGTTTCTTGCCGGGCCCACTCCCCACGAAGCGAAGGCCGTCGTAGATGCGGTCGTAGGGTCCGTAGTTGATCATGAGGTAGCGGTAGAGCTCGCGTCCTTCATCGCTTGTCACTGCGGCGAGCGAATCGCGCAGGGCGATGGCGTCAGGTGCGGCCTGTTGCCAGAAGACCTCGTCGACAAGCGCGGCGGCCTCGACGAGGCGTGCGACCATGTCGCGTTCGCGCGGGGTGAGTGCCGAGAGATCGGCTGCGATGTCGATGGGCGCCCATGCGGTGAGGCGCTCGGCGACCGAGGGCAAAGATTCTTCCATGTGTGCGGCGCTTTTTTCCGTATCCTGTTGTTTACACGATGAGAATCCCATGGCGATGATGCCGACGGCCACACAGAGCATGGCCGCGGCCTGTGTCGCAGCATGGGAACGCAGTAGTGTACTGCGCATGGCTACCTCCTGCTGATGGGGTCCGCCTGCGCGGACATTCACGTTCAGTTCATTGATGCAAATGTGCATAGAATCGGAGAACAAACCCATGGCGGACCCCCTGGACACACCGCTCAGATACGGACCGAACATCTGGCTGATCGACGAGATGTATCGGCGCTTCGTTGCCGATCCCACGTCGGTCAGCGCCCGCTGGCGCGAGTTTTTTGCGGACTACACTCCCAGTGCGATGCCTGTGCTGCTTCGCGAGGGTCCCCCGAAAGTCGACGTGATGCCTGTTCCCGACGCTGTTGCGGTGGCGCCGCTTCCCCCGGGTGCCGAATTGTTGCGAGGGGCGCCCGAGATCATCGTGCGCAACATGGAGGCGAGTCTTTCCATCCCGACCGCCACTTCCACACGCTCGATTCCCGTCAAGCTGCTCGAGGAAAACCGCCGTATTATCAACAGGTTCCTCGAAGAGACCTTGAGTGGAAAGGCAAGCTTCACGCACATCATTGCCTGGGGCATTCTCAGAGCGCTCGTGCACATGCCGGCAATGACGACGATCTTCCTGCGTCATGAGGGCAAGCCCTACAAGGTGCCGGCCGCGCACATCAACCTTGGCATCGCGGTCGACGTCGTGAAGAAGGATGGTACGCGCGGACTGCTCGTGCCGAACATCAAGCATGCCGAGGAGATGGACTTCCGCACCTTCTACGAGGCCTACAATGAGATGATCCGCCGCGTCACATCCGGGAGCATCACGCCTGACGACTTCACGGGCACGAACGTGAGTCTGACCAATCCCGGCACCATCGGCACGATCCACTCCGTGCCGCGGCTCATGCCGGGGCAGAGCGTGATCATCGGGACCGGGGCGATCGGATATCCGGCCGAGTGGCAGAGCGCGGATCCCAAGACCCTCGCCCGGCTCGGTGTCAGCAAGGTGATGATGGTCACGAGCACATACGATCACCGCGTGATTCAGGGGGCGGAGAGCGGTCAGTTTCTCGCCGTGCTGCACGACCTGCTCGGTGGCAGCGAGGACTTCTACAACGAAATCTTCGCAGCGCTGCGCATCCCCTACGCGCCGGTGAGGCTCGCGCGGGACCGCAATCCCGTGTTCGAAAGCGAGAGCGGCATCGACGCCGTGATCGAAGAGCAGGCCCGGGTGTTGCAGCTGATCAACATGTACCGCGTGCGCGGACATCTGCTCGCCCATCTCAATCCCCTCACCCACGACCTGCAGTCCCATTCCGAACTCGATCCCGCCACCTATGGCCTGACCTTGTGGGACTTCGACCGCATGTTCATCACGGGCGGGCTCGGCGGGCAGCGTCGCGCGACCCTGCGCGAGATCATGGACATCCTCCGCGATGCCTATTGCCGTACGATCGGCATCGAGTACATGCACATCCAGGATCCCCTTCAGAAATCGTGGATGCAGCAGCGTGTCGAAAACCTGCCACGCGCGGCGTGGATGGACGGAACCCGCAAGCGGCGCATCCTCGAAAAGCTGAACGCCGCAGAGGCCTTCGAGAAATTCCTGCACACCAGGTATGTGGGGCACAAGCGATTCGGGTTGGAAGGAGCCGAGTCCCTCATCCCCATGCTCGACGCCCTGTTTGATGCCGCAGCACAGAGCGGAAGCCGTGCGGTCGTCATGGGCATGGCGCATCGCGGAAGACTCAACGTGCTGGCCAACATCCTCGGCATGAGCTACCAGAAGATCTTCCGCGAGTTCGAAGGCGACATCGACCCCAATTCCATGCAAGGATCGGGCGACGTCAAGTACCACCTTGGTGCCGAAGGAAGGTTCCAGGGCAGCGACGGCGTGGAACTGCCCGTAACCCTCGCATCGAATCCGAGCCACCTCGAGGCCGTAGGTCCCGTGGTCGAGGGCATGGTGCGCGCGATGCAGGACCGCATGGGCGACACGGCGCACGAGCGCGTGCTTCCCGTGCTCATTCACGGCGATGCGGCCTTCGCCGGTCAGGGCGTTGTGGCCGAGACCTTCAACTTCAGCATGCTGTCGGGCTATCGGACCGGCGGCACCGTGCACATCGTGGTCAACAATGGCATCGGGTTCACCACGAGTCCGCGCGACGCCCGCTCGAGCGTCTACGCCACCGATGTTGCCAAGATGGTGCAGGCACCGATCTTTCACGTGAACGGCGACGATGCCGAAGCCTGCGTGCATGTGATCGAGCTCGCGCTGGCCTTTCGCAACACCTTTCACAAGGATGTGGTCGTCGATATGATCTGCTACCGTCGTCATGGCCACAACGAGGGAGACGACCCCAGTTACACTCAGCCTCTCATGTACGCGTACATCCGCGACAAGCGCTCGGTGCGCAAATTGTACACTGAACTGCTCGTCAATCGCGGCGACATCACACTCGACGAAGCGGAGTCCGCACTCGAGCAGTACCACGCGCAGTACGAGCTGGCCTTCGACGAGACCCGCGAACTGCGTCCCCCGGACGTCTCGATGGCGACGCTCTTCCGCGAGGTCACGGAAGATCCCGCCCCGGTTCCGGAGACCGGGGTTCCTGCCGGGACCCTGCGGCACATTCTCGACACGATCACATCACCGCCCGAGGACTTCACCGTGCACCCGAAGCTCCTGCGGCAGCTCGAGGCCAGGCGTGGCCTGCTCGACAGCGACGCGGTGGATTGGTCCACCGCCGAGGCGCTTGCTTTCGGTTCACTCCTGCTCGAAGGCATCGACATTCGTCTGTCCGGGCAGGATTGCAGGCGCGGCACCTTCAGCCAGCGTCACGCCGTGCTCGTCGACCAGCGCACCGGGCGCACTATCATTCCCCTCAACATGCTGACAGATGGTCACGCGCGGCTGCTGCCCTTCGACAGCCTCCTGAGCGAGTACGCCGTGCTCGGCTTCGAGTACGGGTACGCGACCGCATGGAAGGATCCCCTCGTGATCTGGGAGGCCCAGTTCGGCGACTTCGTCAACGGTGCGCAGATCATCGTCGACCAGTTCATCGCGGCAGCCGAGGACAAGTGGAACCAGCAGTCCGGGCTCGTGATGCTGCTTCCGCACGGATTCGAGGGGCAGGGTCCCGAGCACTCCAGTGCGCGGCTCGAACGCTTCCTCATTCTCTGTGCGGAGAGCAACATGCGCGTCGCGATTCCCTCGACATCGGCGCAGTACTTCCACATCCTGCGCCGCCAGGCGCACGAACCCGAACGGAAGCCGCTCATCGTGATGACACCGAAGAGCCTGCTGCGGGCGGAGGTCACGAAGTGTCCGGCAGCGGCGTTCACGAGCGGACGGTTCCACTTCGTGCTCGACGATCCCGCGCCGCCGACCGGGCCGACGCGCATGCTGCTGGCGTCGGGCAAGGTCGCGCACGAGCTGATCGCGCATCGCACACAGCTGGGGCATGAGGATACGGTCATCCTTCGGCTCGAGCAGTTGTACCCGTTTCCCTTTGCCGATATCGTCGACGCCCTGCGGAAGTATCCGAAGGTGCGCGATGTGCGGTGGGTGCAGGAGGAGCCGCGCAATATGGGGGCATGGAACTTCGTGTTTGCGCATCTGCGCGACGCGCTCGCCGAACCATATTCGATCAGCTATGTCGGACGGACGGTCAGTGCGAGTCCCGCCACCGGAAGCATATCGATTCACGCGCTCGAGCAGGAAAAGCTGCTGCGCGAGGCGTTTGCATGAGAGCGGAGCGGTTGTCTTTGAGGTTGGGCATCGGTAGTTTGTGAGGTCCCGTCGTACACGACTGCCCCCATGAAATCGCTGACCATGCTCATGTGTCTCGTTGCGCTCGCACTGCCCGTGCGCGCGCAGGTGACGCTGCATCTGTGGCATCAGATGCGACCGGATGCCCGCACCATTCTCGAGGATCGCATCCGTGTCTTCGAAGCGCAGACACCGGGCATCCGCGTCATGCAGCTCTACAAGGAGAATGAGGAACTGCGTGTGGGCTTCCAGGCCGCAGCGGCCTTCACCGGCGGGGGACCCGAGCTGGTCTACGGTCCGAGTGACTTTGTCGGTGCCTTTGAGTCGATGCACATCATTGCACCGCTGGACAAAATATTCGGACCCGATGATCTGATACGCTTCGACGAGAAGGCCCTCACACGCTACAAAGGACGCCTTTACCAGATCGGCGATGAGATCGGCAATCACCTCGCCCTGGTCTGGAACAAGCGGCTCTTCCGCGAGGCGGGGCTCACGCGCGCACCCGAAACCCTCGCCGAACTCGTCGCGTTCGGTAAACGTCTGACAAGGGATCGCACGGGCGACGGAGTGATCGATCAGTACGGACTCGTGTGGAACTACACCGAGCCCTTCTTCTTCATTCCTTTCTACTCCTCCTTCGGGGGAAGCGTCCTCGACGCTGGCAATCGACCGACACTCGACAACGACGCTTCGGTCCGCGGCTTCGAGTTCGTCCGCATGCTTCGCGACGAGGCACGGATTATTCCCCGCGAATGCGACTACGAAATTGCCGACAGCAAGTTCACCGATGCACGTGCGGCGATGATCATCAACGGCTCGTGGTCGTGGGGAAAGTACATGGAAGCGCTCGGCGACGATTTCGCGCTGGCGGTGCTGCCGCGCAACGAGGAGACGGGCCTCCCCTCCGCGCCCATGGTGTCGTGCAAGGGCTACTTTGTCAACGCATCGGTCGAGGGAGCCACACGCGACGCTGTGCGACGCTTCCTCACCTTCATGCTCAGCGACGAAACGCAGTACATCTTCGCCTCGCGTCTCAAGACGATTCCCTCCTCACTGGCTCTGCAACGGGATCCCCGCATCACGGGTGATGCCGTGATCGCAACCTCCATCGAACAGGCGCGTCTGGGCGTGCCTTCGCCGCTCGTTCCCGAGATGCGCGCAGTGTGGGATGCCATGCGTCCCCCGTACCAGAGCGTGCTCGGCGGCAACATGACCGCCGAGGCTGCAGCGCGTGAGCAGCAGCGGCTGGCGGTGCAGAAGATCGCGGAGCTCAATGAAGGTTCTTCCGATGACGAGCGCGGCGGCGGCTGGGTGGTCGTGCTGCTGTACCTGCTTGGCATCGCCGCTGCGGTCGCAGCCTTCCTCGCGCTCGTGCGCGGTTTCGTGCTGCCCCTCGTGCGCGTCCGCGGGAGACTCGATGGGGGCAATGCCCGCTTCGCGCTGTGGATGATCGCTCCCGCTGCTCTGCTGATGTTCGGGGTCGTCGTGTACCCGTTCGTCTACAACCTCGTGATCTCACTGTCGAACATGAGCATGCTCACGGTCAACAGCTGGGAGCTGATCGGCTTTGGACAATATGGAAAAGTGTTCGGTATCGATCGCTTCACCGCGGAGATCGCCCGGGCCGAGGGTACTGTGCCGGGCGCGGCGGCCGCGATGTTCGGCACGGAATTCTATGCGGTGTTTCTCAAAACGATCGTGTGGACGGTGGTGAACGTCAGCCTGCATGTTGCGATCGGCGTCATGCTCGCCATGCTGCTCAACCGGAAGCTGCCCGGGAAGGCGATCTTCCGCGTGCTGTTGATCCTCCCCTGGGCCGTGCCGCAGTACATCACCGCACTGACCTGGCGCGGCATGTTCAACACCGACAGCGGTGCGATCAACGCGATGCTGAAATACGCCTTCGCGCTCTCGCCCCTGCCCTGGCTCACCGACAGCTCGCTCGCGTTCACATCGGCGATCATCACCAACATCTGGCTCGGATTCCCGTTCATGATGATGATTGCGCTCGGGGGACTCCAGTCCATTCCCTCTGAATTGTATGAGGCCGCCGAGATCGACGGCGCCAGTGGCTGGCAGCAATTCCGCACCATCACCGTACCGCTGCTCAAACCCGTGATGATCCCGGCAATCACGCTCGGCATCGTGTGGACCTTCAACAACATCAACGTGATCTGGCTGGTCTCGAACGGCGGACAGCCGGCCGATCAGACGCACATCCTCGTCAGCTACGTCTACCGCGCGGCGTTCAACCTCTACCGCTACGGATACGCCGCCGCGTTCAGCTTCATCATCTTCCTCATCCTCGCCGTGTTCAGCCTGCGTTTCATGCGCAGGACCTCGGCAGTCGACAACGTGTACTGAACATGGCACTGAAAAAGGACACCCCACTCAAGCTCGCAGCGATCTACGTGATCGTCCTGCTCTTCGTCGTCGTGGCTGTCTACCCGATCCTCCAGGTGTTCAGCATTTCCCTGCGTCCCCGAGCCACCCTGCTCAGCGACTCCCTTGCGATCATTCCCGACGGCGCGACCTGGGACAATTACGTGAGCCTCTTCCGCGACCGGCCCTTCCTGCTGTGGATCCGAAACTCATTGTTCATCACCGCCGTGGTGATGCTCACCGGCACCGCACTTGCATCAACGGCAGGGTATGCGTTCTCCCGTTACCGATTTCCCGGCCGATCGGCCGGACTGCTCAGCCTGCTCGTCACCCAGATGTTCCCGGCGACGATGCTGCTCCTGCCCCTGTACATCATGATGGCGAAGCTCCACTTGATCAATACCTTCCTCGGGCTCATCGTCATCTATAGTTCGACCGCCCTGCCCTTCTGCGTCTGGCAGATGAAGGGCTACTACGATACGATCCCGGTCAGCCTCGAGGAGGCGGCGCGCATCGACGGTCTCGGGAGATTCGGATCCTTTTATCGGGTGATACTCCCCCTCGCCACGCCCGCGCTCGTGATCACGGCACTCTTTTCGTTCATGAGTGCGTGGACCGAATACATCGTCGCCGCGCAGGTGCTGACCTACGAGGAAATGTTCACCCTCCCGATCGGTCTCAAGAGCTTCCAGTCGAACATGAGCACCGAATGGGGACTCTACGCGGCTGGCGCGCTTATCGTCAGCATTCCCGCCATGGCCCTCTTTCTCGCATTGAGCCGCTACCTGATCGGGGGCCTGACCCTCGGCGGCGTCAAGGGCTGATCACATTCACATTCGAGACACGCACGACACATGGCAGAAGTCAGACTCCTCGACGTTCGCAAGGTGTATGAAGGCAGCAAGTCCGCCACCATCGACCGGCTCTCGCTCGACATCCGCGACGGCGAATTCATGGTGCTCGTGGGTCCCTCGGGATGCGGCAAGAGCACCACCCTGCGCATGGTCGCCGGCCTCGAAGAAGCCACCGGCGGCACGATCATGATCGGCGACCGCATCGTCAACGATGTGGCACCGAAGGATCGCGACATCGCGATGGTCTTCCAGAACTACGCGCTCTATCCGCACATGACCGTGCGCGAGAACATGGCATTCGGCCTCAAGCTGCGCAAGTTTCCGAAGGAAGAGATCGCTGCACGCGTCCACGAGGCAGCCGACCTTCTCGAGATCACCGACTACCTCGAGCGGAAGCCGAAGGCGCTCTCTGGCGGCCAGCGGCAGCGCGTCGCCCTGGGACGCGCAATCGTGCGCAAGCCTACCGTGTTCCTCTTCGACGAGCCGCTCTCGAACCTCGACGCCAAGCTGCGCGTGCAGATGCGCACTGAGATCAAGCGCCTGCACATGCGGCTCGGTACCACGATGATCTACGTGACGCACGACCAGGTCGAGGCCATGACCATGGGCGACCGCATCACCGTCATGAAGAACGGCGTGATCCACCAGGTCGACTCGCCCATCAACCTCTACGAACATCCCGCGGACCTGTTCGTCGCGGGCTTCATCGGGAATCCCTCGATGAACGTCCTGCCCTGCACCCTTTCGTCCACCGAACCCCTCACCGCCGACGAGGGCGGCATCACCCTCGGGATTCCCGAGACCCATCACGCCCAGCTCGCCGCGCACCGCGGCCGCAGTGTGAGCATCGGCATCCGACCCGAGCACGTGCATCTGCGTGCAGACGACTGCGCGTTGCCCGCCGCTGTGACCCTGCGTCACGATGTTTCCGAATTGCTCGGCAACGAAACCTTCATGTACTTCACCACGGGCCGCACGCCCGTGGTCGCGCGCGCCCGCATACACACGGCCTTCGCCCTCGGTGAGCAGGTTCCCGTCTATCTCGACCTTGCGCGCGCACACTACTTCGACACCGCCACCGAGCGGCGCATCACCGTCTGACACCGCCTCCAGGCGGCGCATCACTTTCCGACACTTCCGCACATCACCATGAAACACCTCGCGCTCTTCTGCGTGCTCATCCTGCTTGCCTCGCAGGCGGCTTCCCCCCAGACGAAGAAAGGTCGCACGTCGAAACCCGGCCGCACGCGCGCGGGCACCGTGGTGACACCGTCGGCCGCAGCGGATGCGGCCGCAGCATCCACCCTGCCCTTCTCGAAGGATGCGCCCGCACCGGCACTTCCAGTGATGACGATCGAGGGCGGGGAGCCGCGCGTGTTTGCGTACACGAACGGACAGAGCGCGTTCTGGTGCGGGATGGTGCAGGGCGCAAATGCGTCGGAGTTCCACGGCATCACCGACCGCCGTCGGAAGCTGTTCGAGGATGTGCGCGTGGTGGTGGGCGGCGAGCTGCTGGACCGCTCCACTGCGCGCACGGAGGTGACGCCGGTGGGATTCACGCGGCGGTATGCGGCGTACAACACGGTGGAGCGGGCGTTCTTCGCGGACTCGCTCACGCTGCTCGCAATCGAGATCGAGACCTCGTATCGCGGGGATGTGATGGTGCTTCCGGTGTGGAACCGCGCATTTGCGCGCGGGGAGAACGGCGTGCGCGGCGGGGCCTTCACGGTGCGGTCGGACGAGCTCGGGATGCACGGATTCGCGCGGGTCGACGGTCTTGACGACGGCGCCTGGGAGGCGCCGGATGCGCGTGTGACCGACAAGCTGCCGCCGCTCGACGGACAGCATGCGCCGATCTGGTACATCGGTACGGCGACGGGTGCGCCGGTGCGGATCACGATCGAGTTGTCGGCGCAGGGCGAGGTTCCCATGCGCGGGGCAGAGGAGATCGCGGCGCGACGTGCGGCGCGGGAGCGGCGCATCAAGCGGCTGCTCGGCGAGATCGGGTTTGCGTCGAGCGTGCCGGGTCAGCGGGAGGTGTTCGACTGGATCGCCGCATCGATGGATGCGCTGGTGATGCGGCAGACGGGACGCGGCATCTATGCCGGACTTCCGTGGTTCGACGACTACTGGGGGCGCGACACCTTCATCGCGTTTCCGGGGGCACTGCTCGCGACGGGACGTTTCGAGGATGCGCGCGAGGTGCTGCGAGCCTTCGCGGCGCTGCAGATGCGTGATGCGGCGAGTCCCGATCTCGGACGCATCCCGAACCGCGTGCGTCCCGACGAGGCGATCTACAACACGGTTGACGGTACGCCGTGGTTCGTGCTGGCCGCAGATGCGTATGTGGATGCGTCGGGAGACGAGGCGTTCGCGCAGGAGATCCTGCCGGTGCTCGTGCGTGCGGCGGATGGTCCGCTGCGCCACCGGGTCGACGGAAAGGGACTGCTCACGCACGGGGATGCCGACACGTGGATGGATGCGGTGGGGCCGAACGGTCCGTGGAGTCCGCGCGGCTCGCGCGCGGTCGAGATCCAGGCGCTCTGGCACGCGCAGCTCGAGGCGACTGCGCGCATGGCGCAGCGTTGCGGCGACAATCGGCTCGCCGAGCGGTATCACCTTGCCGCGGTGCGCGTGGCACGGGCCTTCCGCGAGGAGTTCATCGATCCCGTGATAGGCCAGATCGCAGACCGGTTGACCGGGGATGGACAGCGCGACATGACACTGCGGCCGAACGTGCTGCTGGCCGCCCGGGCCGGCAGGATGCTTCCCGACAGTGTCGCGGTGCGCGCGTGCGGAGCCGTGCTGCGAGCGACGGTGCAGCGTGCGGGGGTGATGTCGCTCGCGCCGACGGATTCCTCCTTCCATCCCTGGCATGACCGGGTGGATGCCTACCACAAGGATGCAGCGTATCACAACGGGACGATCTGGACCTGGTTGTCGGGTCCCGCGATTTCAGCGCTCTGCCGCTTCGGCGCTGCCGACAGCGCGTGGATCCTGACGCAGTCACTCGAGGAGCTGGCGCGCACGCAGGGTGCGGTGGGCACGCTTGCCGAGTGCCGCGACGCGCTGCCGCGGGATGGGGAGACTGTGCCGCGGTGGTCGGGCACCTTCAGTCAGGCGTGGAGCAATGCGGAGTATCTGCGTGTGATGTCACAGGAATACATGGGGCTGCAGGCGCGGACGGTGGACGGCAAGGCCTGGCTGGAGCTTTCGCCGCAGCTGCCGGCGGCGGTCGAATGGATGGCGATGAATGTGCGCTGCGGCGGATCACGGGTGCGTGTGACTTGGCAGCGCAGCGGACCCAATCTCACGGCAACGGTGCAGCATCTCTCCGGTGGGGATGTGGTGACGATCGCCCTGCGCGACGTGCGCACGGGTGAGGCGCGTGTGGCCACGCGCGTGGTGCCACGGGATGTGACAACGGTGGCGGTCGGGGCAACGACAGTGGCACGTCCCTGGCGCATCGAGGGTCCCGTCTTCACGACCGTTGACCGCGAGACCGACTGGCCGAGCATCCGTGCGCTGCGCATGCCGATGTCGCAGCCTGCTCCCTTGCAGCCTGCGGAATGAATTGCCTTTGCTCGACGGAAACTGGATATTGTAGTCGTCAACCGTACAAAGGAGGCGCGTCATGATTTCGATGAACCGCATCATTGTTCCGATCGACTTCTCGGACTATTCGAAGAAGGCGCTGCGTTATGCCGTCGAGTTTGCGCGGCGCTACACGGCGGAGATCGTGCTGGTGTATGTGGTGGAGCCGGTGGTATATCCCGCGGACTTCAGTTTTGGGCAGGTGGCCGTTCCCTCGATGGAGCGGGAGTTGTTCGAGCGAGGTGAGGAGCAGCTCAAGAAGTTGATCGCCACGGAGGTGGGCGACGCGGTGACTGCGCGGTCGCAGGTCCGCAGCGGCAAGCCCTTCGTGGAGATCATTGCGTGCGCGAAGGAGGAGAAGGCTGATCTGATCATCATCGCGACGCACGGGCACACAGGCATCGAGCACGTGCTGTTCGGCTCGACCGCCGAAAAGGTGGTGCGCAAGGCGCCATGTCCTGTACTGACTCTGCGCGACAAGGAGCGCGATTTCGTCGTTCCCGCATGATGGGAGGACGGACGCCCTCGTCCGTCGTGGGAGGACGGACGCCCTCGTCCGTCGTGGGAGGACGGACGCCCTCGTCCGTCAGTGCGATCAGTCTGTCAGCGAGGCTGTGGTGGCGGTGCCGCTGGGCGCACTGCTTCGAGCCGTTTCGACAGCAGTTCGGCCTCCTCGGGCGTTTCAACGACGCCGGGAATGTCGATGCGCGTGTTTTCGTCCTCGTCGGAAATCGGCGTGATCTTGAAATTCGCACGCACGCGTCCATCGATGATGAGCACCGCTTCGCGTCCCTTGTAGCGGCGTGCGAAGTTGCGCCACCGTGCGGCATCCGCATCGCGCAGCCGAATCGTCAGGTCGTTCTGCGTGGCGCCCTTTCCCAGATGCACGACCCAGATGCGACCGTCGTTGATGATCGGATCTCCGACACGAATCGTGTTGCCCTCCAGATCAAGCACGTGCGAGGCGAGGGGATCGTCGTCGAGCACGGGACGCACCTGCAGCACATCGGTGATTTTCATGACAGAAGGACCCGATGACCCGCACCCGGCGAGCACGAACACGAAGAGAAGAACGGAGAGAAAGCGAGGCATGCAGGGCACCTGTGCGATGATGGGAATCGATGGGACGTGCATTCTACGAGCTTTGTATCTGAGTTCAAAACTTCGGAGAAACTCATCCGCTTCCCACCCGCAAGACCCCGCTTTTTCCCCTCTCCTCCAGCTGATTTCCGGGCGATTTTCCGTACCATGCATGTCATGAATTTTCACAGCATACTCGCTCCGATGCGTTCGTGCCTTGCCGCCTCGCTGCTCGTGCTCACCGCCCTGCTCCCAATGGCCGTGCAAGCCCAGCATGTCGTCACACCACCCGCTGACACACCTGCACTCACCATTGAACGCGCCGTCGACCTGGCGAGAACGCGCAACGAACGCGCCCAGGCTGCTGTCGAGCGAATCGACGCCGCACAAGCCCGCGTTTCAAAGGCCCGCTCTGCGTTTCTGCCCACGATCACCATTGGCGGTACTTACACGCGTCGTGCCTTCGAGACCGTGCGCATGGTCGGTGACGATCAGATCACGATCCAGAGCCTGCATGCGCTGGGTGCGTCGGCCGACGCGCGCATGACAGTGCTCGACGCCCGGTTGTTCCCAGCCTTCAGCCAGGTGCGCCATGACCGCGACGCCACACGCCTCGAACAGCGCAACGCCATACGGGCACTGGCTTTCGACGCAGCACAGGCTTTTCTCGAGGCGCTGGGCACACGCCAGGTGGCCGAGGCGGCGGGCAACCGGCGGGAACTCGCGCAGCGGAATCTCGAAGCCGCACGCGCCCGCTTCGAGGCGCAGCTCGTGGGAAGCAATGACGTCACACGCGCTGAACTCGAACTCGCCACCGCCGAGCGCGAACTGACCGCGGCGCATGGCGCAGAGGAAACATCCCGTCTCGATCTTGCGCTCCTGCTCAATGCCGAGACGGACGACGAACTCGTCTTTCCCTCCGCCCTCCTCGACGAGGCGGCATCGGTCGTTCACGACGCTGGCGCCCTGGCGACCGACGCCGTGACTCGACGGCCCGATCTCGCAGCACTGCGCGCACGGGCCATGGCCCTCGACGCTTCGGCCACGGAGGCGGTCTTTCGTGTGCTGCCAAGCCTCGGACTCCAGGCACAGTATCGCATCACAAACGAGGCGGGATTCAGTGGACGCAACACCAACTGGTTCGTCGGTGCCAATCTGAACTGGACCTTGTTAGATGGCGGTGTCTGGCTGGCAGACCGACAGGAACGCTCGGCACTCGCCACGGCCACGCATCTCGAAGCGGCCGCGCTCGAACGCAGCGCGCGTGCAGACGTCCGTATTGCGCTCGTCGCCCTTGAGAACGCGCAGGCCGCCATCAGGCAGGCCACCGTCGCACGCGACATTGCACGCACGAATGCACGTGAAACCTCTGAACTGTACCGGCAGGGACTCTCGACCGCGCTCGCAGTCGCAGACGCAGGCGTGCGGCTCTTCGAAGCAGACGTCGCGCTTGTACGCGAACAGTACGCCCTCGCCTCCGCCTACCTCGGTGTCCGCGCCGCCGTCGGCCTCGATCCCCTCGGAAAGGAACTCTCGGAATGACACCCACACGCACATCCCTCCTTCTCCCAGTTCTCCTCCTTCTGTTCGCCACCGGCGGCTGCGACAGGAATGCTGCCGAATCAGCCCGTGGCGGTGCACGCAAGCCTCTTGCGTTTCCCGTCGAAGTGCAGGCGGTGGTCACACAGCCCGTCGTTTACACCGTGTCGGCCGTGGGATCCGTCGAAGCCTTCGAAGTGGTGCAGGTCACCGCGCGCGTTGCCGGCGTGGTCGAGCGTGTCCGATTTTCCGAAGGCGTGAACATGGGTGCCGGTGCTGCGCTTGTCGACATCGAACCCGACCGGTACCGTCTCGCCGTCGAGAGCGCCCGCGCGACCCTCGCGAAGGCCGAGGCCGCGAAGCGCGATGCCGAAGCGGGACTCACCCGCCGCGAAACCGCCGTCGAGAAGAATCCCGGTCTCATCCCCGGAGAGGAGATCGAGACCTGGCGCACGAAGAGCCTCGCCGCGACCGCCGACGTCGAACAGGCGCGCGCTGCCCTGCGCCAGGCCGAACTCAACTTGCGCGACGCCCTCGTACGCGCGCCCGTCTCCGGCATCATCCAGACCCGCAGCGTGCAGACCGGCCAGTACGTGCAGCCAGGCGCCGTGCTCGCCACGCTCGTGCGCCGCGATCCCCTGCTCGTGCGCTTCAAGGTCACCGAGCAGGACGCCCCGCGCCTCGCGCGCGGCGGCACCATCCACTTCACGGTGCGCGATGACGCGCGCATCTACGACGGTCGCATCACCCTCGTGGCGGCTTCCGCAGAGGAGTCGAGCCGGATGGTACCCGTCACCGCCGAGGTCACGGACCCGCAACGCGACGTGCTGCGACCCGGCAGCTTCGCAGAAGTCACCATCCCCATCGGCGAGGCGCGCCCCATGCCGGTGATTCCCCAGACCGCGATCCGCGCCAGCGAACGAGGATTTCTCGCCTTCGTCGTTGCTGGCGACAAGGCCTCCGAGCGCGTGCTCACGCTGGGCCTGCGCACAGATGCGGGTTTGGTGGAAGTGCTCTCGGGACTCGCTGCAGGCGAGCGGCTGGTCGTGCGCGGGGGTGAGGCGCTGCGCGACGGTGCGGCAGTGCGCGTCATCGACCCGGCCACCAGCGGAAGCGACCACGCCGCGAGCGACTCCGTGAAGGGAGCTGTTCGATGAGCATCACCGAAACCGCGGTACGCAAACCGGTCTTCGCGTGGATGCTCATGGCAGCGACGGTCGTGTTCGGACTGGTCGCGCTGCAGCGCATCGGCATCAGCCAGTTTCCGGATGTGGACTTCCCCACCATCTCGGTCAGTGTGACCTGGGAGGGCGCCGCACCCGAGATCATGGAGAACGACGTGGTCGTGCCGCTCGAGGAGGCCCTCGTGCAGGTCGAGGGCGTCAAGGCCATCAATTCGTCGTCGCGTCAGGGCAGCGCGAACATCACGCTCGAGTTGGATCTGTCGCGCAACGTCGACCTCGCGCTGCAGGACGTGCAGACGAAGGTCTCGCAGGCCGCTCGCAGATTGCCAACGGACATCGATCCGCCCGTCATCTCGAAGTCGAATCCCGAAGATCAGCCCATCATGTGGGTGGCACTGTCGGGACCCTATCCCCGCCGTGTGATCGCCGACTACGCGCGCTACCGTCTGCAGGAGAAGCTGCAGACCGTACCGGGCGTGGGCGAGATCATGATGGGCGGTTTTCTCGAACGCAACGTGCGCATCTGGGTCGACGGTGCACGGCTCGACGCAAAGGGACTCACCGTCACCGACGTCATTGCCGCGCTGCGACGCGAGCACGTCGAGCTGCCGGCAGGACGCCTCGAGACCGACGGTCGCGAGGTGAACGTGCGCGTGCTCGGCGAGGCCCTCGATCTCGACGCCTTGCAGCGCATTGTCGTGCGCTCGTCGGGCGACGCACCCGTCTACCTCTCCGATGTTGCACTCGTCGAAGATGGATTTGAAGACGTGCGCCGCATGGCGCGCGCCAACGGCGATCCCGCACAGGGCATCGGCATCAAGAAGCAGCGCGGTGCGAATGCCGTGGCCGTCGCACAAGCTGTCAAGGCGATGCTCGCTGAAATAGAAAAGGGACTCCCGGAAGGAATGGTGGTCGGCATCAACTTCGACTCCACGCAGTTCATCGAGGAGTCTGTCGCGGAAATACGCTTCGAGCTCATTCTCTCGGTGCTGCTCACCGCACTGATTTGCTGGTTCTTCCTGGGTTCCTTCTCCAGTACGGTGAACGTGATCCTCGCGATCCCGATGTCGCTGCTCGGCACCATCGCGGTGATCTACTTTGCGGGATTCACACTCAACACGTTCACCCTGCTTGCGCTCGGACTCGCCGTCGGCATCGTCGTCGACGATGCGATCATGATTCTCGAAAACATCTTCCGCCACAGCGAGCAGGGTGTGGACCGTGTACGCGCCTCGCTCGAGGGCACCAACGAAATCAAGTTTGCCGCACTTGCCGCGACACTGGCCGTCGTCGCGATCTTCATTCCCGTCGTGTTCATGAAGGGAGTGATCGGCCGCTTCTTTCTCCAGTTCGGAGTCACCCTCTGCGTGGCCGTCCTGCTCTCCTATCTGGAAGCCATTACGCTCGCACCGGCACGAACCTCACAGCTGTTGAACACCTCGCGCGAAAACCGCAGCCGCATCGGTGCCTTCGTCGATCACCTCTTCAAGCGCCTCGAGGCACTCTACGAGCGAGCGTTGCGTGTCGGACTGCGACGTCCCCGTCTCGTCCTTCTCATCGCCTTTGGCGTCTTCCTCGGCTCCCTGGCCGTGTTCTATTTCCTGCCCAGCGAGTTCGTGCCGTCGCAGGATCAGAGCCGCCTCATGCTGCGCCTGCAGACTGCGGTCGGCTCCGACATCAACGAAACCGACAAGCTCGTCAAGAAGGCCGAAGACATCATCCGTCAGGACCCCAACGTCACACGCATCTTCTGCTCGGTCGGCGGCTTTGGCGGCGGTGTCAACAGCGGCGTGATGTTCGTCACCCTCGTACCCCCCGATCAGCGCGAGATGTCGCAGAACGAATTCGCGGCCTCGATGCGCAAACGCCTCGGTTCGATCCCCGGTCTGCGCGTCGTGATACAGGATCTCTCGCAGGCAGGCTTCACCGCGCAGCGCGGCTTCCCCGTCGAATTCAGCGTGCGTGGTTCCGACTGGGAGACCCTCGTGTCAGTGAGTCAGGAACTGATGCGCAAGCTGCAATCCACCGGCACCGTTGTGGATCTCGACACCGACTACCAGCTCGGCATGCCCGAGCTCTCCATTCATCCCGACCGTGCACGCGCGGCCGACCTCGGCATCCCCGTCGAAGAGGTCGCCACAACCCTCAATGCGCTGGTCGGCGGCGTGCGCGTCGGTAAATTCAGCGACGGAGGTCGACGTCTCGACGTGCGCCTGCGCCTGCTGGCCAATCAGCGCGCACGACCGGAGGACCTCTCGCGCCTCCGCGTGCGCACTGCGTCTGCCGATCTCGTGCCGCTCTCCGCACTCGTCGCAACCGAAGAGCATCCGGCGCTTCAGGCAATCACACGCCGCGACCGCGAGCGCGCAATCACCATCTACGCGAACGTGGCCCCGGGCGCATCACAGGACCAGGCGCTCAAGGCAGTGGAGGATTTGTCGAAGGATATGCCCGTGGGATACCGAGCCGTCCTCGGTGGAGCGAGCGTCGCCTTTCGAGAATCGATGGGAAGCCTCCTCTTCGCACTCTTCCTCGGGATCGCCGTCGCCTACATGGTACTCGCCTCGCAGTTCAACTCGTATCTGCATCCCGTCACCGTGCTGACCATCCTGCCGCTCTCCGTGGCCGGTGCGGCCTTCGCATTGCTTGTGACCGACAAGAGCCTGAACATCTTCTCGATGATCGGCCTCCTGCTGCTGATGGGCATCGTCAAGAAGAACTCGATCATTCTCGTCGACTACGCCAATCAGATGCGTGCACGAGGCGAGAGCGCGCTCGAGGCCATGCATATCGCCGGACCCGTGCGCCTGCGTCCGATTCTCATGACCGCGAGTGCGACACTCATGGCTGCAGTGCCCCCGGCGCTCGGCCTCGGCAGCGGTTCGGAAATCCGCACACCGATGGCGATCGCCATCATCGGCGGACTCGTGGTCTCGACCTTCCTGAGCCTGCTGGCCGTGCCTGCGTTCTACGTCGTGGCCGATGGCTGGTCGCTGTCGATCAGCGGCTGGCGTGCACGCAGAAAAGCCGCAGCTGCGGGAGCGGTGGCTTCCGACGAATCGTGAGGAAACGGGGCGCGACACGTTGCGTGTGCGCCCCGAGTCCTCAGAAGAGATTTTTTCTGTAGAGATAAATGATGGATCCGATGACGAGCATGAGCGTCACCGAGATGATCCACACGAACGCGAAGGGATTCGACTGGCCGGGGAGGCCGACGTTCATGCCGTAGAAGCTGGCGACCATGGTCGGGATGGCCAGCACGATGGTGATCGACGTGAGCAGCTTCATCACCATGTTGAGATTGTTCGAGATCACGGAGGCGAAGGCGTCCATGAGTCCCCCGAGAATCGAGCTGTAGGTCTGCGTCATTTCGATGGCCTGATCGAACTCGACCATCACGTCTTCGAGCAGTTCCTCGTCGTCTTCGGTCCACTTCACCTGCCGTGACCGCATCAGCCGTCGGGTGAGATTCTGATTGGCACGCAGCGACGTGGTGAAGTACACGAGCGTCTTCTCGAGACTGATCAGTTCGAACAGCTCCTGGTTGCGCATGCTCTTTGCGAGCTTGAGCTCGCTCTCCTCGGTCTTTCGATTGATGTGGTTGAGGTAGCGCAGGTAGTACGACGACGTCTTGAGCAGCAGGTTCAGCAGGAACTGGTTGCGGTTCGAGGTGTGGAAATTCTTGATGCGCCCCATCTTGAATTCTTCGAGGATGGGGGTCTTCTTCAGGCACACCGTGATGAAGTAGTCGGGCAGCATGATCATGCCGAGCGGAAGCGTCGAGATGCTGAACTCCGTCGCGTCGTCGTCGCTGTCGAACTCCACGATGGGAATGTCGATGATCAGGAGCATCTGGTTTTCATCCCACTCGATGCGCGAACGCTCTTCGGAATCGAGGGGATCCTTCAGATAATCGAGCTCGATTTCGAGTGTGCGGCTGATGTCCTGAATCTCCGCTTCCGTCGGAGCAAGCATGTTGATCCAACAACCCTTGCGGATGGTGTCGATCTTGTGGACCGGTTCGCGCTCGGCGGAGTAGAAGAATTCGACCATGGGAGGCTCCCCTCAAAAGCGGGGTGGAGAAAAGCGCGGTGCGCAGGCGCGCGCTGCAGTGTTGGCAATCCTGCAATATGCCTCCTCCCTTCGAGAGGAGCAACGCGTCACGCCGAGATTTGAAACAATCCGGCCCGTGGGTAATTTGAATGATGGACCATATCCCCGTGAAAAATCTCCCGCAGGATACAGGCTGGATCGAAGTGATCTGCGGCAGCATGTTCAGCGGCAAGACCGAGGAGCTCATCCGACGTCTGCGTCGCGCACAGATCGCCCGCCAGAACGTGGCGATCGTCAAACCGTCGATCGACACCCGTTACAGTGCGCAGCACATTGTTTCGCACAGTGGTGTCTCCCTCCCCTCCGTGCTCGTGGCGCATGCCCGCGAGATCCCTGCAGCGGCGGCTTCCGCCGACGTGATCGGTGTGGACGAAGCGCAGTTCTTCGATGCCGAGCTCGTTGCCGTCTGTGAATCCCTCGCCAATGCGGGCAAGCGCGTGATCGTGGCGGGGCTGGACCAGGACTACCTCGGGCAGCCCTTCGAGCCGATGCCCCAGCTGCTGGCCGTGGCAGAATACATCACCAAGACACTCGCCATCTGTGTGGTCTGCGGCAATCCCGCCAATCGCACGCAGCGCGTGACGCACAGCGATGAACGCGTACTGGTCGGTGCGACCGAAGCCTACGAGGCACGCTGCCGCACCTGCTTCACGACGGACCTGTCGACCGTGACCCGACATGATTGAAGACGTGCTGCGTGGGGCGGGCGGGCTCGTGCTCCTGCTCGGGATCGCCTGGCTGTTTTCAACCGATCGCAGGCACATCGACTGGCCACTCGTGGGCAAGGGTCTCCTCATTCAGATCTTCTTTGGCACACTCGTGATTCGGGGCGATACGCTCGGCGCATGGTGGGCACCACTCGGGTGGCTCACGCATGTGTTCGAGTTCATCAGCCGAGGCTTTGTCAAGCTGCTGTCGTTCACCACAGAGGGTGCGCAGTTCGTGGTCGGCACACTCGCATTGTCGCCCGGTACCGAGCGGAGCCTCGGCTTCTTCTTCGTGTTCCAGGTACTGCCGACCATCATCTTCTTCGCCTCGTTGCTGTCCGTGCTCTACCATCTCGGCATCATGCAGCGCGTGGTGCAGCTCATGGCGTGGATCGTGCAGAAGATCCTCGGCACGAGCGGCGCGGAGTCGCTGTCTGCAACAGCCAACATTTTCGTCGGGCAGACCGAGGCGCCGCTGCTTGTGCGCCCCTACCTGAACACCATGACGCAGTCGGAGATCAACACGATCATGGTTGGCGGATTCGCAACGATTGCCGGAGGCGTCATGGCGGCCTACGTGCAGATACTCGGCGCGTCATACGCTGCTGCGCACACGCTTTCGCTCGACGCAGCCCAAGTCAAGTTCGCCGCACAGCTGCTCGGTGCAAGCATCATGGCCGCACCTGCCGGCATCGTACTCAGCAAGATGCTCGTGCCGGAAACCGGTTCCCCTGTGACGCGCGGTCACGTGCATCTGCCTCGCGAGAAAAACGCCTCGAATGTGATCGAGGCTGCGGCAATGGGAGCTTCCGACGGCATGAAACTCGTGCTCAACATCGCCGCCATGCTGCTGGCCTTCATTGCCCTCATCGCGCTCGGCAACTATCTGCTCGAGCTGGTGGGTCGCATCGGCAACTTCAATGGCTGGCTCGTTGCACACACCGGCAAGCCGCTCAGTCTGCAGCTCATCTTCGGTTCCGTCTTCCAGTTTCTCGCAGTCGGCATCGGCGTGCCCTGGTCAGATGCCTACTCGTTCGGCACGCTGATCGGCACGAAGATCGTGCTCAATGAATTCGTGGCCTATCTCGATCTCTCGAAGATGATCGAGCTCGGACAGATCACGAGCGAAAAGACGATCGCAATGCTCACGTTCGCACTCTGTGGATTTGCGAACTTCGCATCGATCGCGATCCAGATCGGCGGGATCACGCCCATCGCACCCGACCGGCAGAAAGACATTGCCGCGCTCGGCATGCGTGCGCTGCTCGGTGGTGTTCTCGCCACACTCATGACCGCCACGATCGCTGGTGTGCTCTTCGGTGTCTGACACCTGCGCCGGCCTTCATACGTCTACACCCGGCAGATCCCAGCAGCACTCACGTTTCACGACAACAACGGATCCATGCACGACGATCTCCTCCTTCCTGCCGCCACACGCATCGCACTGTCCGCGCTCGAGGCTGAGGGTGCGGACGCCGCCGTCGTGCTGGGATCGGGTCTCGGTGCATGTGCCGATGCTCTGGAACCACTCCATCGGATCTTGTTGTCCGATATACCCGGAGCTCCCATGCCACGCGTGGCGGGACATGCCGGCGTGCTCACGCTCGCACGCGCCGGCACGCGTCGCGTCCTGCTGTTCGCAGGACGCGTCCATGGATACGAAGGACGCACGATCGACGAGATCATCTTCCCCGTGCGCGTCTGTGCGACGCTCGGTATTCCGGTCATGCTCGCCTCGAATGCCGCGGGCGGCATCGGTGTGCATCTGCATGCAGGCGACCTCATGCTCGTGACAGATTATCTGATCGTTCCCATGGCAGAGCGCATGGGCGCCCGACTCTCTGCAATCCCCGGTCTGCCCGCACACAGACTGCCCGCACTCGATGCAGGTCTTCTGCAGCACCTTCGCGACACCGCGCGCTCAGAGCACATCGCCCTGCGCGAAGGTGTTTACGGGTTCTGCTCTGGTCCCACCTACGAAACACGAGCCGAGATCGCGTTCATGCGTCGCGCAGGCATCGACGCCGTCGGTATGTCGACGGTGCCCGAATGCATCGCTGCGCACACCGCTGGCATTCGAATCGCCGCGATTTCGTGCATCACGAACAAGGCGCGCACCGTTCCGACAAAGGTCAGTCATGAGGAGGTCACTGACGTTGCCGCACGCGCGTCGGCGCGATTCACGCGTCTTGTGTGCAACGCACTCGAGACCCTCTGACATGCGTCCTCGACCGGCACTCCTTCTGCGTTGCGCCTGCGTGCTGGCCGTATTCGCCACGACCGCCTGTGCGCAGGAGACCATCGACCTCCGAGGTCTTGCGGCCTTCCGAGCCGGCGACGACGAGGTCTGGCGCAGCAAGTACATCGACGAGAGCGAAGGCTGGAGCTTCATTCCCGTCCCAGGCGCATGGGAGCGCGCAGGCTTTCCCCTGCTCGACGGCTTTGGATGGTACCGCCTCCGTTTCACCATTCCCCCATCGATGCGCGACGACAGCCTCCTGCTCGTGATGAGCGCTGTCGACGATGCCGACGAGACCTACCTCAACGGAACCGGCATCGCCCGCACCGGCGCCTTCCCGCCTTTGTTCCGCTCCGAACTCCGCTCACTGCGCATCTATCCCCTGCCGCGCCACCTTCGTGAAGAACACAACCTCCTGGCCATCCGCGTCTACGACCACGCCGACTCGGGCGGCATCACCGGCTCAATCTTCCGGATCATCCGCGCGCGTGACATCGGCCGCGTGCTCGATGAGATCGTCGACGATCCCTTCCGCCCCCCGGCACTCTACATCACCAACGGCGCGATGGTCAGCGCCGTCAGTCCCGTGCGTGGCGGCATCGCGTGGACCCGTCCCCGTCTCCACGCCGAAATCGAACCCGGGCTCGTCAGCGAGCCGATCCTCTCCAATCTCGTGCTCACCGTACAGCGCAACGGAATCGTCGAGCCGGCCGCCGCACGAGGTGCGCCCACAATCGGCTTCCTCGACGCGACCGGCGTCGTGCGCATGCAGTACCCCGGGGGCATGATCGCGGAGTTGCACCATCCTCGCACATCCTCCATCCACGCCCTCATCGTTTCGGTATCGTGGGATGAGGTGGAGGATCTCGACGATGTGGGGATCAGCGCAACCTTCGACCGGATCGCATGGACTGTTCGCGAGCACATCGAGCATACCGACGGCATCCATCGGAAGCATTTCATCCTCGTCTGGCATTCCTGCTGCGACGAGCTGGCCGAGCGCGACATGGAGGCGCTGCTCGCGGACCGCGACGCGGAGGGGCGTCCCGTCTGGGATCTCGCGCGCGAGCGCGAGGTGTGGGATGCAGTGATGCAGCGTATGCGTTTCCTGCCGTCGCTCTTCAGCACCGACGAGCAGTTCGTCTACAGGCGCAGTGTGTTGACCCTCGTGCAGGCGCAGGTGCGGGAGGCGGGTGCGGGAGCGGGGCAGATCGTCGATGCGTTCACTCCCATGTCGCGGGCGCGCACGCATGCGCGTGATCATCTCGCCGCGTGCGAGGCCCTGGCGGAGGCGGGGCTCGTCGATGAGGCACGTGCCGGACTCGCATTCATCGAACAGGCCGGTCACGATGCCTATACATTTTTCTCACCGCGCGGAACAACGGACTACGGGGTCGGATATCCGTACCTCATCTCACCCGCGCCCTATGCAGGGTCCGGCACGGAGTATCGGTGGAACAACCACCTCGATGCGGACCTCCGTTACGACGGAATGCCTGCGTACATCCGCGCAGTGGATGCGCTGCGTCGTGCGGCGGTGCGCGAAGGACGCACGACCGCCGAGCAAGCGCGCATCGACAGCAGCTTCATCGCGGCGCGGTGGGAGCATCTGCGCACGCGCGTTGCGGACATTCTGCTCTACCGCCGCGACGACGAGGGACTCATGCCGACGGATGCGAGTCCGTTCGGACCGGGACTCTCAGACGCACCCGGCATCGTCACCTCGCTGCATGCTGCTGCAGCACTGCGCATTTCCGCGCGATATGCCCGCGTGATGCGCGACGACCTGCGAGCATTTCTCTACGAGGAGGCTTCCGCGCGGACGGTCGCCACCGTACGGACGCGTCTTGCCGGGGTGATGCAGCGTGCGAGCGATTCCTCGCTCACTCCTCTGGAACTCACGCTCTTTCATCCCATGCTCGCCGACGCTGTCTGGCTCGAACTTGTCGATGCGACTTCGGAGGAGGCCCGCACAATGATCGATGTCGTGGAGCGCGGTTTCGCGATCGAGGACCGACAGGGTTTCTTCAATGCACAACCCGACGGTGACTGGTTCACCCGGCAGGCACGTCCCATCATCACCCTGCGCCTTGCGCGGGCCTGTGCCGTTGCGGGAATGAGCGATTGTGCCGAGTCGCTGTTCACCGTGATCACGGCGATATCCGCGCGCAACAACGGTCTCTTGCCCGAGCTCATCGATCCTGTTTCGAAGAGCTGGTATGGCGCACTTCCCTCCATCGGCAGCGGTGCTGCCGAATACATCCTCACCGCAGAAACCATCGCCCGGATGCGTTCGGGCGCATTCGAGAGGTAAGCCATGGCCTCCCACTCCTCTGCCCGGCTCGGGTTCATCGATCAGCTGCGCGGCTGGGCTGTGATCGTGATGATCGAAGTGCACACCTTCAACGACTGGCTCGATCCCGCACTCAAGGGTTCGCAGCTCTGGAAGTTCATCACCTTCATCAACGGACTTGTCGCACCATCATTCGTGTTTCTGGCGGGCTTCTCGCTGAGCCTTGCCGCCATGCGAAAGTGGGAGCAGTACTCGCGGCCGAACAGTTCGCTCCTGCCGCGGTTCCGCCACCTGCTGCTGATTCTTTCAGTCGGGTACCTGCTGCATTTCCCGTCGCGCACGTGGAAGGATCTTCTCGACGGCATCGATCCCGTCAAGCTGCAGACGTTCTTCGCGGTCGACGTGCTACAGCTCATCGTGGTGAGTCTCGTCGTGCTGCACGTGCTGCTCTTCTTCATGCGTTCGCGTGCGATGTTCCGCAACGTCGCATTCGGGTTCGGTGCAGCGGTGTTTCTCGTCACGCCGCTCATGTATCATCTCGGCGCGGTCGAGGCGGTGCCGATGTGGCTGGCAGCGTATCTGAACAAGGGGTGGGGATCGCTGTTTCCGCTGTTTCCGTGGAGCGGGCTGGTCTTCTTCGGAGCGGCCTTCGGCATGGTCTTCGCTGAGGCGCAGGCACGTGACGAGGGAGCGCGCATGCTTCGGCAGCTGGCATGGATCGGCGCCGGGCTCTTCGCGACAGGATGGCTGATTGACCAGATTCCCCCCGTGAAGGCATCGACACATTGGTATTGGACGTCTTCGCCCGAATTCAACATCATCCGACTCGGCACCGTGCTGCTGCTGCTTGCCATGATGGCCTGGTTCGAGCGTCGCTTCCGCATCGCGCCTGCCTTCGTCAGGCTCGTCGGGCAGGAGTCCTTTCTCGTCTATGCGCTGCACCTGTTCGTGCTGTATGGCATGTTTGTGGGTCCCTCGCTCAGCCAGCGCTTTGCTGCATCCCTGAGCTACGGCGAGGCCTTCGTCGGATATCTCGCGCTGCTGCTTCCGATGCTCGGTGCGGCGTGGGCCTGGCGTGCGTTGAAACAGCGAAGTATCACCGCAGCCCGTGTCGTGATGGGAACGGGCGCCGCCTTCATCCTCATCCTCTTCTTCTTTGTCCTGTAATCCATCGACAAGATTAATGCGGCGAGGAATCGATGTGACTTGACGAGGGTACGATTATACGTACGTTTGAAAAAAGGAGGAAAGATGCCCATCCATACAGTCAGTGACGCACGCGCGAATCTCTATCACGATGCACGAGAGCTGGCGACCGGTGGATTGAAGGAGAACGCGCAGGCGTTGCTCGATATCCTTGCGGTTGATCCCCTTCAATCGCCCCCTCCCTTCGAAGATCTGGTCGGTGATCTGAACGGTGCCTATTCACGACGCATCAACATCGGGGAGTGAAGTATCGGAGGACGTTTCATGGGCGCAAGAGGTGCTGCAATGCTGCTGGCGGCGTGGATGCTGCTGGCGGGGGTGGAGATGGTGCGGGCGCAGTGCCGGCAGATGGAGCGCTCGGTGCGGGAGGTGCAGGAGGATTTCACGGCGATGCGCGAAAAGCTCGCATATACGCGATCCTATCTGCGGATGCTGCAGTATGCGGACTCCGACTCGCGATCGAACACGGCACTTCCCTATGCCTACGACGCTGAGAACTTCAGCATGCAGTTGCAGTTTGATCTCGCCGACGCGTTCGAGCAGGCGACGCTGTACCGATGCGATTCCTGCATCGCACGCCTGCGGAATCTCGACACGCTCGTGAGCAGGGTACTCGCGCCGTCGGTCCGCTGGATGACGCTGGCATGTGCCAATGGGTGGGATGGAGCCTTCGACGAGGGGATCTATGCAGTGGCCATGACCGACTCCCTTGCGCCATCGTTCGAAGCGCTCACGCAGGCATGCGTGGGAAGCAGTCCAGGCCGCACACCGCAGCCGTTGGTTCCGGCACACCGCTTCGGCGCCTCCGCCATCGTGATCGAGACGGCGGAACCCGACACGGTGTACTTCCTTGCCACGACCGACCGGCGCCACTGGGTGCCGTTCGAGGTGCACCGTCTGCGACGACAGGAGTTTCCGCTCGAGGAGTACGGCGCCGTTTTGACGATCCGCATCGAGAACGGGTGGGAACATGAATGGGTCCTCCGCCTCGAATGCTGCCACAGCTACCGGCTCGTCTACGATGGCGACCGCGGCATCTGGATCGTCGAGCGGGTCAGGCCCTGACCGCGCCCGTCTGCTGCGTGATCAGCGCAGCAGGATGATGGGACGCTGCAACTGCATGCCGTCGGCAGTGATGCGCAGGATGTAGGTACCGGTGGGGACCATGCATCCCGTCTGGTCGCGACCGTCCCACACCACCTCGTGCTGACCGGGAGACTGAGCGAGTTGCAGCAGTGTCGCGATGCGCGCACCACGGAGATCGTGCACGTCGATCTGCACGGTCGCGCTGCGCGCAAGTGCGTAGGTCATCGTGGAGACGCCACTGCTGGGTGCGGGATGGCAGGACAGAATGGTGCAGGCAGCGGGGACATGGTCCAGCACACGTGTGACGCCCGTGATGCCGTCGCGCACGAGGGTGAAGCGAAAGGTGTCGCTGACGAGTTCATGCGGCCGGCAGCCGAAGCGGCTCCACGCCGCCGTATCGCTCGTGAGGGTCTGCTTCATGGCATCGTAGCGATGCGTCACCTCATCGAGATGGGGTCCCCCAGTGGCACGCTCGGTGTAGGTGGAGTAGAAATCCTTGACGAAGACATTCCAGTCGATGACGACCGTGTCGGCCGTCGTTAGCGTGGGTGCGTTCACGAGTCCGCCGAACCATGCATCGATGGTCTCGGGGGGAATCTGCACACCGTGGATGGAACCGGCATTCTCGACATGGAGGCTTCCGATGGGTGCCCCCTTCCCTGCTGGAGCGGTGCGCACGACACGCGCGACGAACTGGTAGGTGAGTGTGTCGATCGTTCGTCCGGGGTCCGATACCCATGATCTTGTCATGGGATTGTAGAGTCGGAAGGCATCAACGAATCTTCCCTTTTCGATGTTGCGATCCAGAGCCGGAGACCAGATGACATCGATTGCAGGAGTCAGGGCAGTAATGCCTGTCATGACGCTCCCATTGCGTGGAGTAAACGCCACAGGAGCTGCGTGCGGCAGTCGATTGAAGGAGATCGCCAGGGGCGGCGTCGGCATCGGATTGTTTCTGATCGTCACACCCGCCGTGTCGGAATACGTCCACCCGGTGCGGTTCGATGCCCTGACGTACCAGGGCAGACGCATCACGATCGAGTCAGGTTCAATCGGATACGGTATGGTTGGGCGGAAAAGTGCCTCGTAGACGATGTTGCCCCGCAGGGTGAGCGACGGCCACATGCCGCCGTTGTCCGAGGGGAAGCTGACGAGGATGCGCTTCGATGACGAGGCACCGACGCTGTCGATGATGAAGGTGAACTCGTAGCGGATCGTGTCGGTCGTGTCGTTGCGATTCTCATACGGCGGCATCCATCGTGAGGCCTGCCACTGCAGGCGCAGTACATCCTGCTCGATACCGTTCGAGGTGCAGCCACCGACGTGGTCCATCCGGAAGATGTCAGTGTTGCCCATGGGTGCGGTGCTGAGGACGAACGGTGCGGGTGGCCACGCGGTCTGCGCGGCGAGGGGGAGCGCAAGGCATGCGAAAAGCAGCATCGCAGACAACACAGGATGACGCATGAGACCTCCACGATCTGATGGTCTGTGTGATGCGTGTGCCGGCGATGGACAACACCATCGGCACGTAATGATGTGCAGGTGCAATTAAAGAAGACAATCCCGCTGCTCGGAACCTGACACGATGCAGGTCGATGATCGGTCAGCGCTGGGACCAGTGCAGGAGCAGTCGGTCGACTTCCTCGTCGGTCATGGTGGGATGGGGGTAGAGTCCGCCGACGCGCCGCTGCCGATGCGCCTCGTAGAGGGTGACGGCCGTGGCCACCGACACGTTCAGACTCTGCACGATGCCGACCATGGGAATGTGGAAGACGGCGTCCGCCTGGTCGCAGGCCGCATCGCTGACACCGCGGCTTTCATTGCCCATGACGAGGGCGACCGGCTGCGTCAGATCCAGATCGTAGAGCGGCACGGAATTACGTGTCAGGTGCGAGGCGTAGATGCGGAGTCCCTTCTCCCGCAGACGCGCATAGCAGGCCTCGACGCTGTCGTGATTCTCGAACTGCAGCCACTTGTTCGCGGAAGCCGAACTGAGCTTTCCCTGCCGCTCGAGGTTCGGCGCCTTCTCGATGTAGTAGAGCAGGTGCACGCCGAGCACGCCGACGGCGTCGGCCGTGCGCAGAATCGCGCTCACGTTGTGGGGATCCCAAATGTTCTCGAGCACGACGGTCATGTCGGGCTGCCGCATGCGGATGACTTCGCGCAGGCGTTCGCGCCGCCGCTCGGTGATCGTCGCCAGCGTGCGACGCGGATGCAGGATGGTTGTGTGATGCATGGTGTGTGCAAAATAGACTTTCATTTCCAATCTGCCGCCATCATCACTTTCTCGCACGCGCCGAACATCCGCTGCATGTTCGGATGCCAGATTTGCAGAGACGAAATGGAGGCTGACATGCGCATCGCATACTTCAACGCAAATCTCAATCGGGGACAGGACGGTGTCACGCGCTGCGTGCACCGCATGATCGACGCGGCACTGCAGCGCGGTCACACCGTCACGGCCGTCGCATCGGACACACCGACACACGACGACGGCATACCCGTACACACCGTCCCTTCGGTCGTGCTGCCACTGCAGCGCAACTATCGCATCGCCTATCCGACAGCACGCAGCTTCCGTGCGCATCTCGAAACCTTCAGGCCAGACATCATCCACGTCAACAGTCCGTGCACACTCGGTTACACGGCCATGCAGCACGCACGTCGTGCAGGAATTCCCGTCGTCGCGACGTATCACACGCACTTCCCCACGTACCCGTCGTACTACGGACTCGACGCGATGCAGCCTGTCGTGTGGATGCTCACGCGCAGGTTCTACAACAGCGTCGACCGCACCTTCGTCCCGACCCGTCCGATACGTGACGAACTCGACGTCGCAGGCATCGAACGCCTCACCTATCTGCCCAACGGGTACGACGCCACGCTCTTTAACCCGAGCCACCGTTCGGAGACATGGCGCCGTCGTTTTGGAGGAGGACGGAATCCGATCGTCCTCTTCGTCAGCAGGCTCGTATGGGAAAAGGACCTGCGCGTCCTTGCGGAAGCCGAGCAGCTGCTGCGCGCCCGGGGCAGCCGGCACGAACTTGTCATCGTCGGTAACGGTCACGCTCGCACCGCACTTGCAAACATGCTTCCACACGCGCACTTTCTCGGCTACCAGCAGGGACGCGATCTCTCCGAGGCATTCGCATCATCGGACGTATTCGCATTTCCCTCGACCACCGAGACCTTCGGACTCGTCACGCTTGAGGCCATGGCCAGCGGACTCGCGCCCGTGGCCGCCTCCAGCGGGGGTGCACTCGAGCTCATTGAAGACGGCATCTCGGGATTTCATGCGGCGCCGAAGGATGCGTCGGATCTCGCCGAGAAAGTCTCCTGGCTCGTCGAACACGACGAGCTGCGCCGCCATGTCGCCACGCAGGCCGTCGCACGCGCGCGACAGTACGAGTGGTCCATCGTGCTCGATCAGCTGTTCCACCACTATGAGGATGTCATTGCACACCACGTACATCGCAGACATGCGCATGCAGCCTGAGACCATCCGGCCCTTCCGCATCGCGCACATCTCCGATCCCCACATCAGCAGACGCTACTATCGCGAACACATCCGCAGTCTCAAGCTGCTGCTGCGTGCGATACTTGACGAGGGATTCGATCACATCGTGGTGACGGGTGACATCACGAGCACCGCCGATCCCGACGACTTCGCGCTTGCCCGCGAAATCTTCGCGACGTTCGGACTCCTCCATTCCGACCGGCTCACCGTGGTGCCCGGAAATCACGACGTGTTCGGCGGACCCCACCGTGCTGTCGACGTGCTCGACTTCCCCCGGATGCTGCGCTGTGCCGATCTGGCGCGGGCACGTGCCACGTTCATCGACGCTTTCGCGGAAACCTTCGACGGTGCGCACCGCACCGCCTCCTTCTTCCCCCTTATCAAGCATGTCGGACCCTGCGACATCGTGTGCCTCGACACCACGATGCCGTGGAGCCTCATACGCAATCCCTTCGGAAGCAACGGCGCCATCGACAGCGGCGCGCGCACCGCACTCGCCCAGCTCGCACCGATGCTCGGCCGCGTAGGCTGCATCCCGATCGTCGCAATGCACCATCACCTGCACCGCGCGCGGGACACACAGGCGGAGTCTGCGCTCTGGAACACGATCGAAGGTTGGACCATGCGCCTGCACGGCTCGTCGCGGCTGCTGCGCACATTCCGCAGTCTCGGTGTGCGTGCCGTGCTGCACGGCCATGTGCACCAGTCCCGACACTACGAGCACGTTGGCATGCAGATCGCGAACGGTGCCGGTGCCGTGTGCGACGACCCGCATCCCTACCTCAAGTACAACACGCTGCATCTCGCAGACGGAGCACCGACCATGCAGACCACCGTCCTCCCCATCCCCTACCAGAAGCCCTCGCTGCCCGCGATCGCAGTCCGCACACACGCGCGCGGCGAGCGACCACTCGTTGTCGACGTGCCCGTGG
The DNA here is from genome assembly GCA_023432805.1 of Bacteroidota bacterium. GTDB lineage: Bacteria > Bacteroidota > Ignavibacteria > SZUA-365 > SZUA-365 > JAEYUG01. Next base: position 6,174 of record JAEYUG010000079.1, on the reverse strand, counting down.
AGGTCGCATGACCATCGTCATGAACATGCTCGAGCAGGCGCACGCGATGTTTCGCCGCATCGACGAGCAGCGTGCCGGCGAGGCGCGCATTGCCGCCTTCGATCTCGACGGTACCCTGCTCATGCACGATGTGGGAGAGGCGGTGCTGCGCTTGCTGATCGCAGACGGTTTTCTCGCACCACAGGCATGGAACGAGTACGCCGCGTTGCTCACGCGGGATCGCATCGCTGCCTACCGCCGCGCTGTCACGCTGATGCATGGACTCTCCCCGATCGTCATCGAGGAAGCCACCCTCGACGCCATCTTCGACCAGTACACGCCCCGTCGCGGCTATCTGCCCCGGCACGTGCGGCCGCGGGTCAACACCGCCATGCGCTCGTTCGTGGCACTGTTGCAGGATCGCGGGTGGGACGTCATCATCCTCTCGGCGAGCAACGCCATCAGCGTCCGCATCACGGCCAGCGTGCTCTATGGCGTGTCGCAGCATCGGGCCTTCGGAGTGGACGTCGAATACGACAACAACCTGCTGACCGATCGCATCGTCGAACCGGCTCCCATCGGCGAGGGCAAGGTGCAGGTCTATCGAAGCGTGTTCGGAGACCAGGCGCCGATGCTCACAGCAGGCGACAGCACGCTCGACCTGCCATTGCTCGGACTGACCGATCCTCTCGGACTCTCGCTGTGGCTGGGAGAACCTGCTGAACTATCCGCACACCCCGATGCGCTGCAGGGCATCCCGAGCAGCATCTGCATGGTTCCCTCCGACGACTTCTCAGATCTCGCACAGCAGCACTCGCACATCGGCTGAGCATCGCAGGAACGCCTCCTCCTCGTTCACGCGACACTCGACCGCATGCGTCGGCATCGACGCCGCCTTCCGTACCGGCCAGGGAAGGCGGATGCCGAGGCCATCACATGTCACACCCGCATGCTGGCGCAGACGGACGTCGATCTCGATCCTCCGTGCACCGACACATACCCGCAGCGAGACGGTGCCGAAACGAGTCGGCGCGTTCTCGATGATCCAGTCATCGGCACCGGCGAGCATCTCGCGCGTCGCTCCATGCAACAGGTGCAGCACGGTGCCGCGCTCCATAACAAAGCAGTCCCGAAGAAAGAACACGATCTCCGCGGCAGCCCAGCCGTGATGACCGTCGCCCATCGATCCCCCGCCGCGCGGATGCATCGCCTCCGGCAGGGACCAGGGCGTCTTCGTCTCATGCACGATCGGATGCGCCGCCTTCCACGCAGCTTCGACGTCGCCGAGCAGCAGCAGTGCGTGCGCGATCTGCATGGTCATGTACGGATTGTATCCCGAGTGGATGATCGGATGATACCATCCACGAGCGGTCATGTAACGCGCATCCAGCGCGCGCACGGTCTCGTCGGCGGCGGCCCACGTGCCATCGAAGAGATCAAGCGGATACACCGCGCACAGAGATCCGATTGCTGAAGCGTCGAAGGCCCGCCCGGGTGCGCCGGCGATCACCGCTTCATCATCACCTACCGCCGCACGGATGCATGCTTCAAGCTGCGCAGCCTCGTTGCGTCGTTGCACGGCGGCTTCCGCATGGCCGAGCGTCTCGGCGATGTCTGCGAGGGAGCGAAGTCCGGCAAGACACCAGAACGCATCCCAGTAATACTGATCGCTCGCACCGAGATGCTCGGCACTGAGTCCCGCAGGCGGCAGGCCGTTCGCGGTATGCCTGCACGTGCGCACGATCCAGTCGCCGGCGCGGACGAGATCCGGATACCACCGACGCAACCAGCTGTCGGAGCGCGTGCGTGCGTGATGCTGGAGGATGGTGTGAAGGACGGCACCATTCGAATCCCATTCGCCGTCGGGACCGCGGAAGAAGCCCTCCGCCGTCAATCCCTCGGGGAAGCGGTCGACGACGGCACGCACACGTGCATGGTGCCCGCACACGTCGAGCGCGGCGAGCATCGGTGCGGCATCGCGATACCAGAAACGATGGTAGATCCATGGTCCCGGTGTAATCGTGTCACCGTCGCAGAGCTGCAGCAGTGCGAGCTGCGATGCGTCGAAGATGTCCTGCATCTGCCGCACACCGAAGCGGTACACGACACCTGTTGAGCGTTCGCGCGTCCAGCGCTCCCGCTCGCGCTGGTAGCGGCGATCACGATCGATGCGCCACGACCGACGTGCGGAGGATGCGGGCAGCGGGGTCCGGACATCGAGCGGCACGGCAACATCGACATGCTGCGCAGCTTCAGCTGACGGTGTCAGGTGATATGCAGCAAGCGCATGTGCACGTCCCAGCGGACAGGTTGCATGCTGCTGCAGACGCTCGCTGTCGAGACGGCCCTCGCCGCGCCTGAGATGTCCGGCGAGATCTCCCCCGCGATCGTTCGAGCACGCGATCCAGTCCGGCCGCCGTGCGAAGATCACCGCGCCATTGCCATTGACCGACACTTCGTGCGGTGAAGCGTGGCCGATGGAGGTGATCGGTGCGACGCCTTCGGGATTGAAGGGACGCATGGCCACGTACAGCGTGGCGTCACGGGTATGATCGGACGTTGTCTCGAGCGTGGCCCGCAGCACGAGCAAGTCGTGCCCGCGCCGCGTCGAGGCGACGAACACGTGCGTGCTGCACACGACGTCTGCAACTGCGAACACCGTGGTGACAGACGGATGTGTCGTTGTCGCCGTCTGCGTGAACGTGGTCTGCTGCGCAGGCAGGTGCAGCACGCCGTCGACCTCGAGCCAGATGTCGAGGGACCACTCGTGCGGCAGGGGTGTGACGAGTCCGCGCGGATCGACGACAGGTTCATGCTCGCCATGCGGCGTGCCGACCATCGTCCACCGGCGGTGCGTGACATTGATGAGCAGGGGATTCTGCGAGCGCGGCACGAAGTGGAGACTTTCGGGATCGAGCTGGCGCCTGACCCAGTACGGGTACTCCCACGCATCGGACATCTGCAGCACGGCGAAGTTCAGGAGTCCGCGCACCACCATCGGCGCACTCAGTTGCAGCAGCTCCCGCGAAAAGCCCACGCCCTCCGCCCTGCCGTGCAGCGAGGCGATGCGGTACTGTTCGCGCAGCGAACGGTCGAGACCGAGACGCTGCAGCAATGGATCGAGAAGCACATCGGTCACGGCCATGCGATCACCTCACTCGGTTTCCGGAAACAGCGGAAGTCCGCCCGCCTCTTCGATGGCGCGCTGTCCCTCGGGACCATGCACCCAGTCGATGAAGTGCTGCACGTGTTCGGGCGGCGTTCCGATCGAATAACATCGCAGATGCCGTGCGATCGGGTAGCTTCCCTCGCGCACCTGCGCGTCACCCGCCTCGACCCCGTTCACCCGCAGCCGGCGCACGCCGTCGCGCTGATACCCCCATCCCCCATACCCGATCGCAGTCGTGTCGCCCGCGATCTGTTCGATCATGTCGGCCGTGCGGACGAACATGCGTGCATGCGGTGCGTAGCTCTCGCCGAGCATGACGTGTTCCTCGAAGTAGAGATGCGTGCCGCTGACGGCCTCGCGTATCAGGATGCGCACGGGCGCGTCGCTGCCGCCGACCTCGCGCCACGAGCGCACGCGACCCGTGAACAGTTCGCGCAGTTGTGTCATTGTCAGCGACTGAACGGGATTGCGTTCATGCACGTAGATGCTGATCGCATCACGCATCACCAGATGCCCGAGTCCGAGGGTCGAGCGGGCCTCGAGCAGGGCGCGTGCCTCGTCGGGAAGCATGGGGCGCGAGGATGCGGCAAGGTCGGTGCGTCCGGCGATGAGTGCCGCGATGCCCGCGCGACTTCCGCCGCCTTCAACGGAAGCCGGCCGGGACGGATAGATGCGGCGATAGTCGTCTACCACGCGCGTGAGAATCTCAAGCATCGTGTCGGAACCGGTGATGCGCAGTGTGGCTTCATCTGTGGTCGTGGCGGCACAACCTGCGACGAGCAGCGTGAGCAGCGGCAGAAGAGCGGTACGTACATGAGGACGCATGCGCATGTCAGCGACCCTCAGCCTGCGAACGCAGGCGGGCCTGTTGATACGGTACGCCCGCATGCCAGCGGGGCGGCTCCGCTGCATTGGCCAGGTGACGCGCAAGCGCCAGCAGCAGCGATGCATGCTGCGTGATCGCCGCGTGGGAGAACGGCTGAAGCATGTCGTCTCCCGGCGCGTGGTAGACGTCCCTCATCCATGCCAGATAGCGCGCGCGACCTTCTGCGGGTGTGAGTGATTCGTAGTCGAGTGATTCCATCACAAGCATCGAGGGAATGCCGGCCTGGGCGAAGGCGAACTGATCGGAGCGCATGAAGGACTCCTCCGCATCGAAGAGCGACGCCACGTCTGCGCGGTGGAGTCCTCTCGCATGCAGGACGTCCGAAAGCCGATCGCCGAGCGTCGAGAGATCAGCGCCGATGCCGGTGAACGCACGCACGCGGTCGAAGATCGACACACCGTCGATGTTGATTGCTGCGATGGTGCGGTGCAGCGGTCGTGCGGGACGCGCAGTGTACCACTGCGCACCCAGCAGTCCCTTCTCCTCTCCTGTCGTGAAGAGCACGACGACACTGCGCGGCGGGGGATCCGCTGCCAGCGCACGCGCGATCTCGATGAGCACCGCAGTGCCGATGGCATTGTCGACCGCCCCGTTCCAGATTGAGTCAGCAGCGCCTGACTGCATGCCGAGCGCGTCGTAATGCGCGGCGAGCAGCAGCACCTCCGCGTGACGCATCGGATCCGCGCCCTCGATCACACCGACCACATTCGCCGCGCGTGCATCCCGCGTGCGCGCGCCGGCGCGATACGAGGCGCCGCAGGCAAGCGCGAAACTGCGCATCCTGCTCGTGCTGTCCATTGTCAACACCTCGTCGAACTCGTACGGAGAGTCGTGAAACAGCAGCGGTGCGAACTCCCACGCGATTTCTGCGGAGAGCGTGGCGGGCGGCGTGCTCGCCGGCGTCACATGCTCGAATGCGAACGCGGCACAGCGTTCTTCCCACGACGTCGTTGCGTCCCGTGGCAGCGTGATGATCATGCTGCCACGGGCTCCGCGCGAGAGCGCGATGCGCTGCTTCCATGCCGGCAGCGCGTGCACCGTAGTGCGGGCTCCGGCGAAGTACGTCGAATCCTGCGATGGCGGCTCGCCCGACAACATCACGACGATGGCATTGCGCACGTCAAGATCCTGATAATCGTTGTAGTCGTATTCGGGGGCGACGATGCCGTAGCCGACGAACACGAGCGGCAGCGACTGGGGAATGAAAGTCTCGGCACCGCTCTCGTACAGCACGACGTCGCGCTGCACGGCAAGGCGCACGACCGTCTCTGCGAAGGTGATGTCGATCGTAGCCGACGCATCGGGACGGCTCGCGTGCATCGGCATCCACTGCAGCCACTCGTTGCCCGGTAGCGCGGGCGACACCCCCGCCGCGGCCAGCCGGTCGCGGATGTACGCCGCCGCCCATCGCTCTCCCCGCGTCGCCGTGCCGCGTCCCTCGAGCGAGTCATGCGCAAGCACATGCATGTGCCGCAGCACAGCGTCGGCGGTGATCGAATCGCGCAGCTGCGCCCACCCCTCCCGCGGAAGTGCGAGAAGCAGCAGCATGCAGCCTGCGACCGCCACTGGATGCATGCTATTCGCGATAGCTGAGAAACTTGTACGAACCATTGAGCACAACGATCGATCCGACCCGCGAGATTTCCAACTCCCTGCCGTCGGCGCTCGTCGCGTCGATGCGCGTGCCACCCTGCACGGTGAAGCCTGCGTAGCGCTCCGCTGCATCCGTGAAACGCACGCCCCGCACCTGCAGACGCGCAGCACCGTACTGCCGCAGCAGCGCGCGGAGTCCCTTGTCGCTCTTCACCGCGAGGTTGTTCCATGCGAATCCCTCGGGCACGTTCATCGCGGGATCGCTCATCGGAAATTCCGGCCAGAGCCAGTCGGTGAACTCGTGCTCGGTGACGAGCAGCGCGCGCAGTGCTGCTGCATCCCGCCGATGCAGCCCATCTGCGAAGGCACGGAGCAGTTCGTCCTGTGTGGCAAATGTGGGATGGAATCTGCGCATCGCATGATCGTGCGGCGCCGACGCATCACGGGTCGAGTCCGGCACGGCAGACCGCAGACGTCCATCGGAAGCTTCCCCCGGGCGTGTCGGTGCGGACGAGGAGGCCTGGCTCTTATAGACATCTCCGCGCCC
>JAEYUG010000119.1 GCA_023432805.1 Bacteroidota bacterium | reverse complement strand
GTCATCAAGCGACATCAATCCTCGACGAAGCGCACGCGGTCGCCTTCGTGGGCAAGGATCAACTCGCGCATGTCATCGGGCACACGCGCCGGCCGATTGGTGTCGACATCGACATGCACAAGGACGTGCGTTGCCATTGCACTGATCTGGCCGCTGCTCTCATTGTAGATCACATGCTCGAAGGTAAGCGAGCTGTTCTTCACCATCGAAATTCGCGAGTGGATCATTAGATCCTGATCGAAAGAGGCAGGCGCGTAATAATCGCATGTGTTGCGTACGACAAAGTACTTCGAGTGGGTCACAAACGCCTCCGCGTCGATGCGCATCCCTACCGAGCGGATGAACTCGACGCGAGCCTCCTCGAGCATGAAGAAATACCAGATGTTGTGCACGACATTCTGACGATCGACCTGAAAGGTCTTGACTCGATAGGGATAGCGATGACCAAAAAGTGAGAGATCAGGTTGCATGCGTTCATCCTATGGTTGAAAAGATGGAAATCGCCGACTCGAGATCATCGTCTGTAATGTCCAGATGGAAGACAGCACGGAGCGATGCTCCCCGTCCCATCCCGATCAGGATCCCCCGCTCGGCGAGCCGTGACTGGATGGTCGCGGGAGCAACATCAGCATCGGACATATCGAGCAGCACCATATTTGATTCCACCAGGCTGAGGTCGATATGCCATGGTCCGGCAGAGGCGATTGCAGTCGCGAACGCACCCGCCCGTCGATGATCGTCGACGAGCAATGGCAGGTGGGAATCGACCGCGTGCTCGGCGGCAACTGCGAGAATGCCGATCTGCCTCATGGCACCGCCCAGCACCTTGCGGAAGCGGTGCGCGCGCGCAATCATGTCGTGAGGTCCGAGGAGCATGGATCCGACGGGAGCACCGAGGCCCTTGCTGAAGCAGACATTGATCGAATCCGCTGTGGATGCATACTCATGGAGCGGAATCCCGGTGGCAGCATGCGCATTCCAGATGCGGGCGCCATCGAGATGCACTGCGAGCCCGTGGGTGTGCGCCTCCATCGCGACCTCCTTCATGGCATCGAGTGCGATGATGCTCCCGCCGTGACGATTATGCGTGTTTTCCATGCACACAAGGCTCGTTCGCGGGTAATAATACTCAGGCGGTCGGATCGCAGCGCGAATACCGGCCGCGGTCAGCGTCCCACGCGTGGTGGCAACGGGATGCAACTGCACGCCGGAAATGATGGAGGGTCCTGCAGTCTCATAGTGAAAAATGTGAGCCTCTGCTTCACAAATCACTTCATCTCCCATCTGCGTCCATGCTTTGATTGCAAGTTGATTCCCCATTGAACCTGAAGGAACGAAGAGTGCCTCTTCCTTGCCAAACAGTTCTGCCATCCTCTGTTGCAGTCGGTTGACTGCGGGATCCTCACCATAGACGTCGTCGCCAACTTCGGCAGCGGCCATGCGCGCGCGCATCACTGAAGTGGGCCGTGTTACAGTATCGCTTCGCAGATCGATCATTGCAGTACCTGTGTCATGTGCGTGATGTCAGCTCGCTGATCGCCGCCGCCCTGAGAGAAGGGAAGCCAGGAGCGCGATCAATGTGAATGCTGCGCAGAGGTGTGAGAACCAATCCCCATGACGGACGTAAAAGGAGGCTTCCGCATGGAGGGGAACGGCAGCAGCCGTCCATGTGCGCGTTCCAAAAATGGTTTCCCCTGAAACGCGTCCCCATGGATCAATGAAACAGCTGATGCCATTGTTTGCGCAGCGGGCGATGGCTCGGCGGTTTTCTATGGCGCGGAGCACGGCATAGCGTTGGAGCTGATAGGGACCGGACGAATTACCGAACCAGCCGTCATTCGTGATGACCGCGAGCAGGTTTGCTCCGCGATCTGTAAAACCGGTGATGAACTCAGGATAGAGGGTTTCGTAGCAGATCATCGCCCATATCCGCACCGATTTCCTTTGCGTATCGAGCGTGAAAACCGTGGTGTCGTTGCCGAGTCCCCAGCTGCTGATGCCCACTCCCCATGACAGTGCATTCTGGAGAAATGGCAATGCGTCCAGATAGGGAATACGTTCACTCAGCGGCGTAAGTCGCGATTTGTGATAGACTTGCTGCTCTGTCTTCATGGGGAGAAGCAGCATTGCTGCATTGAATGTGTCGTAGCGGATATCGGATTCGGGGATGCGTTTCGCGCTGGATGGTGCGGAATCCGGTTCATACCAGGTCAGATCCGCGAAACCGCTGAGCAAAGGCACCCCCTTCAGATCAATGCGCCGCTGCACTTCGAGGAGTTCATCCCGGTGTGAAGGCTGGCGGATGAGGAAGGGGAAAGCAGTTTCCGGAAATAGTACGAGGTCCACATTGCCGCTGTCCACGACCGTGTCGTAGAGATTCATGAGGTCCCTCACCTTGTCCATGGGCACGGAGGCTGCAGACCACTTTTCGTATGGATCGATGTCAGGTTGGGCGATTCCGACGCGGAGCATGTGAGCATCGGAGCCGTCACGCATCGCGAGCGCTCCCCACACATGCGGAACGAACAGAAGGAGCAGAGCAGCGGACACCGTCAGCAGAGACTGTCGGGAACGCAATCCCCATGCTCCAGAACTGACGCGTTCGGCAAGAACGACGAGGATGCTGTTCACCGCTGCGATCCACCATGACGCCCCGAAGATACCCGTCCATGCGATGAACTGGATTTTTTCGATATCATAGCTCTGCGTGTTGCCGATGATCAGCCATGGAAAACTAAGTTCAGGCAGATGAGCCAGCCATTCCCAGGCCGCCCAGAGGAAGGGAAAGACGACAAGCATGAGGTTCCATCCCAACCGCTTCCGCACGAGGTACAACATGAGTGCAGGAATCGTAAACAACAGTGGATGAACAAGATTGACCGCAACACCTGCAGCTTTCAACCATGGATCCCTCCCCCACCATCCACTGATCCAGTACACCGTCACCACATTGAGTACGAGAAACGTGAGATAGCTGAATCGAAAGGTCTGCGCCGCGGAATCCACTCGACGGAGCAGGAGGAGGAAGGGAATGAAACCGACGAATGCCGTCACTCCCGTCGGTATCGGCGGGAACGCAGCGCCGAGAAGGATTCCGGTCAGAACGGCTAACTGAAGGTTGATGCGACGATCTGTCATGCGGAAGTCTCCTGGGACGCAGGCGGTGGTGGGAGCACGCGGCGCACTGCTGGAATGAGGCTGGCGGCACTTCGCACGATGATCCACGCAAGGCCGGCTCCGATGGCGGCGCCAGCCAGGATGTCGCTGGGATAATGGACGCCGACGTAGACGCGCGAATAGGCAACCAGGGCCGCAAAGGTGAACAACCAGATGCGGGCACGGGGGAAGAAGAGCGCAAAAAGCATGGCAGCCGCGAAGTTGTTGACCGCATGCGACGAGGGGAAGCTGCGGCCGCTTCCACAATTGACGAGGAGGCGGATCTCTGGTACACGCGAGTCGACGGCTCCCGCCTTGGTTTCCGGGGGATCGAAGACGGTTACCACCCGCTCCAATGCGAGTTCGTGACAGGGTCGTGAACGTCCTATGGACTTCTTGATCACCGTGCTGCTGAGTTGATCACTTGCCACGATCGTGACAACGAGCAGGAGAACCGCGATGACACCCCGCTTCCGAAAAACAATCATGACAGTGAGCAGCGCGACGGCGTAGGGGATGTAGAAGAAGCGCACCTCGGTCAGGAATGGAAAGAGGATGTCTCCCATGGGATTGGCAAGCAACTGATTGCCAAGGTGAAGGAACCAGAGGTCGATACCGTTAAGTGCGTCCATTAACCGTTCTGGCCCTTGGTACCTGAAGTGGATTCCGTCTTCGACCGCCGTGCGACAATGTACATGCGCAAGAACCAGATGACGAGCACGAGCGCAATGATGGCGCTGACCGTCTTGCTGTATGTGGCCAGGTAGCCGCCAATGCTACGCCAGTTGTCGCCAAGCATGACACCCATGTACACAAGCAGAATATTCCAGACGAGCGCGCTGACGGCACTGAGAAGAGTGGTCGGAACCACGTGCATGTGCGACATGCCGGCCCCGAACGAAACAACCGCCCGCGTTCCGGCAAGAAAGCGATTGACGACGATCACCCAGTACCCGTAATGGCGAAACCAGCGCTCGACCTTGTGCACCAGATCCAGCGAGATGAACCGTATGCGCCCTTTCTCGATCACGCGCTTGTCAACTGCAGCACCAATGCGGTACATGACGAGAAATCCGATGGTGCTCCCGGCTGTGGCAAGGAGCACCGTGAGAATACCGCTGCCGGCGCCCATCGCGACGAGCGACCCTGCAAAAACAACCACGACGTCGCTGGGAAATGGCGGAAAGATGTTCTCGATGAATGCGATGAGGAACACGGCGGCGTAGACAAACACCATGTCGACGGATGTGAGAAATGCGATCAGCTGTTCCACGTCACAGGCGATGGATCAGGGTCATGACATGCGCGGCCACTCCGCGCCCTTCGCCAATTGCATCGAGGGATTCCATCGTCGTCGCCTTCACGGAGACCGCATTCGCATCGAGGTTCAGACATCCTGCGATCGCAGCAACCATTGCGTCTTTGTGCGGTGCGATCTTCGGCCGTTCGAGCAACACCGTGGCATCCACATTGCCGACACCCCAGCCGTCAGCCTGCAGCAGGCGGTGCGTTCGTTCGAGCAGTTCCAGACTCGATATCCCACGAAACTCCTCCGATGTATCAGGAAAATGCCGGCCGATGTCACCGAGTGCCGCCGCTCCGAGCAGCGCATCACACAGCGCATGCAACAACGCATCTCCGTCTGAATGCGCAACGGGGCCAAACGACACGCCAAGATCCACGCCCCCGAGCATGAAGCGGCGGCCCGCTTCGAGACGATGAATGTCGTAACCGTATCCGACGCGTATCTGCACGATCTGCTCCTATCGAATGTCGAAACCCGTGTATCGGCCCGAGGCCATTTCCCATGTCACCTCCACATGAGACACATGTGCAGATCGTGGACCGATCCGCACGGCGGCGAGAAGCTGTTCGAGCAGCGGCCGCGCTCCCTCTGCCACGACCTCGACCTCTCCAGTCATGAGATTCCGCGTATAGCCGTTCAGTCCACGGGCACTTGCTTCGCGCAGGACGAACCAGCGGAAACCGACGCCCTGTACGAGTCCGCGTATCACGAGATGACATGCTTCCATATGGACGAGAAAATAGGATGTCATGTGCGATATACCAAAAGCACTGCGCGTTGTTGGTCTTTGAGGCCGCACCGAGTAATTTGAGTGACTTTGAACGATTGACCCATGGATAGAAGACACTTTCTCGCACTCTCGGGTGCGGCCGCGGTCGCGGCCTCGCTTCCTGCCGGATGCGCAGCTCCACGCACCCATGTCGGCGTCCCCGGAGACGACCTCCTGGAAGACCTGGTCGAGGCCGCCATCTCGCAGGGCGCCACCTACGCGGACGCCCGATTCGTCATCACCACCCACCGCAATGCACAAGTCCGCAAAGACCGCATCCATTCGGTCATGGACGGCGACGACGCCGGCATCGCACTGCGTGTATTCAGGGATGGAGGATGGGGACAATCCGCCTGCAGTGATCTTTTCACACTGTCTCCCCGCATCATGGCAGCGGAAGCCCTCGCTGCCGCAGCCGTCACCGCCCGTGTCGCACCCCTCGGCTACTCACCGGAAGGCCGCGTCCGTGGTGTACGCGAAAGCTGGAGCACCCCACTCGTGCGCGATCCCTTCGACGTGCCCGTCGAGGAGATCACCAGCTTCCTGCGCGACATCACACGCAAGGGCGGCGCGCAACCGCGCATTGAATATGCCGTCGCGAACATGTTCGCCCGACGCCGCGAATTGCACTTCTTCAGCAGTCTCGATGCACACCTGACACAGAAACTGACCCACGTATGGGTCAACGCGGCGGTCACCGCCTTCGATCAGAGTTCAGGGCGTATCGACACGCGCACCTCCCGCTTCGAACCGCAGGCCGGGGGATGGGAACTTGTCAATGCGCATCCATTCCTCGAGGAGATCGAGCGCGCCGCGCATGAAGCGGTCGCCATGCAGTCCGCAGCTCCCCTCGCACCGATGCGCTACGATCTGGTCATGCATCCCTCCCACCACTGGCATGTCGTGCACCGCCTCCTTGCGCCGCAGCTCGATCCCGCCGCTGTGCACACAACTGATGGACTAAACCCCGCACACCGCCTCCTGCACCTGCGTGACATCGGTGGCCAGGCCTTCACCAGTGCACAGCTGACCGTCGACTACGACGATGCACTGCGGCGCGGCACCGGCAGCTTCCGATGGGATGATGGCGGCAGGCCTGCAGGTCAGGGGACCGTCGTCGAGAACGGAATCTATCGCGGGTTTCCCCTGCCCGACGAACAGTCCAGACCCCTTTCCTCACATTCTGCCGACATTTCGGGGCAGGGACGCGTGCGTGCAGCGAGCTGGCAGAGTCAGCCCCGCTTCACGATGCCAAATCTGCGTCTGCGTCCCAGTGCCTCGCCGCGCTCGCTCGAGGCGATCATCGCCGACACGCAGCTCGGCATCCTGCTGGCGGGACGCGGGTTCTTCAACGTCAGCACCGATCGCTCATGGTTCCGTGCATCGAGTGAACAGGCATGGCTGATCGAGAATGGCACTGTGAAGGGGATGGTGCGGGACTTCGAGTACGAGGCGCGGATCAAGGACTTCTTCGGCGCCCTTGCGGAAGTCTCCGTTGCGACCGACGCTGTTGCTGGAGCCGACCTCTTCCCCACCCAGGCGGGCGAGAACTGGGATCTGCCCTTCAGCATCTCGACACCGGCTGCGCGTTACAGCAACATTTCGACATTTTCAAATGGGGAGGCCCGTCCATGATCACACGTGCACAGTGCGAACAGCTCATGCGCGATGCGCTGGCCTTGTCGACCGCAGATGAAACCTTCCTCTCCTTGACCGCACTCTCGACGACAAGTGTTCCATTCAGCGGGGGACGCCTGTTCCCCGCCACGACACTGCACAACGCCTCGCTGACGGTGACGGTGCGCAAGGGTGCGCGCTACGCGATGGCAACGACGAACCGGCTGGATCGTGCCCTGCTGGCTCGCTTCGTCGCCGACACGGTCGCTCGCACTGCGTATGCGACAGATGCGCCCGGCATCATCCCCTACCCAGGTGCAATACACGTGGAGATGAGTCCCATGCACATCGCAGGCAGCCTCGATGCCGCCACGGCGACCTGGTACACTTCGACGGCGCAAGGCATCCTCGATGCCACCGCTTCTGCAGATCAGCTCGCAACCGGCGCTGTGACGACATCTGAGAGCGCTACCTGTCTCGCCTCGTCGAACGGACTGTTCCTCTACCAGCCGGTCACCGTCGCCCATGCCGAGCTGCGGGTCTTTTCGCACGACGGAAAGTCGACTGGATTCGCCGAGCAGCGGGCCCATGACCTGCGGTCACTCGACATTGCGGCCATGACCGCACGGGCAGTCAGGCTGTGCAGCGAGTGGAAGGATCCCATCGCCATCACACCCGAGCGCATCACCACCGTGTTCGAAGCGCCGGCCGTTGCAGATCTTCTCATGCCGCTCATCCGCCAATTCGATGAGGATGCGATCCAGCAGAAGCAGTCCTTCCTCGTCAGACTCGACGGCACCGCCCGGCTCGGGCAGGAGCTGTTCGCCACGTCGGTGCATCTGAGTTCCGATCCGGCGGATCCGATCATTCCGTCGCTGCCTTTCACCAGCGATGGACAGGTGGTGGGGTCCCGCACCTGGGTGCGTGCAGGCGTCATCGAAACCGTTGCACGTTCCCTGGCCGCAGCCCGGCATCTGCGTCGTGACCCCGTGCCACCTCCGAGCAATCTTCGCATGCAGGGAGGCGGCGATACGCTCGAATCCTTGATTGCGGGCGTCAAGCGCGGACTCCTCGTCCGTCGTTTCGCCGCCCTGCAGGTCGAAGACCCCGCCAACTGTCTACTGACGGGATCGACACGCGACGGTCTGTTCCTGATTGAGGATGGAAAAATCACGCGTCCGGTGCAGAACTTGATGTTCCGTGAAACGCCCATCTACTTACTCAAGTTTCTGACCGGCAGCACCCCTGCGGAAGCCGTCTGGCCGCGGGGCATGTCCTTCCCCATGCACGTCCCGGCGATTGTCGTTCCCGGTGTTTCGTACTCAAGCCTGACCGGCGTCGTCTGAGGACGCACGCAAGCGCGCGTGCCTAGACCCGTGCGAGGGCCAGAATTCGGAGGCGAGAAAGCCGACGAAGATCACCGCTGCTCCGGCGAGTCCCCACCCCTCGAGACGTTCTCCGATCAGCATCCACGCGATCGCGGCTGCGAGCACCGGCTCGATCGAATAAATGATCGCCGCGCGTGTCGGCGTGCTTTCGCGCTGGTATTTGGACTGGACAAAAATCGCGATCGCCGAGGCAAAGACTGCGAGATAGACTGTTCCCCCGAATGCCTGTGTCGTCCACGAGCCGGAGTCCCCTGCAAGTGGCATGGCCACGAGGGCGACGAGTGCGGTGGCGATGAACTGGTAGAACACGATCTCCCGGTGGAAGGCCTCGCGCGTGAAGATGTCGATGCAGACGATATAGACGGCGAAGACGATGGCACAGCCGAGTACGAGCAAGTCGCCGAGACCGAAGCTGCCGGCTCCCGGTGAGGAGAGCATCGCGAGACCGGCGAGCACGAGTGCGACTCCGACGATGTTGCCGACGGTGGGGGCACGCCGTTCGAGGACGAGTTGCAACAGCGGCGTGAAGACGACCATGGTACCGGTGATGAATCCCGTGCGGGATGCTGTCGTCATCGTGAGCCCCACGGTCTGCAGCAGAAACCCGAGACCGAGCAGCATTCCCAGAACCAGTCCCGACCACAGCGTCGCGCGCGTGGTTGCCCGGATGTCACGCCACGTGTAGATTCCCACAAGCGCAGCCGCGAGCGTGAAGCGCATCGTCTGCAAGGCATATGGCGAGACGCTTGCGAGAACGATTTTCGAAACAGCGAATGTGGATCCCCAGATGAGGGTGATACTCAACAGGTACAGCTCAGCGCGCGGAATGCGTGCGGCGTGCGTGGTCATGATGTGTGCTCTGCTGTGCGCGGCCTGCGACAACGACGCGCCTCCGATTGAACGTGATCGCATGGTGCGGATTCACGCAGACATGCTGGTGCTGGGTGAACTGCATCGCGGAGATTCCCTCGCCACGCGCACGGCGATCGATTCGATCCTTCGCACGCAAGGGGTGACACGCGTGCGCATCGAACAAGCGATGGACTGGTACGCGCGGCATCCTGCCGAACTCGACAGTCTGCTCAAGGACGTCGATCGCAGGCTTGACACGGCCAGGACAGCGACTTCCGCAGGAACCTGACCGACTGCGCGCGGTCTGTCCGGCAACACATCCGGTCTGCAGGCGTTTCATTCCTCCCGCATTCCCTCCCGCTCGAGGCCGTACCGTTTGAGTTTCGTATAGAGGTGACTGCGTTGCAGGCCGATCTCCTCGGCGGTGCGGCTGACATTCCATTCGAAGCGCTCGAGCTGTCGCTTCAGGTACAACGCCTCGCTTTGTTCCTTGAACGTCTGGAACTCCAGATCCGCATCGAGCAGCTGTGCGAGCGCGTCGCCCGCCGGTTGCACGAAGCGAGAAACATCGGCGGCGGTAATGGTGGTGCTGACAAGAATGGCAAGTCGCTCGATCGCATTGCGCAGTTCGCGCACATTGCCCGGCCAGTGCATCTGCGACAGCACGCGGATCGCCGACGCGTCGAAGACGCGGGGGGGCAGCTTGTTGCGCCGGCACACATCGTCGAGGAAATGCGCGATCAGCATCGGGATATCCTCCCGCCGTTCCCGCAGGGGCGGTACGTGCAGGGGGATCACATTGAGGCGATGATACAGATCCTCACGGAACCGCTGCTCTCGAATTTCCTTCTGGAGATTCTTGTTCGTCGCGGCCAGCACCCGCACATCCACGCGCAGTTGCCGGGTGCCACCGACGCGCTCGAACGTCCCCTCCTCGAGCACACGCAGTACCTTGGCCTGTGCGTGGATGCTCATGTCTCCGATCTCGTCAAGCAGCAGCGTCCCGCCATCGGCCTGTTCGAAACGCCCGATGCGCTGGGCTGCGGCGCCCGTGAACGCTCCCTTCTCATGACCGAACAATTCCGATTCGATCAGCTCATTCGGAATCGCGGCACAATTGACCTCGATCATCGGCCGGTGTGCCCGCAGGCTCGCCGCATGCACGGCGCGCGCGACAAGCTCCTTCCCCGTTCCATTTTCGCCGGTGATGAGCACGAAGGCATCGGTCGGCGCTACACGGGCGATGGATTCCCGCAACTCGCGGATCGACGGTGCGGCACCCACCATCGTGCCGGGCGATCCGAGTTCGCTGCGCATGCTTTCATTCTCGCGCAGCAGCGAGCGCTGTGTCAGCGCATTGCGCAGCGTGATCAGGATCTTGTCGCGATCGGGCGGCTTTGACAGAAAATCGAAGGCTCCGCGTCGCACGGCTTCCACAGCGGTCTCGATCGTACCATGTCCGGTGAGCATGATGATGGGGATGTCTGGTTCGGATGCATGCAGCGCATCGAGCACCTCCATCCCATCCATTCCATGCATCTTCACATCGAGCAACACCGCATCCGGCGCATCGGAAGCCACCGTTGCCAGCGCGGTGGGGCCGTCTGCGGCATCGAGCACGGTGTACCCCTCATACTCGAGTGTCATGCGCAGCATCTCGCGAATGCTGTGTTCGTCGTCAATGACGAGGATGGTGCGTGGAATCATGGTCATCTCGTGGTGAGGGCGTGTGCGCGGCGGATGATGGATGACGGCAGTGTGGCGGGCGATCGGCGAAGCCGTTCGGCGAAACGCACACCGAGACGGTTCATGGTACGATCACGCGCATCGCTTGCTCCTTCGAGCTTGAAGATCGTTTCGAGCACTTCGATGGCATCACCACATGCAGCAGCGAGATCCGGCACGCCGATCATGAGACTGAGCCATGCGCTGCCGAAGAAGTGTGGAAGCTTGTCCCGGTCACCCGACAGCGGCGTGTCGTCGAACAGCATCGACGGCAAGGCGCGCATGCGAAGCGCGAAGGACTCTTCGGATTCAAGGGATACGGGAACACTGACGCCAATGCCGAGAAGGGGCAGGACGGCAGGAAAGCGATGGTAGGGAAGCGTCGCGACCGAAAGTGCAAAGAGGGCTTCATGGACATTGCCGTCGCTTCGACCCAGTGCTTCGACATACAACGAGTCGAGGCGTCGAAGATCCCTTCGCCGACGCTCGCGCCTGAGTGCGGCAGGACCCTGCGGACCGGCTGCATGTGTCTGTGCTGCGAGATGCTGGCGGAGCTGATAGGTGAGTGAGATCGTGGACGGGACCACTGCGTTGCGCAACTCCTGTGCAATCGTGGGCTCGGGGCGGTGATCAGCAATTCCAACAACCCGTGGAGCGCATCCTGCATGCAGACACAATGCGGCTGCAGCTGCGACGGCAAGCGGGAAGCGCATCACGTCTGTAGAACACCCGGATTGAATCGCGGCATGTCGGGATTGTTGTTTGCGATCCGGATGCAATGCGAGACGACGGCTCGCGTCTCGGCGGGATCGATGATGCCGTCGATCCATAGGCGTCCCGCTGCGTAGTAGGGACTCATCTGCGTCGCATACTGTTCCTTGATCGAGCGCAGGAGCTCTTCCTGCTCTTCTGGCGAAATGTGTCTCCCATCGCGTTCCATCTGCGAGAGGCGGATCTCGAGCAGTGTCCGGCTTGCCTGCGCGCCACCCATGACAGCGATCTGCGCGGTAGGCCAGGCATAGATGAAGCGCGGATCATACGCCTTCCCACACATGGCATAATTGCCGGCTCCATAGCTGTTGCCTGTTATGATCGTGATCTTCGGCACGACCGAGTTAGCAACCGCGTTGACCATCTTGGCTCCATCCTTGATGATGCCGCCGTGCTCTGCACGCGAGCCGACCATGAAACCGGTCACATCCTGCAGGAACAGCAGAGGAATACGCTTCTGGTTGCAGTTCATGATGAAGCGTGACGCCTTGTCGGCGCTGTCGCTGTAGATCACGCCGCCGACCTGCATTTCGCCCCTGCCGCTTCGAACGATCTTGCGTTGATTGGCGACGATGCCCACCGCCCAGCCGTCGATGCGGGCGTAGGCACAAATGAGCGTTCTTCCGTACTCGGCCTTGTATTCGTCGAAACCACCCTCGTCGACGATGCATGCAAGCAGCTCATGCACATCAAATGGTTTTGTGCGATCGCGTGGCATGATCCCCAGCACGTCCGTTGCGGGACGCACTGGCGGACGCGCAGGGATGCGATCGAATCCCGCGACGGGGTGCGCGCCAAGCTTCGAAACGAGACTGCGGATTGTGGCAAGGCAGGTCTGGTCGTCGGGCATGCGGTAGTCGGTCACCCCGCTGATCTGCGCATGCACACCGGCTCCGCCCAGGTGTTCATTGTCGATCTCTTCGCCGATCGCCGCTTTCACAAGGTGGGATCCTGCAAGAAACACACTGCCCGTGCCTTCGACGATCAAGGCCTCGTCGCTCATGATTGGCAGGTATGCACCTCCCGCCACGCAATGGCCCATGATTGCCGCGATCTGGATGATGCCCTTCGACGACATGATCGCATTGTTCCGGAAGATGCGACCGAAATGTTCCTTGTCTGGAAAGATGTCATCCTGCATCGGCAGGAACACGCCCGCCGAATCCACCAGGTATATGATGGGAAGATTGTTCTCGAGCGCGATTTCCTGCGCGCGGAGGTTTTTCTTGGCGGTGATTGGAAACCACGCGCCAGCCTTCACTGTCGCGTCGTTGGCGACGATGATGCAATCCCGCCCGTGTACTGAACCGATCACGACAACGGTGCCTGCGCTCGGAGCACCCCCGTGCTCCTCATACATGCCATATGCCGTGAACAACCCGATCTCGAGGGGACGTGTCCCCTCATCGACCAATGCGGCAATGCGCTCCCGAGCAGTGAGTTTTCCCCGCGCATGATGCCGGTCGATCGCCTTCGCACCACCGCCGAGTGCAACGGTCTCCTCACGCGCCTTGAGGACGCGCAATTGATTCTTCATTGCATCTTCGTTTTCGAGGAATTGCGGATCGGTCATCGCTGTGTCGATTTGGTGAAAGGGACCGTGAAAAATACGTTCATCGGCAGGCGCGTACAAACCGGACATGATGCTCCCGAAATAGATTTGAATTGGGTCTTACCCTTGGTACATTTGAGAATGTGAGATTTCCTCCCCACCGTTTCCTCACTCCAGACGCCTCAGCATGAGTGTAGATCATCCCGTTGTCGATGTACGCAACCTCGCGGTTGTGTTCGACACGTATGATGGTCCTGCTCCCGCCGTCCAACAACTCCACTTTCACGTTAACCGCGGAGAAACCCTCGGACTCGTCGGCGAGTCCGGATGCGGCAAGACCGTCACGGCGCTTGCGCTCATGCGTCTGCTTCCTCCAAACGGACGCATCGTCTCGGGTGAAATCCTGCTCGATGGTGTCGACCTCATGCGCCTCGATGACGAGGAAATGCGCATGCTGCGCGGACGGCATATCGCAATGGCTTTTCAGGAGCCGATGACGGCCCTCAATCCTGTGTTGACGATCGGGCGTCAAATCACCGAATCGCTGTTCGTGCATTTGGAACTTCGCAAGCGCGAAGCTCGAATCCGTGCGCTTGACATGCTGCAACGCGTCGGAGTTCCGGATCCGGAAAGGATCTACGACGCATATCCGCATCAGCTTTCGGGTGGATTGCGACAGCGCGCCTTGATCGCGATGAGCCTTGTATGCATGCCGGGATTCCTTATCGCGGACGAGCCGACCACTGCCATCGATGTAAGTTTGCAGGTGCAGATCCTCCACCTCATCAATGACCTGAAGGTTGAGTTTGGCATGGGTGTGCTACTGATCACGCATGATCTGTCGGTCGTGGCAGAGAGCTGCGACCGCGTCGCCGTCATGTATGCGTCGCACATCGTCGAGACGGCACCGGTCCTCGATCTCTTCCTCAAACCCCGGCATCCGTACACCATCGGCCTGTTGCATTCCATACCGTCTGCGCACGTCCCACAACAGCGCCTTTCCATCATTCCCGGGCAGGTTCCGCGGCCACAGCATTACCCTGCGGGATGCAATTTCGCATCCCGCTGCTCGTTCGCCTCCGAGCAATGTGTGAATCATGATCCCGAGCTGGTCGAGGTCACCGGGCACCATGCCGTCGCCTGTTGGAATATCGATCGTGTTGCATCGTTGCATCCAGGTGTGGCGTGACATGCAGCGTCTGTAACAAACACCGCATTCCGGCGGTCTTTTCTTGAATACGTGGTCCTGACCACGCATCGCAAACAACAAGCATCACGCATGCCGACGCATGAACGAAAACCCGTCTGCGTGTGTTCTGGAAACGGCACTGCACAGTGCGATTGACGGTCCCCCCATCACCATATTTTCACCCGAGGAGCGCATGAAGTCTGGCCTCATCCCCCTGCTCGTCATCACGTTGTTCGTGATGTTCTCATCACGTGTCCACGCGCACGGCGATGAACTTGCCGCCCATGTCCCCCTCCCCGATGAAGGGCAGGTTGGAACCCCCATCACGATTCTGCAGCATGGTTCCCTCTCCAAGACGAACGCTGCGTTGCACACCTTCGCCGCCAGGAACGCCGCTTGGCAGTTCCGTATGAATGAGCGGACCGGCACACCCCATCGCGCGTGGGGAAACGGAATCCAGATCGACGGATTCCACAACATCACCCTGCCGAGTGCCCCAGTGGCCGGTGCGCGCTTCCTTTCGGATCATGCTGCAGTGCTGGGCGTCGACCCCACATCCCTGCGCCTGATGTATGCGGAGATCGCAAACAACACGGTGTACCTCAAGTACGTCCAGCAGGTCGAGGGAATCGATGTGCTGCATGCGGAAGTCGACCTGCGCATCACACGGGGTGGCCGCGTCTTCCTGTTCGGAAGCGACGCCTTCGCCAGTGTGCAGGTGAACACGACCCCTTCCCTGTCGGTCGAGGCCGCCCGGGCATTTGCAGCTGCCGGACTTGAAGGCGATCCACGGACATTTGCATATGAAGATGGTCAG
Source organism: Bacteroidota bacterium (assembly GCA_023432805.1). GTDB lineage: Bacteria > Bacteroidota > Ignavibacteria > SZUA-365 > SZUA-365 > JAEYUG01. The sequence goes on along the minus strand of JAEYUG010000119.1, from coordinate 81,577 downwards.
CTCGCCATTCTTCCGCTCAACTACACCTCGCACACTGAACACAGGCTCGTGCGCAATGTCACCGTGCAGACGGATGCGCATCATGTGTGGGACACGTATGTCGACGCGCATTCAGGAACAGTACTCTGGAGACGAAATCTCGTCCATCATTTTTCCGAAAAGAACGGCGGTCCAAACGGCACCGCGACGCTGGTGAATGGACGCGTGATGATCACCATCTATCCTCAATCCTGGTTGACCGGGGAGCAGACGGTGCCACTTGCGAACGCCTACGTCAGTATCGGTGGAGTCATGTATACGACAGACGCCGACGGCCGTTTCACTGCGGATCTCGGCGTCAATACCTCTGCGCCTGTTGTTGCGCGGTTGACGGGTCCCTGGGCCCGTGCACGCCGCGCCGATACCACCACGAACGGCACCGTGAAAAATGCCGTGGTGAACATGACAGCGACTGCGGGACAGGATTTCGAGATTGTCTGGAACAACACGAACTCCGTGGCATCGGAGCGAAATCTCCTGTACCATCTCACTCGTGTTCGCAATTGGATCCGTTCCATTGATCCCACGGGTACGCTGGCGGATCTCGACCGCCAGATGATCGGTGTGGTGAACATCGCCGACGAGTGCAATGCAAACTGGAACGGGACCACGGTGAACTTCTTCGCGCAGAGCGCCAGTTGTGGCAATACTGCGGAGATCAGTGATGTCATCTACCACGAGTTCGGGCATGCATTGAATACGTTCTCCTACCGCAAGCTGAAGAACACGAGCATGCGCAACGGTGCGCTGGGCGAGGGAACCGCCGACATCAATGCGAACATGCTGACAGATGATCCCCGTATCGGGATCGGGTTCATGAAGAACGGACCCAACCAGGGTATCATCCGCAATTCCGACAACACGTTCCGATATCCCGAAGACATGGTCAATCAGATCCACACCGATGGCATGATCATCGCCGGCGCCGTGTGGGACGTGCGCAAGGCGATCGGTCTCGAGCGCACCACGCATCTTGCCCACTATGTCAAGTACGGAACGCCCGACGGCACGAACACGGGCGAGGCGTTTGCCGACTACTTCCTGGAATTTCTTGTGGCCGACGACGACGACGGGAATCTGGCCAACGGCACACCGAACTCATCGGCGATCGTTCCCGCATTCATGAAGCACGGCATTCCAGCCTCGGGCATCACCGTCACGCACAATGGCCTCTCCGACCAGAACGACGCGGTGAACGGATATCCGATGAATGGCACGGTCAGCCTGGCGGTGTCACTCAATACGAGTCTGATCTCCATTCAGGATGTGCGAGTCGTGTATTCGACCGACAACTGGCAGACGTCGGCCTCCGCCACGGTGACGTACAACGCACAGACGAAGGCGATCAGCGGAAGCTTCCCCCAGCAGCCTGCGGGATCGATCGTACGCTACTACATCGAGGCGGTCGACAATTTCGGTTCGATTGCACGCAGTCCCCTCCGCGCACCATCATCCTCCTACCAGTTCCTTGTCGGTTACACGCTCAAGGAACGTCACGATGCGGAGGCTGCGGATGGATGGTCTGTCACAGGAGATGCGGTGACGGGAAACTGGATCCGTGCAGTACCACTGGGCACATATAATTCCGCGCTCGGGACGCCCCCGGCGGTGCCCTACGTCCAGCCAAATGCTGATCGCACACCTGGCACCGGAAAGACGATGTGCTGGGTCACGGGCAACGGTACGAGTGCGGGGCAGCTCGGCGAGGCCGATGTCGATGATGGAACGACGTATCTGCGCACACGCATCTACGATGTCAGCGCGATGAAGAATCCCGTCATGCGCTACTATCGCTGGTACTCGAATGATGCAGGGGCCACACCGGGCACCGACAGCTGGATCGTGCGTGTGTCAAGCGATGGTGGTACGACGTGGAAGGTATTCGAGGATACGAAGGAGTCGGACGCGTCATGGAAACCGGTCATCGTGCGATTGCGTGATCTGGTCGATCTGACCGATCAGTTCCGCGTGGTCTTCGAGGCTTCGGATCTCGACGAGGGCTCGCTCATCGAAGCGGCGGTCGATGATTTCGAGATCCTCGACACGGAGGCGATCACATCGGTTTCGCAGATCGACGCACATCCTGGTGCCTTCGTGCTCGCGCAGAATTACCCGAATCCCTTCAATCCCTCGACCACGGTGCGCTACACGCTGCCCGCAACCGGGCAGGCACGCATGCGCATCTTCAACGGCATCGGGCAGCTCGTTTCCGAACCCGTTCGCGGCATGCAGACCGCCGGAACGTATTCGGTGGTGTTTGACGCAGCAGGACTTGCAGCAGGTTTGTATCACGTGGTTCTCGAATTCGACGGCATGCGCATCGTTCGCAGCATGACCCTCCTCAAATAAACGGCAGAACGTGAAAGCACCTTCCCTCATTCTCGGACTTCTTCTTTGCTGTTCCACGCTCGCCATCGCGCACGGCGACGAGACGCTTCGGGTGCGTCTGCCCGATGAAACGATCACGCACACGACATGGCGTACTGCGCCTTCGGCAGCATTTTCCAAGCTGGGCTCGGCCCTGGGTCGCTTTGCGCAGGCACATCCGGACTGGGAATTCCAGGTGGACACGCGCACGGGGAGTCCCCATCGCGCATGGGGTCGCGGCATCCGGATCGAAGGTCACACGCACGTGCATGACCAGGAGAGCATCGCAGCGGCAGCATGGAGTTTTCTGCGTGCGCATGCCGCCATGCTCAACGTGGATCCCTCGCAGGTGCGTCTGCTCTCCGCGCATTTCGTGGGCGACAAGGCGCATGCGCAGTTCATCCAGACCTGGCGCGGCATGGACGTCTTGAACGCGCATGTACGCGTACGCATGACGCGGGATGCCCGCGTCTTTCTGTTTGGATCGGATGCCTTCGCCGCGATTGATGCCGTCGAGGTGCCTGAAATCGGTGCGGAAGCCGCGCGTGGATTCGCCACGGCCGGCTTCCTCGAGGAACCTGCGGCAGAGGCATTCGAGGATCGCGGTGTGCATGTGCTTCCCCTCATGCATGCCGATCGGGTGGAGCATCGCCTTGTGCGGAATGTGCTCGTCAGGCTTCATGACGACGAACACTGGGACACGTATGTTGATGCCTCGAGCGGTGTGGTACTCTGGCGTCGGAATCTGATCATGCAGTTCCGCGGGGATGACGGTCCCGGCAACGCGACGACATCGGTTGTGAACGGCCGTGTGACGATGCGCGTTCCGATCGATTCGTGGATGTGGGGCGACACGATCATGCCTGTGCGCAACCAGCATGTGGCAATTGCCGGTACGACCGTGACAACTGATTCGCTCGGTCGTTTTTCAGTGGACATCGGCGCCGCTCCAACCGCGACGCTTGTCACGCGCTTGTCGGGACCCTATGCGCGCGCTCGACGTGCCGACAGTTCGCAGACGCAGCGCACTGCTTCGATCCTGCAGGCGGTTCAGCCCGGACAAGTCGTCGAGATCCACTGGGATGACAGTAATTCGAACGCGGCCGAGCGGTCGGTGTTCTTTCACATGAACGTGGTGCGTGACTTCACGCGCAGTTATGACGCGGGTCCGCTGCTCGCCTCGCTCGACAAGCAGATGGACGGCATCGTCAACAAGGGCGACATCATTTGCAATGCGTTCTGGAACGGTCGCAGCGTGAACTTCGCACGGGCCGGCATGAACGGTGTATCCGATTGTGGCAATACGGGTGAGATTCCCGATGTGATCTACCATGAGTACGGGCATGCAATCAACACCTTCATTTACTCAAAAGTCACCGGCCGCAGCATGCGTGACGGGGCCTTGAGCGAGGCGACCGCAGACATCACTGCAAACATGCTGCGTGACGATCCCCGCATCGGGATCGGGTTCATGAAGGGCAGCGGTGACGGAACCATCCGGAATTCGGATAACACTCTTCGCTTTCCGCAGAACCTTGTCGGTGAGATTCACACCGACGGCATGATTCTGACTGGTGCCGTATGGGACATGCGTGAGGCGATCGGAATCGATCTCTCCCGCCGACTGACACACGAAGCGCGCAATGCCGTTCCGGATGGTGCGAATCACGGTGATGCATTCGCGGATTATTTTCTGGAGATACTCGCCGCTGACGACGATGACGGCGACCTCTCGAACGGGACACCCAACTCCCCTGCGATCGTCGAAGCATTCGTGCGTCACGGTATTCCGGCTTCGGCAATGACCCTGGCGCATGTCCCCTTGACCGATCAGGCGGCGGACACGAGCGGATATCCCGTGTCGGGCAGCGTTTCCTTCTCCCAGTCCATCATCGAGAACCTGATGCAGCTTGCTCATGCGCGCATCCGCTACACGATCGATGACTGGAAGACGTCGGATACCGTCGAGCTCGCGATCGATCAACAGACCCGGGTGTTTGCCGGTGTGTTTCCCGCCCAGCCCGCAGGCAGCATCGTGCGCTACTACGTCGAGGTTGCGGATGCCTATGGTTCGGCCACCCGCATCCCGGCCACTACCAGTTACCTGTTTCTCGTGGGATTCCGTTCACGCATCAATGAAACCTTCGAGACGGAAGGTGGCTGGACGACGAATACCGATGCTTCGTCCGGAGCGTGGGTGCGCGCACGTCCCATCGGGACCTACGACAAGGACCGCGGCACGCCACCGGATGTCACGTGGCTGCAGCCTAATGCCGACAACACCTCTGTCGACGGAACCGGCGCATGCTGGGTGACAGGGAATGCCCAGGCGGTGTTCGGCATGGATGAAAACGATGTCGATGCAGGGAAGACGGTTCTTACATCGCGCATGTACGACCTGCGTGGGATGAACGCACCGATCATACGCTATTATCGCTGGTTCTCGAACTACCTTGCTTCGGGAGGAACCGGCTCCGGTCGATGGACGTCACGCATCAGCGATGACGGCGGCGTGACATGGAAGTCTCTCGAATACTCGCGTCAGCACGACCCGCAGTGGAATGTCCAGATCGTTCGTCTGGAACAGCATCTCTCACTGACCGATTCTTTCGTGGTGCAGTTCACTGTCAGCGACGGAACACCGGGTGCGATCGTCGAGGGAGCACTCGATGACTTCGAGATTCTCGAATCAGCAGGTGCCGTATCATCGACCGAATCCATCCCTGTCCCACAGGAGATCAGGCTGGAGCAGAATTTCCCGAATCCCTTCAATCCCACCAGTTCCATCGCATTCAGCATTCCCTCGCCGATGCGTGTGACACTTTCGGTGCATTCCCTGCTCGGTACGCACGTTGCCACGCTGATCGATGGTGCGCTGGATGCAGGGCGACATGCAGCACTGTTTGATGCGCGCACGCTGCCCTCCGGCCATTACGTGTACACGCTGCGCGTCGGCCCGGATGGCGGCGTTCCGACGCGGGTACTCATCCGCACCATGACCGTGGTGAAATGATGCACCGCGCGCTGTTCACCATGGTCTTTGCGTGCGCGTTCCTCCTTGCCGGATGCGGCGGCAAGAAGGACTCGGAGGCATCCGAGACGAAGCTCCCCATCGTGTATGCCCCCGACTTTTCACTGCCGGATTTTTCCGGCGCGCGAAGCATGGAACTGCTGCGTTCGCAGACGGACTTTGGTCCGCGCGCACCAAACACGCCTGCACATGACTCATGTCTCGCGTTCTTCGAACGTTTCCTGACTCCGCTTGCCGGCGAGGTCGTCCTGCAGCGCTTCGAGATGCCCGGGTACGACGGGGAGCGTCTGGCACTGACCAATGTCATTGCCCGGTTCAATCCCGCTGCGAAACAGCGCATACTGCTCGCGGCGCATTGGGATTCGCGTCCCAGAGCCGACCGCGAAACGAGTCCAGCGCGTCAAGGCGAGCCTATCCTTGGTGCAAATGATGGCGCGAGCGGTGTGGCCGTCCTGCTGCATCTGGCGGAGATCTTCGCCAAGAATCCACCTTCGGTCGGGGTGGACATCGTGCTCTTCGACGGCGAAGACTACGGTCGCGAAGGCGACGAAAGCATGTACTGTCTGGGCAGCAAGTACTACTCTGCCTCCCTTGCACCTGGCAGCGGCCTGATGTTCGGCATCCTTCTCGACCTTGTGGGCGATGCCGATGCGCGCTTCGTGCAGGAGGAACTCTCCCTCCGCTATGCTCCGGATGTCGTGCGCATGATCTGGGAGGCTGCACGCGATCTCTCCATCCCCCGTTTCGTTGCCGAATCACACAGCGGCATTCTCGACGACCATGTCTTCCTGAGCACAGCGGCGGGTGTGAAGACCGCGAACATCATCGACGCCTCGCTCGTCGGACACAGTGATCCCGTCGAGCGTCGCAAGTACTGGCATACGCATCGCGATACACCCGAGCAATGTTCCCCTGCCACGTTGCGCGACGTGGGGCGTGTCGTGCTGTATGTCGTCTACGGGCACAAGCCATCCGCCTGACCTTTCGCACTCCCTGCACCAATCCATGATGCCGACGACCAGACCCTACATCCAGCTACGCTTCCCGAACGACGACACGCGAGAAACCGCGCAGGCCATGCTGATGGATTTCGAACCGCTCGGCTTCCTCGACGAGGATGCGAGTTGGGCATGCTGGTTCAGCGCCGAGGGATGGACGCGGCATGCGCATGCTGTTCGCGGCATGCTTGACGCTTCCTTCCCCCATCTTGTCCCAGTCGTCGAAGAAGTCCCCCCACAGAATTGGAATGCGGAATGGGAGGAAAGCATCCAGCCCATCCGTGTGTCCGATCGGTTCATCATCGCGCCCAGCTGGCATCCGGTGGAAGCCCCCGAAGGCACGATCGTGCTGACGATCGATCCGAAGATGTCGTTCGGAACCGGGTATCACGAAACGACGCGCCTGATGCTGCGGCTGCTCGGTGGCATCGATGTCGAGGGACGCCGCGTCCTCGACGTGGGCACGGGAACGGGAGTGCTCGCAATCGCCGCACGACGCTGTGGTGCCACTGATGTGATCGGCGTCGACATCGATGCATGGTCCTTCGACAATGCCGAAGAGAACCGCGTGCGCAACGGAATCGCCGACGGCATGCTCTTCCGTGAAGGCACGGTCGATGAGCGGGACGGGGTCTTCGACATGATTCTCTCGAACATCACGCGCAACGACAACATCGGCCTCATGGGTCTCTTCCGCAGCATGACGCATACGGGATCTGATCTGCTTCTTTCCGGTTTTTATGCGACGGATCTCGACGACATGCGCGCGGCCGTGAGCGCGGATGGATTCGTGCACATTGAAACGCTGCGCGAAAACGAATGGTGTGCGATGCATGTTCGCCGCGGGGAACAGGCCTGATCGCTCCTATGCGCATCGGCGTCATCGACATTGGAACCAACACTGTTCTGCTGCTGATCTGCGACATCGACGCATCGGGCATGCGTCGCGTGCTGCATGATGAACAGCGTTTTGCCCGTGTGGGACAGCAGGTGGACGCCCTTCGCCTGATCAGCACAGATGCATTCGATCGTTGTGCGGTCATTCTCGCAGACTATGTTGCCATGGCGCGCGCGGCCGGCGTTGCACGTCTTGTTGCGACGGGCACAAGCGCCATACGGGATGCCGTCAATCGTGATTCCTTTCTTGCGGCGATGTCTGCACGCTGCGAGGTGGACATCGAAGTCCTGAGTGGCGATGATGAAGCGATCCTCACCTTCCGTGGTGCGGTTTCCGGCTTCCCTTCGGACCCGACCGCACGCTATGCCGTCCTCGACATCGGCGGCGGGAGCACCGAACTCGCCATCGGGAGTGAACACCACCTCGACGCGCATCTGAGCATGGACATCGGTTGTGTACGCATGACCGAACAGTTTCTCCACCACGCTCCCCCACTGCCCGAAGAGCATGCTGCATTGCGCGATGCCCTTCGGCACACAGTGCGCGGGTTTCCCGATTTCGAGGCAGCCACGACGACCCTCGTTGCCGTCGCCGGAACGGCAACGAGCCTGGCCGCCATCGATCTGGGTGTTGAACGCATCGACGATCCGGCTGTCGCAGGCCACACTCTCGCGCGTACCCGGGTTCACGAGCTCGTTGCACTCCTGCGTCCACTGACGAACGACGCATTGATCAGCCGATACCATGTGGATCCCGGGAGGGCTGACATCCTTCTCGCGGGCCTTATGATTCTGCAGTCGATCATGGATGCACGCGCTGTCGATCACGTCCACATCAGCGGTCGCGGACTTCGCTACGGTGTTGCGTTACGAGAGGCTTCCCACGGCAGTTGAGTCCGCCATCCTCACACTTCACGGCCTTCGCCGCATCTCCTCCACAATCCTCACCAATATTTCCGAAGCATCACGCACCTCGGCGTCCGTCGTCTGCGCGCCGAGGGATATCCGCACGGTTGCACGCGCCGTGGCCTCGTCATGCCCGATGGCCTGCATGACATGCGAGGCCTCCACCGAGCCCGCCGTACATGCCGAACCGCTCGAGATCGCGACCCCCTCCAGATCCATGCGCAGCAGCAGCGCCTCTCCATCGATACCGAACGCGGCGAAGGGAAAGGACACACTGAGGATGCCGGGTTGCAGGGAAGCACCTTCGCCGTTCACCACGATCGATGGATGTGTACGACGCAGCATCGAAAGGAAGTCGCCGCGCTGGCGAAGCCATTGCGACACGCGCGTCTCACGCTGTTCGAGAGCACGCTGCGCCGCAGCGCCGAATCCCACGATCGCCGCAACATTCTCGGTGCCTCCGCGCCGACCACGTTCCTGCGCACCACCAGGGAGAAGTGGATCGACGTCGATCCCTCTTCGAACGATCAACGCGCCCGTACCCTTGGGTCCCTGCAGCTTGTGCGCGGAGATCGACACGAGGTCGAGCGCCATGGCATGTACATCGAGCGGGAGCTTGCCGGCGGACTGCACGGCGTCTGTGTGAAAGAGTGCCCCGACCTGATGTGCATGCGCCGCCATTGCGGCGATGTCACACACCACGCCCGTCTCGTTGTTGACATGCATGAGAGAGAGCAACGCCACATGCTCATCCAGAGCACTGATGACCGCTTCCTCGGGCACGCGCGCTGTGGCATCGACATCGAGCAGTTGAACCGCTCCGCCGCGCTTCATGCGCCGCATCATCGGTACGAGGATGGCATGGTGCTCAGCAGTCGAGCTCACCCATGTGGCGCGCTGTCCGGTGGCGAACGCTGCTGCGATGTGCAACGCGAAGCTATCCGCCTCCGTGCCTCCACTCGTGAAGACAACTTCTGCCGGGTGTGCACCGACCAGTGACGCCACCTGCTCGCGAGCTCGTTCGATCGCCGCGCGGGCGCGACGGCCTGCAGCATGCACGGATGAAGGATTCCCCTGCACGTTCGTGACATATGGCATCATGCATGCGAGCACCTCCGGATCCAGCGGCGTGGTTGCAGCATGATCGAGATACATCATGGGCCTCGGATCTGTCATATGGCAACGGAGAGATCACCCGCGTACATGCGTGTCTGGCTGTCATCAGCATGGCGCACGAGCAACGATCCATCCTCGTTCACATCGAGGACGGTCACTCGTTGAACGCACTCCCCGTCCTCGATATCCCGCACGGACCCGACAACATCGGACCCCTGTTTCCAGGAGCGGACAATGGATGCAGTCCCTTCCGCCTTCCAGATCGCGTACCATCGGTCGAGTGCAGAGAGGAATCCGTCGAGCACGGCTTCCACATCATGCATTCGGCCGGATGCGAGGAGCAGTGATGTGGGGTCGAGTCTGTATGCTCCCTCGAATGCTCTCTGGTTGACATTGATCCCCACCCCAATCACACACCAGGCACGCGGTGCCCCCTGACCGGCCTCGACAAGCACACCGGCGATCTTCCTATTGTTTACAAGCACATCGTTCGGCCATTTCAGGACGGCAGTACAGGCCGAGACGTGCTCAACGGCGTCAGCCACAGCCAGACCGGCCAGCAGCGGGATGCCACCCCACTCATCCATCGGTCGAGGTGGATACAGGATGCAGGAAACCAGAAGATTCACGCCGGGCTGCGAGACCCAGTTTCGGTCGAGTCGGCCGCGCCCCTGTGTCTGGAAGTCGGCGGTGACGATCGTCCCATCTTCTGCGCCGGAGGTTGCGAGTGCACGCGCATGTGTATTCGTGGAGTCGATGCGTGCGTGATGTATGCGATGATGCTTCATTGGAGTCATCGCGTAATATATGAAACTGCCTACAATGCCCGGGAGAACCCGGGAACAGCATGCAGGACTCTGAATCGATGGAGGAGCCTTCAGTTCACCTTGCATTTCCGCATGGTTCAGCGTAGTTTTTGGTTTGTCTTGCAACAGCCCTCCGTAGTCTCCCCTCATGCACTGGCTGCGTCGGATGTTTCGACGTCTGCCCTTCCATACAGGAGATTTCACGTCGTGCAATTATCCATCCAGTGAGGTTTTTTTATGACGAGAGCTACTAGTTTCACGCTGTCGGCGGCCATTCTGTTTCTGCTCGCGATTGGGAGCGTGCAGGCACAGAATCCCGGACAGTTCGGCATTCTCATCTACAACGGCCCGACATCAGCCGATTTGTACTTGGGCAAACTGACCAATCCGCAGTTCAGTCGTGTGGAGTTCTTCCGAGGTGCGAAAAAACTCGGTGAAATCACCGCAGGGGGGCCGAACGGTGGAATCGTGACGGACAACGGCCTTGTAAAGGGCAACTACTACACCTATGAGTACCGCGCATACCCCGCAAGTGGCGGCACTCCGGTGACGAACGTGGTGGCGACCGCAGTCGGTCCCGTCGTAGGCGGAGAAATCAAGGGCTATCTGACACGCCGTGACGAAGTCGCCATTCAAGCGGATTTGACCGATTCACTGTTCATCATGCCTTCCGGCGTTTTCATTGGTGATGCTGTCGTTCCGGGTGGTGACTTCCACATCCGTCCAGGTGGGTACGTCAGTTATGATGCGACATTCGCCGGAAAGGTGCTCGGGATCAAGGTGTATGGGAGTCTGGACGCACAACAGACACCTGGAAAATTCACAGCGACAGGTGGCACGCTGCGAGATCTCAATATCACCAGCACTGGTCAGGTCGGCCCCTGTGAAGGACTCACGTTCATCGCGAGTGATATTTTCATCCTCAGTTCGTATCCGAGTTCCTTCAGCAACTGCATCTTCACATGGCTGACCGATCAGAACCGGAACGACTTCGCATTCGTCGACGACAAGCTCTACAATATCACGATGACCGGTTGCACCGTCCGAAACGAAAGCACGATCCAGGGCGTCTCTCAGGCAGACGGCTGCATCGTTGAGTACGACGGCATCATCCGCGGCAAGTCGTTCACGAATTGCACATTCCGCAACAATGGACAGGCACAGCTCCGACCGACATTCACTCCGACTTCGATGACACATTCCACGTTTCAGTCGAATGGAAGCGTGTCGTTGAGCAATCAGTCGACCGTTCAGTACAACGTCTTCGAAGCAACGTGCATCATCACCATTTCCTCCCTGTCTGCCGGTTTTCCTTCGAATGCAGTCGACAGCGTGCACATCAATTTCAACGAATTTCAGCGCGAGGGTGTTGACGGCACAATCATTTCGATCGTCGATTGCGATACGATCGATCTGACGAAAAACTACTGGGGCCAGTGCACGGGACCAACCAACTCGCAGCGACTCGGAAGACGCGCGCATTTCGATCCTTTCCTGCGTGCACTCTATCCCCGCACAAGTTACTGGTTGGACATCGGACCCGACAAGCGATCGATCACAGCCAACGGCGAAGACAGTGTGACATTCAGCATGCACATGTACGAGGTGCTGTCGGGCAGGGACTCGGTAGGTGCGCGGATCAACTATGAGTTCCGCATCATGGGATCGACCCTCACCACCGGTCAGGCGATCACCGACGCATCCGGTCGCGCCACCGTGTCTGTTAAGGTCCCCTACACATACAAGGATGCCATCTCACTCGAAGCATACTTCACTGCGACGCAGTGCATCGACATGGCCTATCTCATCGCCGTCGGGGAACCGGAAGGTGCAGATCTTGAAGTCCTTGAGGCAGCGATCATTCAAGTCAACGAGATGGCGACATCCATCATCGCAGACAAGTCCTTTGCCGTTCGCGCGATCATCGGCACGACGGAGGCCGTTCCATCTCCCTTCAAGGTGCGGGTCGAGGTCAACGGCAAGACATACGATACATTCTATGTGTACAAGAAACAGAATGTTGGAATCCAATATCAGATGGAGAATCCCGTCGCCGAGATTGCTCTTCCCGGAATGGAATCTCCGACCTTGATCATTCCGATCCCTGATGCCGGCCTCAGTGCTGGTCCCTTCAATGTCGTCGTAACTGTTGACCCCCCTGATGCCGTCAACACGAAGGGCCGCATCATCGAGTCGAATGACAACAACAACGTGCTTACAATCAGCGGCACCGCGATATCGACACGATGGGGCAATGACGGAAGCGCGAATGCAACCATCTTCGTCCAACCGTTCGACAACATGCCGACCGGTCACGCGTCGCTGCTTCCCGCATGGCGCGACTCCACCCTTTCGTTCATCGAACGTGCCTGGCCTATGAACAAGGGCCAGTTGTCCGTCACCATTGATCCCAGGGTTGCAGATTACCAGTGGATCTATCCAGATACATTGCGTCCGGAAACCTGGCAGTACTACATCATGAAGTCGTACAAGATCATGCGTACTGCAAACCCGATGTATGACCGGTATGTGTTCGCCGTGCATCGCGACTGGTTCGGTTCCCGCTTGCATCAATATGACTTTGCGCGTCGCCTCTCACAGACACTTAGCTGGTCGGGCATATACGATCTTTCGGTCACCTCATCGCAAAGCCACTACTTCCTCGCGCACGACCTCGGCCACAGCTTCGGTTTGCGCCGCCAGGATCTCGATCCGACGAATGAGGATCAGATGGAGCAGTATCAGATCGCGTACATCGGTCTGGACATCAACGATGGCATGGATACGAGCATCCCGCGTGTTATCCATACGGGAACACGAAACAAGGCGGACCAGTTGCAAAAATCGCATTGCTTCATGGGCAATGCCAAGCTTGCAAACTCGTCGTACAACTACACCCGCTGGATCAGCGAATTCGAGTATTCGAAGCTCATGTCTCGCCAGAAGGATTTCACTGGATATGGCAATCCTTCCGCTGGAAAGGCCATCCTGGTCGAAGGCATGGTTGACAGCACGACCAAACACGTTTCGTTCGGTCCCTGGGTAAAGATTGATCAGGCCGTTTACTCGTCGATGATGGATTCGACCTACTCGACGCATACGATCAAATTCCTCGACGCGGCTGGTTCCACACTCAGCCGATACTTCTACCGCCCGACCTTTGTCGCCCTCGGTCTGGATGAAGCCGGCGAGAATCCGCAATTCACCAAAGAGTACTTCGCATTTGTCGCCCCGTTCTCCGATGCAGTCAAGCGCGTGATCGTCGAATCCAACGGCAGCACGATCGCCGAGCGCATCATTACAAGCAATGCACCTGTCGTCGATATTACGTATCCGCAGGATGGATCGCAGGTCAAGGCCTCCGACTCGGTGATTGCCACGTGGCGTGCAACCGACACCGATGGCGAAACCACCTTCTGGTACACCGTGTACGTCAGCGACGACGATGGTGCCACATGGAAGCTCATCTATTGGGAAGGCCAGGATAGTGTCGCCACTCGCCTCAACGTGCGACAGGGTTCGAGCTACAAACTGCGTGTTATCGCAAGCGACGGTGTGAACACGTCCGAGAAGATCATTTCCTTCTCCGGCACCATTGTCAGTGCGCCGACACTTCCGACCCCAGGTGCGTTTGCGCTGCATCAGAACTACCCGAACCCATTCAATCCAACAACCACGATCGTATATGATGTTCCCAGCGCAGGCCCCGTTGCCATTCGCATTCTGGACATGCACGGACAGGTCGTACGTACATTGAAGGAATCGCAGCATGCTGCAGGCCGCCATACGATCGAGCTCGATGCACGCGACCTCGCCAGTGGCGTCTACGTGTATCGTCTTGAAGCGGGTGCAACGGTCATCACACGGATGATGCACCTGATGAAGTAGCCTGGTCTGACAGGACTCCCCAGTCCCCACGAATCAGAACAAAAAACGTCCGGCTGCAAAGCCGGACGTTTTTCATTTGAGATGTTCGGAAGCTATTCGGGTTGTCATTTCGTCCGGGCGACCTCACGCACTCGCTCACCGAAAAAGGTACGGGAAGCCCCGTGCAGCGCAGGCAGGCTCCCACTGATCGCCATCCAGACCTTTTGAGATGCCGTCAGTTCTGATGCAATAGCCTGCAGGTCGGCAATTGTCACTGCGTCGACCTCCTGCTTAAAACGGGTGATATGCATCGGATCGTATGCATTGGTCACTGCATCCTGCAGGAGCGACTGGACCTTGCGATTTGTTGTGAACTCATACATCGAGGTACCCGCAAGCGCGAGTTTTGCACTTGCCAGTTCCTCGTTCGTCACGCCGTTCGCAGCGATCGCCTCGACGACACCCATCACGATGGTTGAGACAGAGTCAGCAAGTCGCACAGGTGCATTTCCTGATACGATGATTGTGCTCGCATCTCGAAAAAACAGAATGTCACTTTGAAAACTGGGATGGATGAAGCGGTCACCCCAGAATGCTCGGAACAAGCGAGAAGCACGACCTTCGCCAAGAATGTGATTCAGTACGAGATAGGCTGTCGCGCGCGGATCATTGCGGGCCGGACCAGGAATTGCTACACGCATCGGCACGACTTGCTGCGGAGTATCCTCAACAACGAGCAACATGCCAGGAGCATGTGCCGGCATGGTAGCTGTACTGATCGGAAGTGACCCGGATGCCCAATTCGCGAATCGATCCGCGATGACGTCTCTGAGGGAAGCATACTCAACGTTCCCGGTGATGATGAGTGTCATGTTGCCTGGGACGTACCAGGTGCGATGGAAACGCTGAACATCATCCAGTGTCAATGCGTTCACGGTCGCAGAGCTCATGTCCGACATGCGAACAGCGGGATGAGACGGCCCGTACATTCCAGCCAGGAGTGCGCGTGTGACAGCCTCGCCCGCGCCACGATTCATCGAACTGATCCCGGTCTGCATGACGCGGGCCTTTTCCCTGATGGCATCCGGAGTCAATGCCGGATTTCGGGCGATTTCCACAAGCATGTCAAGAGCCTGCAGTGCGTGCCGTGCAAGCGAGCGTGCGTATATCTGCGAATATTCAGCACCGGCATATGTCGTCATACTCGATGCAAGTTGTGCCAACGTGGCGGGAATGGGAGGGCGCTCACCGCGTGGTGCATCGGAAAGCAGTACCTGCGCCGTCATCGCAGCGAGTCCCTCCTTGCCGGCGGGATCGTTTGCGGCACCGGCATGGATGATGAGGTTCCATTCCACGAGCGGGAGCTCGTTCACCCTCGTGTAGATGATGTGCAATCCATTCGGGAGAGAATCTCGAACGATGGACAGCGGAACGGGACGCTCACTGCTCGGAGGGTCCTGCCCGAACACGGGCGGACTCATCAAGACAACCGCGAAAACGGATGCTCGCGAAAGGGACAGTATTGCTGGGTGAATGTGCATGAGTCTGATGATTGACGACACAGATGTTCAGGTTCGACGGGACGGCGCGCGGCGCAACTCCGATGTCGGCGCAGTGGGATGCATGACGAGATACACTCCCCAACCGATGAGACCGATCGAGATGACCTGCGCCTGAGACAGGCCGAGCATGAGGTGACTGTTCAGGCGGATGAACTCGACGAAGAATCGTGCGATGGAATGAAGGATCAGGAACCAGCCAAATTGATTGGCAAGCGGCAACGATCTGGTTCGACGAACATACAGGAAGGTGAAGACGACGACAGCGAGGATGATCTCATAGATCGGTGTCGGATGCACTGCGATGTCAACCGGAATCGGCGTGTTGGGAAACAGCTCCATGAACTTGTCCGCGAGCTGCGGATTCAACGCGCTGAGCGTCGGCACGGTTCCGTTCGTGTACGTCATCGCCCATGGAAGATTCGACGGGATCCCATAGTCGCCATCGCCCGCAAGCTGGCAGCCTACCCTCCCGAATCCATAACCGATCGCGAGTGCCGGGGCTGCGATATCGGCGAACGCCATCATCACAAGATGCTTCCGCCGAAAGTACAGGAAGATGAGCAGGGTCGCGATCAGAAAGCCGCCATACCAGGTCAAGCCTCCCGACGACAGGAGCATGTCGCGCGGATTTGCGGCAAACTCTCCGAAATTTTCGAAGATGTGGAAGAGCTTCGCACCGAGGATCCCTCCGATGAGCGCGAACATTGTGACGGTCGTGGCGAGGTTCGGGTCGTCACCTCTGCGCCGTAATTCATTCGTGATGAGCAGGTTCGCCACCATGAACGCGACGCCGAGCATCAGTCCATAACTGTAGACAGGTATCGGACCGATGTGGAACAGGACTGGATACATGATTTCAGACGATGCTAATGGTTATGAACGCGCCCTCACTTGAAATCGGACGCACAAGTGTGATTCTCTCGCCCTTGACGCGGACCTCGAAATCGTTGCGAATCTCACCGGGCTTCACCACGCTGACAGTGTATGTTCCGGATGCATCGAAGACATCCACAACCTTCTCCGCATGGCCGACGCCTGGCATCCCCATGATGCGTGGCTTCAATCCCTTGAGGTGAAACTCCATGTGACCATCGGAAATGGAATGCTCGACCGTGATCTCATATCGGAAGTGATGGAATTCCTCGGTCGTGTGAAACAGGAAGCGAAGGCAGTTCCTCTTCCTCTCTGTATTCCAGGCGGAACCGATCTGCAGATCGTACTCGATCGGTCCCTTGTCAATGCGGGGAAACATCGGACTCCTACTGAATCAGGTGTGCAAAGTAGGTCACCAGGTCTTTGAACGCTACGGATTCCTGCGTGCCCTGCCCCATGTTCTTCACCGTGGCAGTCTGCGTGGCCATCTCCGATTCCCCAGCGAGCACGACATGCCGAGCCTGTTGGCGGTTCGCCTCGCGTAGTGTTGCCTTCAGACTACGTCCAGCCAGATCGCAGGCGGCGGACATGCCTGCTCGACGGAACGCCATGGTCTGCTCAAAAGCCCACTGACGCGAGACATCGTCCATGCCGATGAAGAACGCGAGTGGAACATGCTGCTCAACAGCGTAGCCCTGCTTCTCAAGCACAAGGAGCAGACGCTCGATACCGGCCGCAAACCCTACCGCAGGTGTACTTCGTCCCCCTAGCTGCTCGGCCAGACCATCATAGCGGCCGCCCCCGCCCAGCGCATCCTGTGCTCCGAGGGCATCGCTGACAAATTCGAACGCCGTGCGTGAGTAGTAGTCCAGCCCTCGTACGAGACGATGATCGATCACGTAGGAAACCTTCAACGCATCCAGCAGCAGCAGGACACGATCGAAGTGCGCGCGCGTCTCCTCACCGAGGAAGTCGAGCATGTGCGGGGCTTCCATCGTCACCTCACGGTCCTGTGGAGCTTTGGAGTCGAGCACGCGCATGGGATTTGTCTCCATCCTTCGACGGCTCTCGGCAGTCAGATGCTCTTCCACTCCCCGCAGGTACGTCTGCAGTGCGGCGCGATAGGTCACGCGGCTTTCGGGATCGCCCACGGAATTAATTTTCAGGACATGCGGAATGCCGAGATCGGTGTAGATGTCCGATGCTAGGGCAATCACTTCCGTGTCGCATTCGGGGGTTCCCAGTCCGATGCTCTCAAACCCGAATTGATGAAACTGCCGGTAACGACCTGCCTGAGGACGCTCCTGTCGAAACATGGGACCGATGTAGTACAGGCGCGAGTGCATGCTGCGTTCGCCGAGGGAATGCTGCAGCCACGCCCGCATTACAGGAGCGGTCATCTCAGGACGAAGTGTCAGCGACGATCCACCCTTGTCGGTGAACGTGTACATCTCCTTTCCCACGATATCTGTATCTTCGCCGATTCCACGAGTGAATACGCTCGTGTCTTCAAACATGGGTGTACGAATCTCCTCATAGCCCGCGCGCTCCATGTGCTTGCGGACATGCTGCTCGAGATGAATCCAGGCATTGGATTCCGGAGGGATGATGTCGCGGGTGCCCTTGACGGATTGGTAGGCCATGACCATGGAAAGAAAGCTGGTGACGGAAAGTGGTGCGGACAGCTGGGCATGCACGAACCCTCTTGTACGAAAAAGGCACGCCGGCAAGGCATGCCCTTTCGCAACAAAGATGACGCGTGCGAACTACACGTCGAGGTAGTTCATTTCCTCAGTCTTGAGCACCTCGAGGATCTCGGCGGAAGAGGTTGCGTGCAGCAACTTCCCGCGAAGCTCCTCCTTGTTCATCAGGCGCGAAATACGACTGAGCAGCTTGATGTGAGCGCCGACAAGGCTGTCCTTTCCGATGAGGAGAAACAGCAGGCGGACGGGCTCATGATCGAGGGACTGATAATCAATCGGTTCTCTGGTAACCGCAAAGGCCGCGACGATGTCGCTGACGGCATCAGTTTTTCCATGCGGAATCGCAAAGCCCTTCCCCACACCGGTCGACATGATTTTCTCACGCTCGAAAATTGCGAGGCGGACTTTCTCGATATCCTTGACCTTCTGGGATTTCGCGGCGAGGTCGATGACCGCATTGATGACTTCCTCTTTCGTCGATCCCGGTACATCGACCTGTATGAGATCTTCGGTGAGGATGCTGCTGATTTTCATGGGTACAGTCTGTCTGCTCGTAAGGTTAATTACGCAAATTAGACATTATCGCGCCATTGAACAACCTTCTGCTCGTATTCGCCTGCGAGTTCTTCTGCGCGTTCAGGCGATGCGGCTTCGACTGTGATGTGGAAGGTTGCAAACTCCTTGCTGGGGATCAGAAGCACCCAGGTCCGGTCGTCGTAAAAAATCTTGATGCCATCGACAAGCCTTCGCTCTCGTCCCTCTGAATCTCGCATGGCCAGGCGCATGACGCGCCCCTTCGCATCCCAATCACAGGGGATGTTTCGCTGCGTCCGATGAAGGCGTTCGATCATGGCATCAATCTGGCCAAGCGACCAACCGGTCATCGCCATCATCTCGAGGATCTTCGCGACACTGAACATGGCATCTGTCGCAAAGCTGAATTCCGAGAAGATGAATCCACCCTTCGTTCCGCCCACGAAGGGGACCGCAGGATTGTCGATGACGAGACTCATCATGCCGCCATGTGTATTGTCGCTGCGCACGACTTCCACACCGTATTCACGGGCGACGAGATCCACTTCGGAGGTGGCGCCCACAGGACATCCCACATGCTTCACTTCAACGCCGAGCCGGCGACGACTCTCGAGATACAGCTTGGTGACGATGGGAAGCAGTCTCTCGTCGGGAATCGATCGCCCATGTTCGTCGGTGACAAACACCTTTTCCGCTCCGGCATCCAACAGAAACCCAATGTCAGACGAGAGGGATTTGACGATCTGAGAGATGTGGTCGCAGGCGGAAGAGAACTCATCGCTCGAACGCGTCAACCGCCTGGGATCGACGTAGGCGTTCAATGACACCACCTGCGCCTCCATCTCTCCCAGGATGTTCGGAAAAATGGCCGAGGCAATGCCAAAGCTGTAGTCGATCACGACATCGAAATGTCGCGATGCAATGCGCTGCATGTCGATTCCGGCGAGGAAGCGTTCGCGATAGTTCTCCGTCGAGCGTTCCGCGAAATGCACCGAACCGATGTGGTCGTGCGAGGCACGTCGGAAATCCTCTGAAAAGAACTGCCGTTCGATGGATTTGGTGCGGTTTCCGGGTAGATCCTTGCCGGTGCTGTCAAAGAAGATGATATCCATCGACCTGTGGTCGAAGGGCGACTTGCGCACGTGATAGCCTGCGGCACATTTCCCGTTGCGAAGTTCCTGGCGCACCATGGGAATTGCATTGGTCTGCATGTCATAGACCTGCACTCCCGCAGACATGAGTCCACATGCGATCGCACGCTTGATCATGCGCGAAGCGCTGTCGGGATCGCGACTGGCCAGGACCATGCGTCCTTCGCCGATCATGGCACCGAGAGCGGCGCCGAGCTTTGCGCCGAATTCGGGATTGATCTCGATGTTGGCAGAGCCGGTGATGCGTGCATCGGTAAAGAGCTCCTTGAGCCAGCGGTCTTCCCACACGAGGCTCTTCGAAAGCACAGCGCCGTCTTCGACGGATTTCTCCGGCCAGAGCTTGATATTCGACAGCAGCGAGGCATCGCGGCCGATCTGACATCTGTCGCTGATGAAAACATTGTCGTCGACGGTGGCTCCACTGCGAAGAATCGTTTCAAAGCCGACAACGCTGTTCGAGATCTCGACTTGTTCTTCGATGGTGCAGCCATCCCAGATCACGGTATTGAGAATCGTCGCGCCATCATAGATCGTCACGTTGTCGCCGATCACGGAGTTGACGATGTTGGCGGACTCGGCAATACGGCAGTTGCGGCCAACAACGACAGTACCTTTGAGACCATCGCCCATCTCGGGAAGCATGCTCCCCTCCCCCGCATGCAGTCGCACATTGCGTTCCGCATACTGCGGCACCATTGTTCCGGGCAGGATCACGTTCACGCGCCCGGCAAGACAATCCATCGACGCGTCCTGATATTCGTTCAGGTTTCCCACGTCACGCCAGTACCCCTCGGCGATATAGCCGCAGAGCTTCATTCCCTCCTGCATCATTGCAGGAAAAAGGTTCTTGCTGAAATCGTAGTCCTGTTTGTACGGAATGATCTGCAGAACATGATTCTCGATGATGTAGATCCCTGTGTTGATCGTGTCACTGAACACTTCACCCCACGACGGCTTTTCGAGAAAGCGTGTGATGTTGCCATCGTCGTCCGTGATGACGACACCAAACTGCAGGGGATTGGCGACCCGTGTGAGCACGAGCGTCGCGTCGGCTTTTTTCTCGGTGTGAAAGGCCATCGCAGCGGTCAGATCGAAATCGGTCAACACATCGCCGCTGATGATCAGGAAGCGCTCGTCTCCGATCTTCTCCCAAGCATTCCGTACGCTGCCTGCTGTTCCGAAATCTGCTTCAGCCTGCATGTATTGCATGCGAATGCCCTGCGAACTTCCATCACCGAAATAGTTGCGGATCGCCGCAGGATGATAGTAGAGGAGCGAGACGATATCGCTGAACCCGTGCGCGGTGAGCAGGTCCACGATATGCTGCATCATGGGCCGATTCACCATTGGCACCATGGGCTTTGGGATGTTACAGGTGAGCGGTCTGAGGCGGGTTCCAAACCCTCCCGCCATGATCACGGCTTTCATATGCACGTCGCCTTGCTGAAGGTCGAAATGGTTTCGGAGCGGAAGGTACGAAAAAGGGTCAGCGTCTCCAATCAGACTTCAAAACGGTTGAGGAGGCAGATTCACAAAGTCGACCGCGATGTCGATGCCCTGAAGGAAGCGTCCGCCTCCCAGATCTACAGCTTGCGGCCTCGTCGGATCGCCTGACGGTGCATAGACACCTGCCACCCTCCAGTTTGAGAAGGGATCGGGTCCGAACTGCCACGCGACGACCACATAGGGATACACGCCGTTCAGATCGTCGGCGCGTATTTGCCATTCGAACGAAGCTGCATCCATCGGAAGCGGGTCGGAGAATCGCAAGGCCCCGGCAAGGAACTCCTCGAGAATGCCAATGGGAGGATAGTTGCGAAACAACACGATGCGAAGATCCTTCAAACTGTCGGGCGGCGGAAATGCGGAGCGCACCGTGACACGTCCGCTCAATCCCGGCTGCACGGACACATCCCTGATGGGATCGAGACCATGATCACATCCTGCCCCGGACATGGCCACCATGGCGCATGCAAAGACACACAGCGTTCTCAGGAACGACGCGGCGCGAAGGCTTCCGATGTTACTTGACGCCTGCACCGGGATGCACCTCGGCTGATGGGGTCAACAGAATCGGCACGCCGTCATCATTCGTCGCAGCCAGCACCATCCCCTGCGACTCAACACCCATGAGCTTGACTGGTCTGAGATTCGCCACAACGATCACTGAACGGCCGACCAGATCCTCGGGAGTGTAGGCCTTGCCGATGCCGGCCACGACCTGCCGCTGTTCGAAGCCCAGATCCACCTGCAGACGGATCAGCTTCTCCGATTTCGGGACGCGTTCGGCTTCCGTGATACGCGCCACCCGCAGATCGAGGGCACCGAACTGCTCGATATCAATCTGCTCTTTGGGTGGAGCGTATTCGCGCACCGTCGCTTCGGATTCCTCCTTCAGACCGAGCTTCGCAATTTCAGTGGCAATCTCCGCATCGTCAATTTTTCGAAACAACAGGCGTGGTTCACCGAGGACATGTCCCTCGGGCAAGCGCCAGTTCCACGCCGCATCCCAGGTGAACGGTGCATCGGCCGCGACTGCGAGCATGTCACGGAGCGTCGCACTCGTGAAGGGCAGTATGGGATGGATCAATACCGAAAGCGCGTGGCAGGCTTGCAGGCAACAGTGAATCGTTGCGGCACATCGAGCGGAATCCGTCTTCGCCGTCTTCCAAGGTTCTTCATCGTTGAAGTATTTGTTGCACGCCCGTGCAAGGCTCATCGTGGCCTGCACACCATCCTTGAAGCGGAAGCGATCGTAGAGTTCGGCAACCGTGTCTGCCGTACGATGGAACTCCTCGAGGAAGGCCATATCGCGATCGAGCAAGGTGCCGGCAGATGGAACCACACCTCCGAAGGTACGCTGTGCAAACTGCATCGTGCGGTTGATGAAGTTGCCGAGAATGTCCGCAAGCTCATTGTTGTTGCGCGCCTGGAATTCCCTCCAGTAAAAGTCGCTGTCACGCAGCTCGGGCATGCTCATCGCGAGCGTGTAGCGCAGCGGATCCGGCGGATACCGTTCGAGGAAGTCCTGGATTTCGATGGACCAGTTCTGGCTCTTCGAGAACTTGCGCCCTTCGAGGTTGAGGAATTCATTCGCAGGAACATTTGCTGGTAATACATGGCCGCCCATTGCCATGAGCATTGCCGGAAACATCAGACAATGAAAGACGATATTGTCCTTGCCGATGAAGGCAATGTATTCGGTGTCGGGATCACACCAGTAGAGTTTCCACGCATCCGGCGTTCCGCGTTGCGCTGCCCATTCCTTCGTCGAGGAAATGTACCCGAGCACGGCTTCGAACCAGACATAGAGGACCTTTTTCTCCGCTTCGTCGACGGGCACACGGACTCCCCAGTCCATGTCGCGTGTGATCGGGCGATCACTGAGACCAGCCTTGAGCCAGCTCCTGACCTGCTGCAGCACATTGTCCTTCCAGACACCATCATGCGAGGCAACGTACTCCTCGAGTTGTTGCTGGAAATCACCAAGCGGGAAATACCAATGCACTGCCTCCCGCACGACGGGGATCTCACCAGTCAGCAGGCTGCGGGGATTGACAAGCTCTGTCTGCTCATAATACTTGCTGCAATTCTCGCATTGATCACCATAGGCGCGTTCGAACCCGCAATGGGGACATGTGCCCATGACGAAACGGTCAGGGAGAAACATCCCTGCCTTCTCGTCGAAGAGCTGTTGCTCGGTGCGGCTGCGCAACAATCCGCGCGTGTGAAATTCGAGAAACCACTCCCGCGCAGTCTCATGATGAACAGGCAGAGACGTGCGCGAATAATTGTCGAAACTGATCCCCACACCATCGAACGCAGCCTTGTTGAGTGCATGGTAGCGATCGATGATATCCTGTGGAGCAACGCCCTCCTTCCCTGCTGAAATCAGAATGCTGACGCCATGCTCATCTGAACCACAGATGTAGACGACATCGCGTCCGCGGAGTCTCTGGGCACGCACATAGATATCGGCCGGAAGATAGGCTCCAGCCAGATGACCGAAATGAATGGCGCCGTTCGCGTAGGGAAGCGCCGATGTTACGAGGAGTCGTGAGTGCGTGGGCATGCGATTGAAGGATGAGCGAACCCGATGCAGGATGACGGGTCAACTCTCCTTCGAGGATTGCGCGCCGCTTCTGCTGTTCGGGATCGGAATCTGGTAATCGTAGATTTTCGTGTAGAGCGTTCGGAGGCTGATACCCAAGACCTCCGCACTTTTCTTCTTGTTGTAGTCCTGCTCTTTGAGCACGCGTTCGATGTGGATCTTTTCGATGTCACTGAGCGACATGCTGGCCAGTTCGCTCTGCAGGCGCGTGTCACCCTCGGTTGTGCCGGCATAATCGAGCATGATGTCTGCAAGATCGATCACATCGCCGGACCCAAGAATGATTGCTCGTTCGATAACATTTTCGAGCTCGCGAACGTTTCCGGGCCAATAATACTGCTGCATCTTTTGCATGGCAGCATCGCTCACCTTGCGGATCTCCTTGCCTCGCGCCTTCATCTGCAAAAAGTACTCGACAAGTGCTGGGATGTCTTCGCGGCGCTCGGCGAGAGTGGGCAATGCAATCGAGATAACGTTCAAACGAAAGAGAAGGTCCTCACGGAACATGCCCGCCTTCACCGCTTCCTTCAGGTTGCGGTTCGTGGCGGCAATGACACGGACGTTGGACTTCATTGTCTGCGTACCGCCTATGCGTCGGAACTCGCCTGACTGCAGAAAGCGCAGGAGTTTCGGCTGAATGTTCATGCTGATTTCCCCGATTTCATCGAGGAACAGGGTCCCGTTGTTCGCGACTTCGACGAGACCGTGCTTGAGGACCATGGCATCCGTGAACGCACCACGTTCATGACCAAAGAGTTCGCTCTCCAGCAGATTCTCGGGCAGGGACGCACAGTCCAATGCAACAAACGGCTTGTCCTTGCGACTCGACAACTTGAAAAGCATGTTCGCGATGACTTCCTTGCCGGAGCCGCTGGGTCCCCCGATCAGAACGTTGCTGTCTGACGGAGCGACCTTGTACACCATTTCCAGCACCGACTTGAACGCGGGGCTTTCCCCGATCACATTGCGCACCTGCTGCTTGCGTTCGAGTTCCGACTTGAGGATGACATTCTCGAGTTTGAGCTTGCGATGTTCGAGCGCGCGTTCGATTGTCTGCAGGAGTTCCGATAGATTGTACGGTTTGGTGATGTAATCATACGCACCGAGTTTGACGGTCTCGACCGCAGTGCGCACATCGGTGAAGGTCGTCAACATGATCACTTCGGAATTCAACGTGTTCTCGTTGATGTGCTTGAGCACTTCGATCCCATTGACACGCGGCATCTTGATGTCGAGCAGAATCACATCGTACTGCTGTCGCTGAATCTTGTTGATCGCCTCGATGCCATTGATGGCATTGTCGGTGATATACCCGTTTTCGATCAGCTTTGCCGTCAGCACATCTCGAAACAGTTTCTCGTCGTCGACGACGAGAATGCTCGCACCGGACTTCTGTTGTGTGTCGGAAACCATGGCCGTCATTGATTTGATAAGTCGTTTACTTTCGGGAGTGTGAAGTGGAACGTCGTACCGACGTCCAATTCGGATTCAAGCCAGATCTCGCCACCGTGATGCTCGATGATCTTCTTGACAATGGTCAGTCCCGCTCCGGTCCCTTCGTACTCCTCACGCGGATTCAATCGCTCGAAGATCTTGAAGATCTTGTCGAAGTAAACCGGTTCGATGCCGATACCGTTATCGCGGACCATGAAGTGGATCTTGTCATTGTCCGCAGGAATCGCTGTAACATCAACGCGAACCATCGGCTTGTCGTTGAATTTGAATGCATTGCCGATGAGGTTGAAAAACACCTGCTCGATGCGTGTCTTGTCGCCGAACACGAGTGGGATGTCCGGCTGAACGACAAGCCTGATGTCCCGGCTCGACATGCGATACGACAGATTCTGCCGCACATCATGCATGACCTCGCTGATATCCACCGGCTCGGCGGGCTGATTGATGCGGCCGATGCGAGAGAGATCGAGCAGTGCGTCGATCAGCGAGCCAAGTCGCTTCGAAAAGTCGATGAGTGAGCTGATGTAGGTCTTGCCCGTGTCGTCCATCTTGTCGAAGTACTCGTCGGTAATCAGATTGCTGATGAAATAGATTCCCGCGAGCGGCTCCTTCAAATCATGCGATACAACATAGGCGAATTCGTCGAGTTCCTTGTTCTGCTTGCGGATTTCGACAGATTTTGCGAGGGATTCCTCATAGAGTATGGCGTTTTCCATCGCACCGCCGATCGACGTCGCAATGGTCGAGAGGAAGTTGAGCAATTCATCATCTCTCTGCGGCTGTCTTCGAAGGAGCAGCACGAAGACCCCAAGGAACGAAGCCTTGGGAAGCAGTGGGAGAAGCAGTCGATGCGACGGACCATGTTCCTCTGGGTGCAGGAGAGTTACCTCCCGGATAAGCACCTCGCCATCTTCGATCAGCATGGTGTCTTCGACCGTGGGAGTCAACAATGCCATGCGCGAAAGCCGTGCAATTTTCGGCTCGCTGATGAGCGCGCCGAGTTCCTGTGTTTCAGCATTCCTGAGAAAGAACGCACCTTCCGTGGCATCGAAGCGTTCCACAAGTCGCTTGAGAGCCAGTCGGGCGATCTGTTCGACTTCGAGGGTCTGTCCAATCTCGAGTGACAGGGTGTTGAGGAACTCCAATTGTGCAGTACGCTCTTCGAGCGCGCGTTGCGTCTCGAATGCATCTGTCATGTCGCGCCCGACAAAGAGCGTTCCCAGTGCCTGGTGTTCCGAGTTGAGCAACAAGGTCAGGTCCACCAACGCAGGAAACACCGAACCGTCGCTGCGCTGCAACGGAACAACATCGCGGCTCTTTCCCTCGTGCTTGGCACGTTCCTCCATGGCGCTCCAACGTGCCTGCCTGTCCTCACGTTCGCTGATCAGGTCTGAAGCGCGCATGCGGCCGACGATGTCCTGCCCTGTATACCCGAACAATTGACGCGCACCCTCGTTGAAGCTGAGCACGTACCCGCTGCCACTGACCGCGATAATGAACGTTTCCGTAGAACTATCGACGATCGCCTCATAGAAGCGGTACAGTTCGGTGATTTCCGCCGTCCGCTCTTCGAGCAGGAGGTTGAGATCAGCCTGGGAAACGTCCGTCATGGCATGGATGGTGACTTGTGTACGGGACATCGATGCACACCGCGCCTATTCATGCGATTACGGTCGTCCGCATCCATCACTGAATGGGAAGACAAGGTGAATGTCGGGAGTCGTGTGGGCAAGAGTGCACAGTTTGCAGTTCCAATTTATCCCACGAATTCCGATTTTCAAAGATAAATGCAACTTTTTCATGGCTCCGATACGGTCAGCAACTCGATGCATGAATGATGCGGCACCTTGTACACGCGAGCATTAAACTCTCGGCGCTCGCCTGTGTCAGACTGGAAGAGACCCGGATGACATGCCACAAATGACCGACGCACGTGATATCGATCTCGTGGCATCGAGCCGACGAGGCGACAGGAGTGCATTCAATGAACTTGTACGACGACACCATGAAAAGGTGTACTGGGTTGCACGCCGACTGCTCGGCGACCACGACGACGCACTGGACGTCACGCAAGATGCTTTTGTGAAGGCATGGAACTCGCTGGAGGACTTTCGTGGCGACGCCAAGCCCTACACGTGGCTCTATCGGATTGCGACGAATCTCAGCCTCAACAGGATTCGGGCTGCGAAAATCCGGAATCTGCTGCGACTCGACGATGAGCACGACGACCACGCAAGCAGTGATGCAGATCCCCTCGCAGAACTTGAGCAGTCGGAAGTACGCAGCATCATCGAACAAGCCGTGGCTCGGCTTCCAGACAAGCAGCGCGCCGTGTTTGTGCTGCGCTACTTTGAAGAACTCCCGTATGAAGAAATCGCTGCCATCCTCCACCGAAGTGTTGGCGGTTTGAAGGCAAACTACTTTCATGCAGTACGAAAAATCGAAGCGAGTGTCAGAGATGCCTTGCAATGACATCACACGTGTGCTGGCCGACCATGTAGTCGGCACACTCGACGTGTCCATCGCCAACGAGGTACACGACCATATCGGCCAGTGCGCCACGTGCGCCCGCGAAGCCCAACGGCTGCGCACGCTGTTCGCTGCGCTCCCCTCCGAACGTCCCCCACTCTCGCCCGAACTTTCCGCCATCCTGCTAGCCGGGATCAACGCACGAATCGACGCGCAGCAACAGGAGAAGCGAACCATACGACGGGTGTACGCATTGCGGTGGCAGCTCTTCCACTGGTTTCCGCAGCGGGGGGTACGGCTCGGACTGACTGTCGCCGTCGTGGCTGCTGGTATGATCTTCGGGTTCCGCACTCCGGACCTGTTTTCCCCCGACCACTCCTTGAGGCGGGAACTGCAGAGGGCGGTCGCCGTGCTCGACCAGCCACAGCTCGATGAACTCGAGCAAACCATGTTGCTCGATGCGCAACCAACGGTCCTCGATCTTGATCACCTAGTGATTTCGCTCGACAGCACTGTGCTCGAGGGCACCTTCTCACGCGAGGTGTTCGCCGGCCTCTCCGCATCGGAGGTGCTGGCTGCGGGCACGGAGTATCTCGACCAGCACGACATGCTCAGCAGCTTCGACGAACAGACCGTGACGTATCAGGATGCACAATGGACCAACGAATTGTAACGAGGACCCACATGAAACGCCTCCCTCTCCTCCCCGCCCTGCTCCTGTTGACTTTGGTCTGGAACCTCCCTGCATTCGCGCAGCCGGATGACATGCCACAAGGACGTGGTCGCAAGCGCATCGAGGAACTACGCCGCATCAAGATGATCGATGCGCTGGAGCTGAATGAGGAACAGTCGGTTCGGCTGTTTGCCAGGGAAAAGGATCTTCAGAATGCGGAACGACAGCTGAACACGCAGCGCAGTGCAGTCATCGAGCGCTTGTCGACGCTGGCCGACGGCGGAAGCGACGGTGACATTCTCGTCGAGGTTGATCGGCTGACTACCATCGGAAAGGAGATGCTTGCACGCAGGCAGGAGTATCTCGCATCGCTGAAGGACATCCTCTCTGCGCAGCAGATCGCAAAACTGATCGTGTTCGAAGACGGCTTCCGCAAGGAATTGCGCGACATGATGCAGCAGGCACGCAGCCGGCCGCGGCGTTAGTGCAGTGCCTTCCTCCACCCCCTGTGCTTCTTCGCTTCCTGCCCTCCTGCGCCCACTCTGCTCCAGTGGGATAAGTGAGCCGATTTCCGTAGATTCGGCCCTGTGAAACAGATCGCTCAGAACAAACGCACAGGCGACCTCGAGGTCGTCAGCGTTCCCCCGCCCGCTCCCCGTCCCGGCATGATTGTCGTTAAAAATTACTTTTCCGTCATCAGTGCCGGCACGGAGAAAACTTCCATTGATTCCAGAAAGTCGTCATTGCTGCAGCGCGCGCGCAGCCAGCCCGACGAAATGCGCAAAGTGATCGACGAAGCCCGTCGAACCGGATTGTACACCACCTGGAAGCGCATCATGTCGAAGCTCGACACATCGGCTGCGCTCGGGTACAGTTGTGCCGGTGTCGTCGTGGCGGTGGATCCCTCAATCCAAGACATAGAGGTCGGTGACCGGGTCGCTTGCGCGGGCGCCGAATTTGCCGTTCACAGCGATCTTGTCGTCGCGCCCCGGAATCTGGTGGTTCCCATCCCCGACGGGGTGTCGATGGAGGCAGCCGCATATACGACCATTGCCGCCATCGCGATGCAGGGCGTCCGGCAGGCGGAAGTCACCCTCGGCGAAACCGTCGTCGTGATCGGACTCGGCTTGCTCGGACAGTTCACCGTCCAGATCCTCAAGGCGGCGGGATGCCGCGTGATCGGTGTGGACCTGGATCCCGACGTGATCGCACTCGCATTGCGCAGCGGCGCGGATGCTTCGTTGCACAGGCATGGCGATCCGGTTGCGAGCATTGTCGGTTCGATGACACGCGGGCATGGCGCCGACGCGACGATCATCACCGCAGGCACGAAACAGAATGATCCGATCGAACTCGCCGGAGTGGTCACCCGTGAGCGAGGGCGCGTCGTCATGGTCGGTGCGGCTCCGATGGACATCCCCCGCGGCCCCTACTACATGAAGGAAATCGACATTCGCATGTCGCGCTCGTATGGTCCCGGCCGCTACAATACCGACTATGAACTCAAGGGTCTCGATTACCCGATCGGATATGTGCGGTGGACCGAAAACCGGAACATGCAGGCCTACCTCGACCTGCTCGCCGACGACCGCATCGACACTGCAATTCTGACAACGCACCGCTTCCACATCGACGATGCGCTTGCCGCCTATGCGCTCATCGAGGGCGAAAAAACGGAGCCCTATGTCGGAATCCTCCTCACCTATGACGATCTCGCTCCAGAGGAGCTGGCAAGCACTACCACCCGCAACGATCGAAGTGCCGAGCCGGCAATCAGGATCTCTCCGAAACGCAGTTCCCTGACCGTTGGGTTCATCGGCGCAGGGTCGTTCGCAAGCGGATACCTGCTCCCGCATCTCAAGGGCATGGACGATGTAACGCTCGCCACCGTGTGCAACCGCACGGGACTGACAGCGAACGACATGCGCAACAAGTTCGGATTCGCTGCATGCACGACCTCACCCGACGACATTTTTTCAAGCGACACAATCGGCACCGTCTTCATTGCCACGCGGCACGGCGACCACGCTGCGCTCAGCGCACAGGCATTGCGCAACGGTCAGCACGTCTTCGTCGAGAAGCCCATGGCCCTCGATGAAAACGACCTGCAGGACCTCGAGACCTTGCTTTCCGAAGCCCGTCGGCAAAACGGCAGGCTGACCTTCATGGTCGGTTTCAATCGGCGCTTCGCCCCTCTCGTCACTCAGATGCGTGAATTCTTCGCCAGCACCCGCGAACCCGCTATCATCCATTACTACGTCAACGCCGGCTTCCTGCCCGCCGATCACTGGACGCACGACCCCATCGACGGTGGCGGCCGCATTGTCGGCGAGGTCTGCCACTTCATCGACACCATCCAGTTCCTGACCGGGGGCGCCACACCCGTGCGCATCCACGCAGAAAACATCGCCACAGACAACAGTGCCGTCGCCACACATGACAATGTGGCCATTACCATGCGCATGTCCGATGGTTCCGTGGGTGTGATCACCTACGTCGCCAATGGCGACACCAGCGTGGCAAAGGAACGCATCACCATGTCTGCAGGACTCAGCACCGCGATCATGGACAACTTCATGACCTTGGATCTGTATCGGGGTGGAAAGAAAACGACGAGGAAGAGCTCGGGCGACAAGGGGCACCGCAACGAAGTCATCGCATTCATGGATGCCATTCGCAGGCACCAATCGGAAGTCATCTCCTTCGACAGCATGATCGCGACAACACGAGCCACGTTCCGCATCGTCGATGCACTCGCGGAGAAGTCACCGCTCACGCTGTAATCGCACATTGAACGGAGCTGCTGCGTGAGCCTGTTCGAGAGCATCGTCCTCGGCATCGTCCAGGGCCTGAGCGAGTTTCTGCCGATCAGCAGCACCGCGCATCTCCGGGTGCTCCCCGCCCTCGTCGGATGGGAGGATCCCGGTGCTCCGTTCACGGCTGTCACGCAGATCGGTACGCTTGTCGCCGTCCTCATCTACTACAGGCGCGAGATCCTCGATCTGAGCAGGGGGTTCACACGCAGCATCGTGCACCGCTCGCCCTTCGAATCGCAGGAGAGCCGCATGGCGTGGTGGATTCTGTTCGGCACGATACCCATCGTGCTTGCAGGACTCGTGCTGAAGACCGCGATCGAAACAAACTTCCGTTCCCTCTGGGTCATCGCGGGCAGCCTCATCGTACTCGCATTGCTGCTCTGGCTCGCCGAGAAGGTCTCGCGGTTTGATCGTGGGATGCGTGAGCTTCGTCTGCGTGACGTCATGCTCATCGGCCTTGCGCAGGCGGTGGCCCTTGTGCCGGGAGCCTCGCGCAGTGGTTCGACGATGACCATGGGCATGTTCCTGAACCTCTCGCGTGAAGCAGCCGCATCATTCTCCTTTCTGTTGAGCATTCCAGCCGTCGCCCTCAGCGGCCTTTACCAGCTCTACAAGCTGCGCGCGGATCTGGCGGGCAGTTTCGGGTTAGGACTGCTGATCGCCACTGTCGTGGCGGGTCTGGTCGGGTACGCATCCATTGCCCTTCTGCTTTCGTTCCTTCGCCGGCATGGGACAGGTGTGTTCATCGGGTACCGGATCGTGCTCGGTATCGCATTGATCGTGTTGCTCGCCACGGGCATGATCGCACCATGACAGAGGGCTTCCTCACGGTGGGGCGGCGTGCCGCGCCTTTCAGCGTGCTGCTGCTCGGGATGCTGCTGCAGACGGTGTTTTCCATCCCGCGCCTCCTCCATGCACAGACATCCCCCACCCTACAGGCGAAGGGATCGACGACCATGCGGGAGATCGCAACCGTCGAGACAACTCTGGGCTCGTTCGACATCACGCTCGACCGTTCAGCTTCACCGCGTACCGTCGAGAATTTCCTGCGACTGGCGCAACGCGGGTATTATACCGGGAACCCCATCTTTCACGTGCTCACCGACAGCCTCGTCTTTTTCGGAGATCCCACGGGAACGGGTGGAGGGGGCGAGAGCATGTATGGGCGCACGTTTCCCGATGAGCTCGGCACGAGCGGGCAACCATCGTATCGGCGCGGTTCGGTGGCAATGGCCCACGGACCGGCCCGCGATTCGAATACCAGCATCCTCTTCGTGTGTGTGAGGGATGCAGGATTGCCGCCCGTGTACACGGTCTTCGGCCGGGTGAGCCGCGGGATGGAAACGATCGACCGCATCGGAAGCGCCGATGTCGTGGCTTCGGATGGTGCGCGCGGTGGCCGTCCCCGCAACGACATCATGATCACGCGCATCACGATCTGCACGCAGAATGGAACGCGGCAATGACACCACTGGAACTCGACAAGCAGATCCGCAGCCAGAAGCTCCTTCCCGTCTACTACTTTCACGGCGAGGAGGACTTCCTGCTCGACCGATCGCTGCGTGCGCTCGTGGATGCGGCACTCGGCATGGGAGAGCGCTCCTTCAACCATCACGTCCTCTGGGCGGGTGAACAGAAGCCGGCCACGATCGTCGCTGCCGCGAACGAGTTTCCCTTCATGGCCGACCGGCGTGTTGTGGTCGTGCGGGATGCAGACAAGGTGCTCGACGACGAGACACTCAACAGCTATCTTCGCGGACCTTCGCGCGACACCGTCCTGGTGCTCGTCGCTGCATCGGGTGGGGATGCGAAGAAGCGCAGAAAACCTGCGAAGAAAAAAGGACCCTCCGGTCTGGAATATCTGCAGGCATCGACGAATGCCTGGGGTGCGGACTGCGTCGTCGAGTTTGCCCCGCTCAGGGAATCCGCGCTCGCACAGTGGATCACCGCAGAGGCTGCGCGACACGGCAAGCAGTTCAGCGAGGAGGCGCTTCCGCTGCTGATTTCGGTCAAGAACGGGGCGACGCGGGAGATCGCAACCGACCTCGAGAAGCTCGCATCCGCCATTCCCGAGGAAGCGATCATCACCATTGACCACATCTATCTCCACCTCGGCATCTCGCGACAATTCAACATCTACGAACTGACCGCGAAGGTTTTCGAGCAGCGCCGGACGGAAGCCACCGAGATCGCCTTCCGGCTGCTGGAGGAAACGCATGCCACCGTACTCGTGGCCGCACTCGCGCGCGATTGTGCAACGCTCTGGCAGATTGACGCGCTGCAACGTGCCCGTGCGCGCGTGACCGAGATCGAGGCACGACAGGTCGGCGCTGGAAGCATGTGGCGCTATAATCTTCTCAGGAAATATCTGGAGAAATTACCGCGACCGAGGTATTTTGAGGGGTGCTTTCAAGTCCTTCTCGAGGCGGATGTCGAGCTCAAGTCACGACCCACCGATCAGCGAACCGTCGTCGCACGGCTCATTCACCAGTTGACATCCGCATCTTGAACTGATACCCTTCATCACTCCATGCCGGAACTCAGGAACATCTCGCCCTTGGTCGCGTACAAATCATGAATGTACCGGAACGACTGACCCATGAGGAACTGGATCGTCTTACAGACGAAGAGCTGATCCTCAGGTTTCAGCAGGACGACAGCTCTGCGTTCGACGTACTCGTCAAGCGATACAAGAATCCCCTGATGAACTACATCTTCCGTTATCTCGGAGATGTGGACGAATCAGCGGACGTATTGCAGGAGACTTTCGTCCGACTCTTTGAGAAGAAACACCAGTACAAGACCATCGCACGGTTCTCGACCTGGATTTACACCATCGCCGGCAATCTTGCGAAGAGCGAATTGAGAAAGCCCTACAAGCGTCGTGGTGTCTCCATCACGCAGTCTGTCGGGGATGATGAAGAAGTGGACATGCAACTCGAGGATGGCGAACCTCAACCGGATCGCGTTGTCGACGGAGCACTCAAGCATCAACGAATCGAGGCGGCACTGCTAACACTGCAGGAAGAATTCCGTGAAGCTGTCATTCTCAGAGACATTCAGGACCTTTCGTACGAAGACATAGCAGAGATCATCCAGAAACCGATTGGCACCGTCAAGAGCCGCATCAACCGCGGTCGTGCGATGCTCCAGAAACTTCTCCGCGACATCTATGATTAATTGGCACACCCACCCATGTCAGACCAACGCAGCAATACGACTGATCCCGTAGTGGATCCCGACGAGGCATTCGTGCCGTTGTTGCGTGATCTGCGGGCGATGCCGAAGATCGACGCACCACTCGACTTCGAGTACCAGCTCAAGCAGCGTCTCGCCGCGGCCTCCGTTCCCCGCCTCTCCTGGTGGCAGAGACTCCCGGTCATCAATCTGGGATTCCTGCGCGTGCCCGCACTCGCCTACGGTCCAGTGGCCGGCATGGCGGTACTGGCCTTCACCTTGTATGTCTACGAAACGCGCGATCTGCCGAAACAGATCGAGTCTGTGCCCATCCCTGTCGAGCGGGTGGAAGAGGGATTGCAGTCACCGGAACCCTCACGGCCCAAGTCGGATCCACTCTCCCCTGCCAGCGAACAAGAGCGGAAGCTTCGTGAGCAGCAGGCGGCGGAACGACGCGCCCAGCGCAGCACAGAGCAATCCGCACCCGCCTCGGAGCGCTCCAAGGCTGCACCTGCTCCGGATTCACGGGTCGGCGGCACCCCCTCGCGCATCTCCGGCGAGAAAAGCGACGAGGCCCTCGACATTCCCGTCCTCCGTGGCGTTGTCGATGATGAGGCAACCCTGGATACGTCGAAAAAGGATTCCGTTCGTACCTATCGGGTGCAGCCATCACTGCGACCAGCTAAGCAGCGTACCGACCGGAATCCCGCGACCCGCAAACCCCGCGAGAACTGACTCCACCCCCGATGTCCACTGTCAGCACGCCGCTTGCCGAGCGCATGCGCCCTCGGGTGCTGGCTGATATCGTCGGACAGCGCCATCTGATCGGGGCGGGACGCCCTTTCATGCGGATGATCGAACGGGGACACCTCGTCAGCTGCATTCTCTGGGGTCCCCCGGGATCAGGCAAAACAACACTCGCACGATTGGTCGCAGAGGGAGCACACGCGACGCTCATTCAGATCAGCGCCGTCTCATCCGGCGTGAAGGACGTGCGAGCAGCCATCGATCAGGCACGATCGCATCGGTTGCAGACGGATAGCGCAGAAACCGTGCTCTTCGTCGACGAAATTCACCGCTTCAACAAGGCGCAACAGGACGCACTGCTTCAAGCCGTCGAAGAGGGCGTCATCATCCTCATTGGAGCCACGACCGAGAATCCCTCCTTCGAGGTGATCCCGCCGTTGCGCTCGCGTGCGCGCACGTTCACGCTGGAGCCGCTCACAACGGAAGATCTCGATCAGCTGCTCCAGCGTGCGATGGACAACGATCCGCGCATTCGTCAACTCGACATCACATTCGAAGATCGTGATGCCCTCATCGTGTTCAGCGGTGGCGATGCGCGCGCACTGCTGAACGGTTTTGAGATGTGCTGCATGTTGTCAGAAGATCCGACACATGTGGTGATCACCCGGCAGGTCATGGAGGAGGCCTTTCAGCGCTCCTTCGCCATGTACGACAAGGGTGGTGAGGAGCATTACAACATCATCTCCGCCTTCATCAAGTCCGTGCGCGGCAGCGATCCCGATGCAGCGCTGTACTGGATGGCGCGCATGCTCAACGGAGGTGAAGATCCTCTGTTCATTGCGCGTCGACTGATCGTCCTCGCATCTGAAGACATCGGGAACGCGGAGCCAAACGCCTTGCTCCTCGCCAATGCCGGGTATCAGGCTGTACACGCGATCGGCATGCCCGAGGCACGCATCGTACTGGCACAGGTCACCACGTATCTCGCCTGTGCACCGAAGAGCAACGCATCCTACCTTGCCATTGCTGCCGCGCTGCGTGATGTCGAGAAACACCCACCGCACGCCGTTCCCCTGCATTTGCGCAATGCGCCGACCTCGTTCATGAAACAGTCGGGGTATGGTCGCGGCTACAAGTATCCCCATGACTTTCCAGGGCACTTCATCGAACAGGACTACCTGCCGAAGGAGCTTGGCGAACGGATCTACTACACCCCCACCGACATCGGACGCGAGCAGGCAATCGGTGAGCGGCTCGCAGCACTCAGAGCACGCCGCCACCGGCGCTGAGTCACATCCACCCCTCCGTGACGAAGCTCACGAATGAATTCCCGCAGATGATGATGTGATCCTGTACGGGAATGCCCATCGTGCGGCCCGCAGCGATCATCATGCGTGTCAGTGCATGGTCTTCGGGACTCGCATCACGGACACCGCTCGGGTGATTGTGGATCAGGATCACCGACGACGCGAGTTCCAGCACCGCCGCATGGAACACTTCCCGTGGTGTGGCGACGGAAGCGTCGACCGTACCGCGGCTGATCTCGCATTCTCGCAGCACGTGTCCGGCATTGTTGAGGAGCAACGCGAGAAAACGCTCCGTGTTCAGATCCCGTAGACGCGGAATGTACTGACGTGCGACGTCTTCTGGTGAACTGATGATGAGTTCGCGTGATGCGTCTGCAACCATCGCGCTGCGACGACCCAGTTCGAAGGCTGCGTGAATCGTAACGGCGCGTGCGGGACCGATTCCCCGCTCGCGTTGCAGTTCGCTGACGGGCCGCCGTGCGAGCGCACGGACATTGCCATAGGCGTGCAGCAGTGCGCGGGCGACGTCCACCGCACTGCGTCCCGCACTTCCGCTGTTGATCAGCACGGCGAGCAGTTCGGTATCGCTGAGGGACTCTGCGCCGCGCGAAAGAAGTTTTTCGCGCGGTCGATCCCCTTCCGGCCAGTGTCGTATGAGTGTGTGCATGTCGGTGTCACAACTTCCGATGGGGGTGTTGGTGATGCGCGAGGTCGGTCGTACGGCGCCTCGCGCGCAACACAAGTATCCCTCTTGCACGATGAAATTCCCATCCCATCCCAATCAAAAGACATCACGATCGGGCTGCGCAGACCTCAGGCGGGCTGGTTGTGCGTGGTTAGCAGACTTCTGTACTGCAGGGCGGCTTCGTTGGTAGGATCAATGGTGAGCACGCGATCGAAATAGGATGTGGCGCGCGTCCGGTCGGCTTTTTCAATCATGAGCATCCCCCAACCGAGCAGCACGTGTGGCGCGCCGGCATCGACAGCACCCGCACGACGCAGCATGTCTTCGGCCTCACTCAGCCGGCCGCCTCGTATCATTGCCTGTGCAAATTCGCCCATGAGCGAGGCATCGTTGGGACGCAGTTGCACGGCCTTGTTGAAGGCGGCGATGCTTTCGTCCCAGCGACCCAGCAGTGCACAGGAACTACCGAGAAGAGTCCATGCCGTGCCGTCTTCCCCGGGCAGCGTGACGGCCACCATGAGCACCGTGCGTGCTGCTTCGAAGCTGCGGGCTGCAATGAGTGTGCGTCCGAGCATCTCATGTCCGCGAGGATGATCGGCCTCGAGTTCGATTGTTCGACGGAAATGGCGCTCGGCGGCAGCAAGATTGCCGCGTTTGAAGTGGATCAGTCCTGTAGTGAAATGCGCCTGCGGAATGTGGTACGGGAGCAGCTGCTCAAGATATCGCAGGGCGTCGTCGAAGCGTTCGCCGGCGTAGAACATGCGGCCGAGGGCATACAGCACATCGACGTTGCCCGGATCCCTGCCCAGAGCGACTAGCATCGTGCGTTCCGCTGCATCGAGATTTCCCATGCGGAGATAGACGTCTGCCAGACGCAGCGAGAGGTCGATGCGGTCCGGATGCTCGTGCAGAATGCGCAGCAACGATTGGGAGGCATGCAGCCAACGCTCATGCGACGCATCGTAGGCCGTCTGCTCAAGCAGTTGTGCGATAAGGTGTTCGTTCACGCTCTCCTCACTCCCACTCGATGGTTGCCGGAGGCTTGGAACTGATGTCGTACACGACGCGATTGACGCCACGCACTTCATTGATGATGCGGTTCGAGCAGCGTGCGAGCACGTCTGCGGGCATGCGTGCCCAGTCGGCAGTCATCCCATCGACGCTGGTCACCGCGCGCAGGGCAATGGTCATTTCGTAGGTGCGGTTGTCGCCCATCACTCCGACGGACTGAATGGGCAGCAGCACGGCGAAGGCCTGCCAGATATTGTCGTATTCACCCGAGGTACGGATTTCGTCGAGGAAAATCTCGTCGACATCACGCAACAGATCACAACGCTCGCGGTTCACCTCTCCGAGCACACGGATTCCCAGGCCGGGACCCGGGAACGGGTGGCGATAGAGGATATGCGCCGGCATGCCGAGCTCCTCGCCCACGCGACGCACTTCATCCTTGAACAGTTCGCGAAACGGCTCGACGAGCGTGAGATTCATCTTCTCGGGAAGTCCGCCGACATTGTGATGCGATTTGATCGTCGCAGAAGGACCCTTGAAGCTCACCGACTCGATCACGTCAGGATAGAGCGTTCCCTGTGCGAGGTATTCGGCATCCTGCCAGGCACGCGCCTCCTGTTCGAAGACATCGATGAAGGTTGCCCCGATGATCTTGCGCTTCTTCTCAGGATCGGTCACACCTGCCAGGCGCGTGAGAAACAGTTCCGACGCATCCACGAAATCGAGGGGGATGTGAAAGTGATTTCGGAAGGTGTCGACCACGTCTGCGCTTTCGTTCTTGCGCATCAGACCGTTGTCGATATGAATGCACTGGAGCTGATCCCCGATCGCACGGTGCAGCAGCACAGCTGCGACAGCGGAATCCACTCCCCCGCTGAGGGCACAGATGACACGTCCCGTGCCCACCTTCGATCGGATGTCATCGATTGATTGCTCGATGAAGGAGCGAGGATTCCAACCACCCGTGCAGCCGCTGATGCGGTAGACGAAGTTGTGAAGGATCTGGCGTCCCTCGACCGAATGGACGACCTCGGGATGAAACTGCACGCCGAAGAGCTTCCGATGGGCGTTGCGGATGGCGCAGATGGGTGCGTTGTCTGAATGCGCGATCACCTCGAAGTCCTGAGGCAGACGGCTGAGCGCATCCCCGTGACTCATCCACACCACCGTGCGATCGGACACATCGTGGAACAAATCGTCGGCTGCATCGAGTACGAGTTCCGCCTTGCCGTACTCCCGGCGGGCGGCTGGATCGACCGCGCCGCTATGATGCGTGGCCATGAGCTGCAGTCCATAACAGATCCCGAGCATCGGCACGCCATATGCGAAGAACGCGTGATCGATGTTCGGGGCGTCCTCGTCATAGACGCTGCTCGGTCCGCCCGACAGCACGATGCTCTTCGGCATCTGCCGGTCGATCGCCAGTTTCGCCGTGTGGAAGGGATGGATTTCGCAGTAGACCCCGAGTTCGCGGATGCGGCGGGCGATCAATTGCGTGTACTGGGATCCAAAATCGACGATGCAAATCCACTCGGGATGCTGCATGGGGGAACTCGTGTGGTGTGGGTGGGGATGCCGTGCACGTCGCCGCACCGTGCGGACGCCTTGTCGCGGACTCGAACGTGAAATGGTACGCGCGCCCCCGTGGAAGAAGGCGCGCGAAGGAAACGGATGCAGGGATCTTATTTGCCGATCAGGGCCGCATAGGCAGCGGCATCCATCAGCGATCCGAGCCCGGCGGCATCTGCGATGCTCATGCGTACCATCCAGCCCTTGCCGTAGGGATCCTGATTGACGAGCTCCGGTGCGCCCTCGAGATCGGGATTGATTTCGGTGATGGTACCTGCGAGCGGTGCGATAAGATCGGAAACGGTCTTCACAGCCTCGATCGAACCGAAAATGTCGCCGGCGGCGACGGCCTTGAGCTCGGGAATGTCGACGAACACGACGTCGCCAAGTTCCCCTTGTGCGAATTCCGTGATACCAATCGTGGCGGTGTCGCCCTCGACGCGCACCCACTCATGCGAATCGGTGTACTTGAGATCCTCGGGAAAAGTCATGATGTGCTCCTGGGTGTATGGGATGGAACGAAGAGACGTCGAGCGGCTCAGTCGAATGTTTCGAGAAAGTGCGTATCGAAGTTGCCGGCCCCGAAGGCGGCGTCGCGCATGACGCGACGGTGAAACGGGATGGTCGTGTGCACACCCTCGATCACGAATTCGTCGAGCGCACTGCGCATGCGTGCGATCGCCTCTTCACGGGTTTCACCGTAGACGATCAGCTTGGCGATCATCGAATCATAGTGCGAGGGAATGCGATACCCCTGATACGCATGGGAATCGACACGCACGCCGAAGCCGCTCGGTTGATGCCAGCTCTGGATCACCCCCGGGGACGGACGAAAATCATGGTCGGGATCCTCTGCATTGATGCGGCACTCGATCGCGTGTCCCCTGGGTGCACGCACCTCGACATCGATCGGTTCGCCGGCTGCAATGCGCAGCTGCTGACGAATAAGATCGACGCCCGTGACCTCCTCGGTGACGGGATGCTCGACCTGGATGCGCGTATTCATCTCCATGAAATAGAAATACCCGCTGGCATCGAGCAGAAACTCGATCGTGCCCGCGCCTTCGTAGTTGATGCTCTTCGCCGCGGCAATGGCCGCCTCGCCCATGCGCGCACGCAATTCGGGCGTTACCGCGGGCGAGGGACTCTCCTCGATCAGCTTCTGATGTCGACGCTGGATCGAGCAATCGCGTTCGCCGAGGTGGATGACGTTGCCGTGCTTGTCGCCGAGAATCTGGATCTCGATGTGACGGGGACGCTCGATGTACTTTTCGATATACACCTCGCCGTTGCCGAAGGCCTTCTCCGCCTCATTGCGCGCCATCGTGTAGTTCTTCTCGAAAGACTCGAGATCCCGCACGATGCGCATGCCCTTCCCTCCGCCACCAGCGGATGCCTTGATGATGACCGGAAAGGGGATGTCCTGGACGATGGCGAGTCCCTGCTCGAGCGTCTCGACGATACCGTCACTTCCGGGCACCGTCGGCACCTGAGCGCGCTTGACCGTATCCTTCGCCAGACTCTTGTTGCCCATGAGGTGGATCATCTCAGCGGTGGGACCGATGAACACGAACCCCGAGTCGCTGCAGATTTCGGCAAAACTCTCGTTCTCAGCCAGAAACCCATATCCAGGATGGATGGCTTCCGCACCGGTGATTTCGGCGGCAGCGATGATGCGGGGAATGTTCAGGTAGCTCTCGCGACCGGTCGGGGGACCGATGCACACTGCCTCGTCTGCGAAACGGACATGAAGCGAATCCTCATCCGCTGTGGAATACACCGCTACGGTTTTCACACCGAGTTCGCGGCAGGTGCGGATGATGCGGAGAGCGATCTCTCCCCGATTGGCGATCAGGATCTTCGTAAACACGGCAGCTCAGGCTTGGTGGATGGTGTGCACACGAGGGCCACTCGCTGCGGTTCAGGCAGGATCGACGAGGAACAGCGGCTGGTTGTACTCGACGGCCTGGCCGTTCTCGACGAAAATCTTAACGATGCGTCCGGGAATCTCGGCCTCGATCTCATTCATGATCTTCATGGCTTCGATGATGCACAGCGTGTTTCCCGGCGAGATCATCTGCCCTACCTGCACGAAGGGATCCGCTTCAGGAGTCGATGCCCGGTAAAATGTTCCGACGATGGGCGAGAGAATCTTTTCGTATGCGCTGTCGTCCGCATGTTGGACGTGTGCCGGGACGTGTGCGCCTTCGCGAGGTGCATCAGTGGCAGGGGCCGCAGGTGCGGCGGGCGCCGGCACGGGTGCCGCGTACTGAAGCACCTGTGGTGCAACCGCAACTGCGCGCGTGATGCGTACGCGCGTGTTGTCCTGCTCGATTTCGATTTCCCCGATTTCCGATTCGGTTACGAGTTTGACCAGACGACGTATGTAGTTCAAATCCATGGCACGCTCCGCGTTGGTGATCCGAGGTTCTTACTTGACACGTTCGAGATACTCGCCCGTGCGCGTGTCGATCTTGAGGACTTCGTCCTGCTCGATGAACAGGGGCACGGTCACCGATGCGCCCGTCTCGACAATGGCGGTCTTCTTGCCTCCCGTCGCGGTATCGCCGCGCACACCGGGTTCCGTCTCGGTCACCTTCAGTTCCACTGTGATCGGCATTTCACCTTCAACCGGCAGTTCACCATCGAGTGCGATCTGGCAGACCGTGCCTTCCTTGAGGAAACGCACTGCATCGCCGAAGATCTCGCGCGTGACATGGATCTGCTCGTACGTCTCCTGATCCATGAAACACAGCTCGTCGCCCTCGGGGTAGAGATACTGGTACTGGCGACGCTCAAGGCGCACGACGTCGACGTTCTCGCCAGGGCGGAAGCGGTTCTCGAAACTCGCACCGGTGCGCATGTTCTTGAGTTTCGTCTGCACCATCGCTCCCCCCTTGCCGGGTTTGTGATGACGCCATTCGACGATCTGATGCAGTTCGCCGTTGAACCGTATGACCAGTCCGTTGCGGAAATCCGTAGTGGAGCCCATAAAAGAGATGATGGTGAAGGAAAAGTGGAAAATGCCAGAGCAAGACAAAGGTATGGACGAGGGGGTATAAAGTCAAGAAACAGGGGAAGCCTCCACCTTGATCACGTGCGGTGCTTTCGGTAGTTTGCGTGATTGCATTCAACAGACAGGTTGCAGATACCGCGCCCCATGCCGGATCCCTTCGAACAGAAACGCATGTATCATCACCGCCTCCGCGCAAAGGTACTCGGCAGCGCCGTGCTGGCAGCTGCGGGGGCGCTCGTCGTGCTGAGCCTGTCTGGATTCTGGATGCGGGGGGAAGGCCGCGTGCATGCCGCGACATCGACTACGGTGCGTACGACATTTCTCTCTGCAATCGGTCCCGCCATCGATACCGTCTACACAACCATGCCCGCCTTCCTCGAGGTGCACCTCCGGCGGCAGATGCTCTACGTGCACCGTCGTGGGGGCGTACTCGACTCGATGCCCGTCTCGACCGGCACGAGCGCACTCACACGGGGCATCGAAACGCGGAAAGGAATCTTCCTCATCCAGAACAAAATCTCCATGTTGTACTCGCTGCAGTTCGACTCGGCGAAGGTGTACAACTGGCTCGGGTACAACTTCGGTATCGGCTTCCATTCACTGGCGGGACGCGGGTACTACCGGCATCTGGGTCGTCGTCCCTCGAGCCACGGATGCATCCGCATGAGCGACAGTGCGGCCGGAGCGCTCTGGCGCTCGGTGACGGTCGGCACGCCGGTGTTCGTGCATGACGGTTCCTACGCACGCACCGTGGCCTTCACGCCGGACACCACCACGGCACCTCTGAGCGTCCCCGCTTCAACGGTGCTCGCCATGCATGAACGCAGACTGCACGCCCTATACCGCGGCCAGCGCTTGTTCCTCTCCACGCCCGTCGTTCCACTCGCGCGCAGCTACATCCGCCACGAGGGCATTCCGATCGGCGACGCTGAGCGCCTCCCCCGCAGGCAGCGCATTCCCTCACCCAACAACGACCGGCTGCTGGCTGCACGCATGCGCGAACGCCCGGGCGACATGACGCAGATCACGCGATCAGAACCCGGGCAGCCGGCCAACATGGAGGAGACCATTCTCCCATGATCATGCACCGACGGACGCGCATCCGATGCAGCGCCACACGGTGGCTTCCCCTCGTGGTGGCGGTCGTGCTGGGCATTGCACCTGCCGGATGCGGCGGCAAGCGCGAAATACATCCCGACGAAATCGGAACACCGACCACCCTCCCCCGCGATCTGGTGCTGTACCGGGAGGCACGGGACGTGTTCACGAAATGGATGTCGGCGCTCGCACCCGGGGCGGATGTCAGCGCGGGCTACGCGCTTGTCAGCGACCGGACGCGCACAGCGTTGGCGGGACTCGGCGTGCGCAGTGGTGCGCAGTTCGCCGGCTGGTTCCAGCGCAATCGCGACCTGGACACTGCGCCGTTCCGCTACCGCTTCTCGCGTGTGGATGTGCTCGACATCGATACGCGCGACACGACACGCGCGGTCGTCACGGCAACCTTCGTGGTCGAGACCCAGGGTGCGCGCATCGAATCCATCGGATCGTTCTTCCTGCTGCGGCAGCGCAACGCCTGGCGCGTACCCTTCGGCGACGGCGGCAACTGGGAGCGCGGCTGGTGGCAGCAGGAGCAGGGCTTCGGCAGGCGTTTGAAAGACGAAGGCATGTCTGCGTTGATGAGCCGCGTGCTGCAGATGCAGGTCTTGTATCCCGTCACGTGGGATGCGGTTGATGCGGCAAGCTTCCGCGTACCGGGGGAGGCGTCACCGCGCCAGGGCGTCGAGCTTTCGTACATGAATCCCGCCAGCATGCAGAGGGAAGCCTCTGTCCGCATCTGGCTCGGTACCGAACGCATGGCCCCCGACACGACCGCGGCAGCTGATTCGCTCGTGATTGCGGAACCCGTATCCGCAACGCTTCCGGATGCAGTACCGCTCACCGGCGAGCTCTGGCGCGTGGTGGTCCCACGCA
The DNA here is from genome assembly GCA_023432805.1 of Bacteroidota bacterium. Lineage (GTDB taxonomy): Bacteria > Bacteroidota > Ignavibacteria > SZUA-365 > SZUA-365 > JAEYUG01. Next base: position 36,720 of record JAEYUG010000119.1, on the reverse strand, counting down.
CGGGAGTGGTGATCCACGCCTTCGGAGGCGTGCAGGAGGCACACTCGCCCTACGCGACCTTCCGATCGACCATCCGTCTCATCATCGCGTCACTCACATCACCGTCCTGACAATCCATGCCGAATCGTTGCACACCTTCGTCCCCTGCCGGTCACGGCCATCCATCAGCCGGCCGATCACGCCTGCTCAGGCTGCTTCCGCTGCTTTGCCTGCTTGCCTGCGCGAGCTGCTCGCATGCGCAGGACTCCCGTCTCGGATCGACTGATTCCACTGTCGCCGCAGCGGCCGCGGATTCGGCGCGCCGCGTTGCGCTGCGGACGAATCTGGGTACGGATGTGGAGGCAGTGTCGGCTGCGATCGCAGCGATTACGCGCGACGACGTGAGCGAGCATCTGATCGCAGCAGAACGTGCGGCCTTCGAGGCACTGGTGGTCACCGCCCGCGCGCTCGACAACACAGGCATGTACGGCGACGAAGTACTCGCCGAGCGCCAGAAGCTGCACGCCGCTGACTCCCTGCGCAGCACCAACGCACGGCGCATCACCGATGGGGTGGTCAGTCTCTACACCCTGTACGGCATCGTCTACAAGATGCGCTTCAACGACGACGACGAGCGCATGCGCCGCCTCGACGAGATGAACACGCGCGTGATCACCTCGCTGAAGACATCGACCGTCGCAATCGAGCCCGTCGCACTCATGGCCGAGTCGATGTACCTGCTCGTGCGTGACATCATGCGCACGATCGATCGCGATTCGTTGTACGCCGAAGCCTTTCTCACGATCGAAGAGCAGTTCGAGGCAGGCAGGCGTGCCGCGGAGACCGAGGAGGAGCGCTACCTCAGCGGGATGTACCGCGTCTTTGAAATTTCACAGCTCTGGGCGCTGTTCATCGATCCCTCCGCACGTGAGAAGATCTCGGCGTTGAACAAGGAGCTCGCCGCGCATGTGACATCGACACTCGACGCGGGTCCGCAGATGGCCTTCGCGACCGAATACGTCGCACGCATCAACGCGATGATCGCGCAGGCAACCATCACCAACAATTTCACCCCCCGTACGGAGTGACGCGACCGGTCGCAACCATCGTCTCCGAAGCCACGTGGGATGCATTCCACGCGCGCTGTCCCGATGCGACCGTGTTCGGCTCATCGCGCTGGCTGCGCTGTGCCGCGCGCGTGTTCGGGGGGCACCCCGTCTACCTGCTCGCGCCCGGAGATGCGGCGCCACATGCGAAGGATCGACCGGGAGCAGCGGATGCGCATGCGCATGAGGCCGGTATTCCCCTGCTCGTGCGGCATCGCGGACCCTTCCCTATAGTAACCGCACTTCCGATCACTCTGTATCAGGGGATGTATGCATCGGCCGGCGGATTTTCCGACAGCGCGGTCGAGGCGCTTTTCTCGCACATCGAGCGGAAGACGTTCTTTGCGACACTGCCGCTTCCCGTCGGAAGCCGCGCGGGCGCGATCGCCGAGTCGCGCGGGTGGGAACGCATTGCGCAGCGCACCGTGCGCATTCCCATCGACACCATCGACCCGACGTGGCGGGAGTTCAGCCAGTCACTGCGACGCAAGATCCGCCGTGCCGAAGACGCCATGCTCGTCTGCACGACAAGCGACGATCTGTCGATCATCGCCGGCATGCACGAGGAGAGTTACGCGCGGCACGGCATGCGTCCACCGGTCGCGACCACGCAGCTTGCCGCCTGGCTTTCGATGTTGCAGGAGGAGCGGCTCATCACCCAGTATGTCGCCCGCGATGGCGACGGTCGCGCGCGCGCGGCCCGCGTGGTGATGTGCGACGGCGACACCGTCTACGACTGGATGGCGGGCATGGGCGCTGGCAGCGTGCACGCCGCGGCGTCGCACTGGCTTGTCTGGGAGATCATGCGGCTGCACGCCGAACGCGGCATGCGCATCTTCGATTTTATGGGAGCCAACACCGTGGGCGTCTCGGATTTCAAGTTCCTGTTCGGCGGCTCGGTCGTGCACTACGATGTTGTACGCTTCCGCCGCTCCCGGGCGGTGCGCTGGCTCGAACAAGTGAAGGATCGCGTCACGACTCGAAGGAGGCTGCGGTGAGGATCCCTGCCTGCGCCGCACTGCGACGAGATCTGACACGATGCGTTCCATCGCGCATGCTGCTGTACCTGCTGCTTGCGAGTGCATTGCACACGTCCCTGTGTGCGCAGAGTAGCGACAGCACGGATATCGCGGCGGAGGCCGTTGTCCGCACTGCATCCGTTTCTCCACACGCGACGCCGTCCGCACGACGGTCGTGGCGGGATCAGGCGGGACTCCGCCTCCTCGGCAAGGATTCGACGGCGATGATTCCCTACATGCGGACGGGCGATCTGCTCGCTGCATTCGCGGGGATCGTGCGCGTCGACGGAGGTACGCCGGGTTCACCTTCCTGGGCAGGACTTCAGGGTGCTCCACCGGTGCTGACCAGTGCCGTGCGCGGCGGTGCACACCTTGACGATCTCGTGACCGGTCGCCCGGAGGTTGATCTGCTTCCGAGCGAGGCAATGGACGCGTTCTACGTGCATCCCGCCCATCTGTCCTTCTACCACGGTCGTCCGGGAAGCGTGCTCGCACTCGAGAGCACGACGCCGGCTCTGGAGGCACCGCGTCCCTTCACGAGGGTGCGACACAGCGAAGGTCCCTACGACTATCTGTTCACCGATGTGATGTTCGCACTGGATCCGAGTACGCGCGACAAGCTGTCCATCGACGTGACCCGGCAGACAGTCGGCACGTCCGGAATCGGGAATCCCGCACGCTTTGCGAATGCGCGCGTGGAGTCATGGGATGCCGTCGCCTCCTACCGGCGGACGCTGAATGAGCACGTCGTGCTCGGCTTCCGCGACACCTACAACGACAACGCGACGTGGCAGAACGGCGGGGCGCTGCCATGGCGAGACGATGCCTCTTCCCCCTGGTTGACCTTTCCATCCCGATCGACGTCCTCGTTCATCGACACGGCATTCAATCCCCTGCTCGCCTCGTACGTGAATCCCACCATGGTGGTGAAGGCGTGGCGCAACGAGGCGATGCTGGACGCAGATGTGCGATGGGATACTGCGGGAGCGCATCGAAGCGTGATTCGCCTGCAGCATGTTGTACGGGGACGCAGGTACAGCGACCTTGTGGACCGCCTCGAGGGAGCGGAACTGACACGCACGCGGGTCGATCGGCAGAGCAACTGGAATGCACTCCGTATGGATGGGGAGCACTACTCGCAGCTCGCATGGGCATCGTTGACGCTCGGTGCCGCACTCGAGCGGTACGCTGTTGACGACCTCGCCCTCGGAGGCACCCGCAGTGGTGTCAACACGACGCTGTCGGCGATGCTGACCACGGATACGGGTCCCGTGCACCTGCAGGGCGCCGCACGGGCCGATCATGTCTTCGGCAGTCTTGTTGCAGGCATCGGTGGTTCGGCCCGTCTCTCCCTGATGGAAGGACTCGACGCATGGGCCGGGATTTCCGCGTCCGACCGGCCTGCCTCGTTGTTCGAGCGGCATTACACCGGGGCACGCGTGATCGACATCGGTGTACGGTCGACCGCGAGCGATCGCATCATCGTCACCGAGGCCGGTGCCACGTGGGATCGCGACGCGCTGCGCATGTCTGCGCGCGCCTTCGCCAACGAGTACCGGCTGCAGCGACGCATTTCTGTCGGGGTACAGCCCGACACAGATGGTGCTGGTGCTCTGCGTCTGACCACGGTGTTCGACAACACCCCGGAGGTCTGGCAGACGGCCGGAGGAGCGATCGACCTGCGCTATGAACACTGGGGATTCGAGTTCCTGGCACATGCCGCCTGGACGGCCGCACCTGCCAACGCGCCTGTGCTCACCCCGCGGCTCGCTGCGACGACCTCCCTCGCCTGGCGGGGGTCGCTGATCGAGGGCACGCTCGCCGTGCGTGCCGGTGCCGCGTACACCGCCACATCCACCTTCGATCCGACGCGCTACAATCCCGAAGCAGACTGGTTCGGCATCGCGCCGCGCGGCGTGCCCGACGATGCGCGCAGCTACACCAATATCGGACGCCTCGATCTCTTTCTCTTCGCCACCATCAAACAGTCGGCGACCCTGCATCTCGTGTTCGTCAATGTGCTCGACGATCGATCAATCCAAACCTCCTTTCATCCCATGCCCGACCGTGGACTCCGTTTCGGTGTGGACTGGGTGTTCTTCGAGTAATCATCCCTTCGCATAGACAATTCGCCATTCAACACGGAGCTTTCATGCACACCTCAGACAAGCACTCGATCGAAACCCTTGCCGTTCATGCCGGCAGCAGCGAGGACCCGCACGGCGCAGTGGTCACACCGATCTATCAGACCAGCACCTTCCGCTTCCGTGATGTCGACCACGGCGCCCGCCTGTTCAAGGGCGAAGAGGACGGGTACATCTACACGCGCATGCGCAACCCGACCGTCGAGGCCATGGAGAACTGCGTCGCCGCACTCGAAGGCGGCTACAAGGCGCTTGGTTGTGCGAGCGGCATGGCGGCCATCCATACAGTGTTTGCGGGGATGGTGCGTGCCGGTGAACATGTGGTGTGCAGCGAATCGGTCTACGGTCCCACCGCCACGCTGCTCAACACGATCATGCGCGAGTTCGGTGTGGAAACCACCTTCGTCGACACATCCGATCTCGACGCTGTGCGCGCGGCGATGCGTGAGGCGACCCGTCTCGTCTACGTGGAAACGCCGGGAAATCCGACACTCGTGATGAGCGACATCGCCGCAATCGCAGACATCGCGCATGCGGGCGGAGCACGCATGACCGTCGACAACACCTTCATGAGTCCCGTGCTGCAGCAGCCTCTTGCGCTCGGTGCCGACGTGGTCGTGCACAGTATGACCAAGTTCCTCAACGGCCATGCGGACGTCGTGGCAGGCATCATTGTCGTCAAGGAGGCTTCCGATTACACCGTGCTGCGCAAGACACTCAACCAGATTGGCGGTGTGATCGATCCCTTCAATTCCTTTCTCGTCCATCGGGGGATCAAGACGCTTGCGATCCGCATGCAGCGGCACAATGAAAATGCCCTCAAGGTCGCAGCGTTTCTCGAAGCGCATCCGAAGGTGGAGACCGTGTTTTATCCGGGACTCCCCTCCCATCCGCAATACGAGCTGGGTCAGCGGCAGATGACCGGTCCCGGAGGCATGATCAGTTTCGAGCTGCGTGGCGGACTCGAAGCTGGCAAGACGCTGATGAACAGTGTGACGCTGTGTCAGCTCGCGGTCAGCCTCGGCGGTGTGGAGTCATTGATCCAGCATCCTGCATCGATGACGCACGCGAGCATGGGCAAGGCGCAGCGGGAACAGGCGAAGATCACTGACGGACTCGTGCGGCTTTCCGTCGGCATCGAGCATGTCGACGAAATCGTTGCGGATCTTGCTGCAGCGCTCGAGCGTTGCTAGCTTCGAGGGAGTGATCAGGCGTCCGCGGTGGCAGCATCGCGGGCGCCTGTGCGTTTGAAACCGATCACGCGCGCGACCAATGGCAGGGAGAGGAGCACGCACGCGACTTCGGACCAGCCGGCCACGTGGAAGGCGGCCGCGTACCCCCAGGTGTCGCTGACGAGCGCCCCGACGAGGGGACCGAGCGAGAAGCCGATCGAGCCTGCCGCGCTGAATCCGCCCATCGCCGTAGCCCGTCGCTCTTCGGGTGCGAATTGAGCCATCATCCACAGTGTCGGTGCATACATGGCCGCAGCGAGAACGCCGCAGGCCACCATGACGGGAATGAACATGGAACGACCGACCATGCCGACCAGCACAGTTGCGAAGCCGTACAGAAGGGATGCTCCGAGCATGAGGGTGAGTCCCCCGAACCGATCGCTGATGCGTCCGAAGGGGAAGGTCAGGAGGCTGAACGGAATGAGGTAGGCGGCCAGGACCATGCCGGTTTCCGCTGCGGTCATATTGAAGACCGCGCCGGTGTAGAGCGGAAAGGTGACTGCAAAGAAACCTACGGTGAAGCGGTCGACGAATGTGAAGATGTACGGCACCGCGATGCGTCGGTCGCGCTTGAGCACGGCGAGGGCATCACCAAGCGACCGTGCATGCGTCACGTGCGCATCGGGGGGAAGCAGGCGCCAGGCCGTCACCGCACAGAGAAGGAGGATCACCGCACCGACAGTGCACAAGAGCACCATGCTCCTGGCACCGAGCGCGCCGCCGACCGGGAATGCGACCGTGGTGCCGAGTGAAATGGCTGCGCCCATGAGTCCCATCACGCTCCCGTAATTTGTGCGGCGCGCAAGTTCGATGGCACGAGTCATGACCATGGAAAATCCGAGGATGCCGACGGCTCCCTCCCCGAAGCGCAGGGCGAGCAGCAGCGGATAGGACGGCGCGAACGGCAGGAGCACATGCAGCGACGCCGTTGCGATGTATCCTGCGATGAGTAGTGCCTTGCGCTTTCCGATGCGGTCGGAGACAGCGCCCCACACGAAGGAGAACAAGATGTGGGGAACGAGATACATCACGGCGAAGAGCGATGCCTCGGTGTCGGAGAGCAGGAAGCGGTCCCGCACGAAGCTACCGATATTGGGAAACACGACGGCAGTCGAGAAGGTGCTCGCGAAGCCGAGCAGGGCCAGCAGGGTCGCCTGCTTCCAGTCTGTGCGTTGTTGGGTCAGCATAGACAGCTAACATACACAGGGCCGGGAAAAATCCCACGCAGATTGTACGCTTTGGGTTGCTCCGTGGTCATCTGCAACGTATATTTGCGGGTCTAAGAGCTTTTCTCTCAACCTCATTAGCAGAAGGAGCGGTTTTGGTCGGTATCATTGTTCAGGAAAACGAACCCATCGATCGCGCGATCAAGCGGTTCAAGAAGAAGTACGAGCGGTCGGGCATCCTCAAGGAATTCAAGAAGCGGGCGTATTTCACAAAGCCGTCCATCAAGAAGCGGATGAAGAAGCTGAAGGCCATTCGCCGCAACAAGCGCACGACGGACGAAAACGACTGAGCCTCGGCTCAACTGCCGGTTTTGCACCGGCCTTTTTGTTCCCTCCGCAGCACTGCGCATCCTCCATCACTAGCCAGAGGCTGACACGTGGATTATCGCCAGTTCTACCACGTGATGGCGGACGGGACCGTCAAGCAGGTCAATCCCTTTACGGGAACTGAGGTCTGGACTGTACCCGGTCGCGGACGTCGCATCATGTCGGAAGTCAAAGCCATGGGCTTGCCCATCGGCGAGGCGGGTCCGACTGATTCGTTGTGTTCCTTCTGTCCGACCCGCTACTTCGAAACAGCTCCCGAGAAGTCCCGCGTCATACGGCGCAACGGAATCTGCGAAGTTCTCCACCGGCTTCCCCCCTCTGCCTATTTCGAGCATGAGGCGGAGCTGCGTCGTGTGTCGAATCTCTTCGAGATCGTTTCCATCGATTACTGGCGACGCAATTACAGCTACAAGCTCAGCAAGCAGAACCTGGCCTGGAAGGAGCGGTACATCTCCGAGCCAGTGGGACTCAAGCACATTCTCGACATCCTCGAGTACAAGATGCGCGTGTCAGGGAGGTCCGACGAGGAGATTGCTGCGATCCCGATGGAAGAGAAGATCATTCTCAGCGACGCATTTTTCGGAGGCGGGCATGAACTGATCATCGTCAAACCGCATGTGCGCGACGATGCGGCAAGTACCAACGACATGTTCGCGACAGGCGATATGACCGATGAGGAGCATCACCAGTACTTCCTCTTCATCATCGATGCGATGCGCGACATTCTCGAGAACAATCGCTACGTGCGGTATATCAGCGTCTACAAGAACTGGCTGCGTCCAGCAGGCGCAACCTTCGATCACCTGCATGCACAGCTCGTGGCGATCGATGAGTGGGGAGAGCGCATCGATCGTCAGATCAAGATGATCGTGCGCGACAAGAACATCTACAACACGTTCGGACCGAACATGGCCGGACACCACAACCTCATCTTCGCAGAGAATGACACTGCGCTGGCAATGGTCGGCATCGGGCATCGCTATCCCACCATCGAGATCTATTCGAAGTCTCCCAACGCACGTCCCTACGAACACACGAGCGAGGAGGTGCGCGGCATGAGCAACATCGTGCGCGCGTGTCATGCGGCCGTGGGCAGCGACGTGTCGGTCAACGAGGAGTGGTACCACACACCTGTCGACTCGATCTTCAAGATGCCCTGGCACATCAACATCAAACTGCGCATCAACGTCCCAGCCGGATTCGAAGGCGGCACCAACATCTTCATCAACCCCCTCAATCCCCTCGACCTCCGCGACCGCCTGGTTCCCCAGCTCTATGCGCTGCGTGGCCAGCAATGCATCGACGGCGACATCCGCATTGCGGAGGAGTGCCGCGTCGCGCCGAATCCCCTCCAGTACTACAAGAACACCTAGACAGCATCGTGATCGTCCTGGGCATCGAATCCTCCTGCGACGAAACCTCCGCGGCGGTGCTCGTCGACGGCGTGCTCCGATCGAACATCGTCTCGTCGCAGTATGTGCATGAGAAATATGGAGGTGTGGTGCCCGAGCTCGCTTCGCGCGCCCACCTGCGCTCGATCATGCCGATCATCGATGAGGCGTTGAGGACGGCTCACGTGGGAGCACACGATCTCGGTGCCATTGCAGCAACACAGGGACCCGGCCTCATCGGATCACTGCTCGTGGGGCTGAACACAGGCAAGGCAATGGCCCTCGCACTCGGTGTCCCCTTTCTCCCGATCAACCATCTCGAAGCGCACATGTTCGCGCCGTTCCTCGGGCCTGAACCACCGGACCTTCCCTTCCTCGCCTTGATCGTCAGCGGAGGACACACGCTGCTCATCCGCGTCGAGTCGCTCGGGGTCTACGACGTGCTTGGTGGCACCATCGACGATGCGGCAGGCGAAGCCTTCGACAAGGTTGCCAAGATGCTCGATCTCGGGTTTCCCGGGGGACCGGAGATCGACCGTCGCGCCGCACTCGGTGACCCTACAGCCGTCACCCTGCCACGACCGTATCGGGATTCGGGGGATGACAATTTCAGTTTCAGCGGATTGAAGACCGCCGTGCTCTATCATCTGCGACGCACCGGTGCAATCGGAACCGGCACGCCTCCCCCGTCGGAAGCCGTGCGCAACGATCTCTGTGCGAGTTTCCAGCGAGCGGTCGTCGACGTGCTCGCCCACAAGCTCTTTCGTGCCGCTGCGCGCCTGGAGATCCGCGACCTCGTGCTGGCTGGAGGTGTGAGTGCCAATCGCGAACTGCGGCAGACTCTCGCAGCACGTGCCGAGCGCGAGCATCGACGACTTCACGTCCCTGCCGCAGCCTATTCCACCGATAACGGCGCGATGGTGGCAATGCTCGCGTGGCTGCGCCTGCGCGCCGGTGCGATGGGAACGCTCGATGCGCCCGCCTTCGCCCGCAACACCCATCGTTTCGATCGTGCCACGGCGTAGGCTATCCCGTAGCGCTCGTTCGCGTCGCCGAACCCTGCGACATCTGCTGATCGCCGGTGCGACGATTGCCGTACTCGTCCTGCTCTCAGTCTTCCTTCCCTACGGCAGCGGGGGCCGGGCAGTGACAGTGCGAAGCGGAATGTCCGTGCTCGACATCGGTCGCGCGCTTTCCGTCGAAGACATTGTCATGAACCGCTGGGTCTTCGCACTGGCTGCACGGATCTCCGGTGCCGCGCCTCGATTGCAGCCCGGTGTGTACCGATTTCCTCACGGGATGTCCGCGTTCGAGATCGCAGGTCATATCGCTGCGGGACGCTTCATTGTCGAGTATAGGGTCACGATTCCCGAGGGTTCGACATTGCGGCAGATCGCCACAATCCTCCGACGCACACTCGGCACCGACTCTGCCGCCTTCATGCAGGCCTGTTCCTCCCGCCGGCTGCTGCGCGAACTCGGCATCACGGCTCGCACAGCGGAGGGGTATCTCATGCCCGACACGTATCTGTTCCGACCCGACACTCCTCCCGAGAACATCATCCGAAGACTGCATGCAACCCTCCGAGCGGCGTTGACGCGGGAACTCATGCAGCGCATGAAGCAGCGCGGTCAAACCCTGCACGAGGTACTGACCATGGCGTCACTGGTCGATGGGGAAACATCCCTGGCCGAAGAACGCGCCCGCGTAGCCGGTGTGTACTACAATCGGCTGCACCGCGGCATGATGCTGCAGGCGGATCCCACCGTGCAGTACATCATTCCGGATGGTCCCAGACGCCTGTTCTACCGAGACCTCGCAATCCGATCTCCATACAACACCTACCGCGTACATGGGCTTCCCCCGGGACCCATCAACAACCCCGGACGCGCGGCGATCCGTGCCGCATTGTACCCCGAAGCGCATTCCTTCCTCTACTTCGTAGCGAATGGCCGCGGGGGACACACCTTCACGCGCACAGGAGCAGAGCATCTGCGCGCAGTGGCAGAGTATCGTCGGATCCGTGATGGAGGCCGCCGGTGAACGAGTGGATCGTCTATCGAACGCTGGTAGCCACCTTCATCCGCATGAATGCACGGGGACGCAACGGGCGCACCGCGTATGGCCGTGCCGTGGCGTTCCTGATCACCTACGGCATTTCCGCTGCATATCTCGGCATCTCGCTGGCCGCGTACTACGACCCGACATCCTACGTGTACCTGAGCACGGCCGTGACGATGTACATCGTCGGCTTCACCGTGATGAGCACCTACTCGCTGATCCTGCTCGACTCTGGAGACGGCCGCCTGCTGGCTGCCTACCCGATTCACTCGCAGACCCTCTTCCTCGCGCGTGCGACGAACCTCACGCTGTTTGTCGTGCTGACCGTCGCCCCCTTCACCCTTCCGCTGACGATCATCCATTTCATCACGGAGCGGTCCGTGCTTTCATCCGCGGCATACCTGGTCGTTCAGGTGGCCGCCGCATTCTGGGCAACGGGCATCTTCGCCGTGATCTACAATCTGCTCATGGTTGCCAGCAGACGCTTCACACACGTCATGAGCATCGCACAGATCCTGCTCATCTTCGCCCTGCTCTTCTTTTATCAGTCCCTGCCCGGTATCACAGGCCATCACACAGCCTTCACGCAGTTCCTGATGCAGCGCTGGGTACAGCTCACTCCACCGATGTGGTTCACCGCGCTCCATCACGCGCTGGCAGGTGTCGAACGCATCGTCCCCGTCGCCTCGCAGGTTGTTCTGCTTGTTGGAACGAGTGCGGCCCTACTGCTTGCATTGCGAACACGGTGGATGCTGCTGCCCGCAGACTCATCCGGCAGCACACGTAATGCTCCCGGCTCGACGCGCAATCCGCGGGGAAGCCTCCTGCACCGCTGGCTGGCGGAGCGTTCGCCGGCGACTGCAGCAGGAGTCTCCCTCTTCGGGGCGCTGAGCATGCGCGAGCGCACCGTGCGCTTTCAGATCCTGCCCGTCGTGATGATGTCGATAGCTGTGGCGCTCTACGGTGTGCTTACCGGAGAACTCAACACCCCATTTCGGAACGGGATACTCAGCTGGGACGCACGTCTGCACATTCCCATCCTCGTCTTCTATCTGTCTTCCGTGCGGCACGTCGAACATGTCGCGTTGCGCGCAGTGGAACCAACATCCGTGTGGATCCTCGAGCTGCAGGGTCGCGCAACCCGCGATGCATACGCAGACGGAGTGGCACGCAGCATCTTCTGGCGCATCCTCCTGCCCCAGCTTCTGCTCATCCTGGGTGTCTTCATGCTGTGCATGGATCCTGTGGATGCGGTGGCACAGGTTCTCTTCCTGCTTGTCTTCGGCGGCTTGCAGTCGGCCGTGCTGGGCATCCGTACGCGTGTCAGTCCCTTCACCCGCATCGAAAACACCTTCGCAACCATGCAGCGCTTCGCACAGTTTCTCGTCGTCATCCCCTTCGTGACACTCGCGCTGTTACTGCATCTGGGGAGCCGCAGTTCCATCGGGGAGTACTTCACCATGCTGTTCGTGGTCGCCCTGCTCACACTTGCTCTGCAGTACTTCCGTCGCCTCCTCCGCTGGAACTACAACCGGCGTCAGAGGCACTCCGTCCTGGCGACTGCAGCGATTGCACTTGCGCTTCTGCTTCCTTCCTGTGCATCGCAGAGGGCGCCCGAGGGCGGACCTCCAGACACGGAACCCCCGGCCGTTTTCGAAACACAGCCTGTGGCGGGTGCGACCCGTGTCTCCGGAAACCGGGTGCTGCTGCGTTTCAGTGAATATGTCGACCGTACGTCGTTTGCGAATGCACTGCACATCTCACCCCTTCAGCCAACCATGCCCGAGATCGTGTGGAGGGGCACGGACGTGGAGTTGCAGTTCACCGAGCCGTTCGCCGACGATCAGACGTACGTGATCAGTGTCGGAAGCAGTGTGCGTGATCTCAATGCCGGCAATCAGATGGCGACGTCCTTCATTCTCGCGTTCTCCACAGGAGACAGTGTTGATGCAGGGACGCTGCGGGGACGCGTGTTCGACGCAAAACCGGCAGGTGTGTCGATCTTCGCCTGGCGCCTCGACACCCGTCTGGCGGACACACTGAATCTCTCACGCACGAGACCAGATTACGTCGTGCAGACCGGTGCAGACGGGAGCTTCGGGTTCGCACACCTGGTACAGGCACCTTATCGTGTGCTCGCCGTACGCGACAAGCAGTCGAATGCGCTCTACGATGTGCAGACCGATGAATTCGGGACCACGCAGGTGGATCCGATTCCCGTGCGAGACAGCACGCGCATGGACCTGCGCTTCCAGCTCTCAATGGAGGATACGACCGCACCGTACACACAACAGCTGGTCGCCGATGCAGCGACGCGGCTGACAATTGTGCTGAGCGAAACACCAGTGCGCGACCTTCGCCCGGACGATCTGCTGCTAAAGGACTCTGCGAGCGGTATTCCGGTCGGCGTTCTCGCAGTCCTGCCCGTTTCCGGAAAACGCGGCACCTTCACTGTGCACACGGCTTCGGCACTTGACAGCGTCCGCTACCTGCTGCGGGCGGACAGCGTCTCCGACGCAGCGGGTAACGGATGGCGGGCTGAAGCCTCCGTCGTGAGCCTGACAGGTTCGCGTACACCCGACACGACCCGCCTCGATCTGCTTGTGCTCGATCCCCCGAACAAGGCCATGGCAGTGGATGCGTCTCTGCCGATCGTCGTGCAATTCTCACATCCGATGCGGGGTGTTCCTACGCTGACACTTGCCGACAGTGCGGGTACCGTCATTCCCATCTCGATCGAACGCATCGATGCCGCCACCTTTCACGCACAAGGTCCCGTACCCGGAGGGAAACGTCTGAACCTCTGCATCGATCTTGCCACCTGTATCGACTCCCTTCGTGGCGTACGCATGGGTGATTCCCTGCGTTGCGTGTCGTTCACGACTTCGTCCGATGACGACTATGGCTCAGTGACCGGTGTGGTCGAGGGAATCGACAGCACGCGCGAGCATGCCGTCGTGCGCGTACGTTCGACCGCACCGCAGACGAAGCTGCGCACGACGCGCACGCGGGCGGGCGGCGCGTTCAGCTTCCCCCGTATGGCGCCGGGAAGCTACCTGCTCGATGCATTTGTGGATCGCGACAGTACGGGCGTCTTTGCACCCGGTCGACCCTTCCCCTTTTCCCCTTCTGCACGCTTCGCCATCGGCACCGACACCGTGCGCGTGCGCGCACGGTGGGAGAACGCCAACATCAAGCTTCGGATGCCACCCGCGGTTCCTGCTGACTGAGGCAGTGGAAGCTGCCGAGTCCCCAGACGATATCGGTTGAATCGATCCCGATCACGTCACGCGTCGGGAAGCACTGCGCCAGGATCTCGAGCGCACGTTCGTCGGCTCGGCAACGATAGGTCGGCACGATCACCGAGCGGTTGGCGATGTAGAAGTTCGCATACGAGGCGGGCAGGCGCTGCCCCTCATGCCAGACGGGATCCGGCATCGGCAGTTCGATGATGTTCAAGGGACGGCCGTCGAGCAGGCGCAGCCCGGCGAGCGTGTCGAGGTTGCGGCGCAGGGGCGCGTAATTGTCGTCGGATGCATCATGCTCGACCACTGCCACGACCGTGTCCGCATTCACGAAACGGATGGTGTCGTCGATGTGTCCGTCGGTATCGTCCCCGACAATGCCCTCATCCACCCAGAGAATCTGCTCGACACAGTAATAGCGGACCAGATACTCCTCTATCTCGCGCTTCGTCAGATGGGGATTGCGGTTGGGATTCAGCAGGCATGATGTCGACGTGAGGAGCGCACCCGCGCCGTTGAATTCGACCGAACCGCCCTCCATCACGATGCCGGGGCTCCAGACGGGAAGTCCCCGCTCCGCAGCGATGCGGGTGGGAATCACATCGTCGAGATCGTACGGGGGATACTTCCCACCCCATGCATTGTACCCCCAGTCGACAATAACCTTTGGGATCTCGGCGCCGGGTTTGACAAGAAATGCGGGACCGTGATCGCGGCACCACGCGTCATTGGTCGGGTTGTGATGAAAGGTCACGCGGGAGAGATCGCAGGCGGCTGCACGAAGCACGTTCTCGGCGAAGCGCTGCATCTCGCCATCATTGACGTTGATGTCGACGCGCTCGCTTTCGGCCAGACGGGCGACGAAGGCACCATACATCGGGTACATCGCCTCGATCTTGCCTGGCCAGGAATCCCTGTTGTGCGGCCAGCTGAGCCAGGTCGCATCATGCGGTTCGAATTCGGCAGGAAAACGATATCCCGCCAGGGCGGGATATGCAGCGGGGAGCATCATGTCGTCGTGTCGCAGGTCAGTCGATGAAGCGTTTCAGGATCGGATCATAGGAATCGATGCGTCGATCACGCAAAAAGGGCCAGTGCGTACGATAGTAGTTCGTCGCCGACAGATCGATCTCGACGACGGCGACGTCTTCGGCATCGTGCGGGGACTGGTGCAGCACGGTGCCGAAGGGATTCGACACGAAGGATCCCCCCCAGAAACGCATCGCTCCCTCGTCGCCGACACGGTTGACGCTGACCACATGCACGCCGTTGGCCACGGCATGTGCGCGCTGCATCGTCTGCCAGGCATTGTACTGCTCTGTGTTGGTTGCCTCGTCCTGCGTGTGCGCCCAGCCGATCGCCGTCGGATACAGGAGCAGATCCGCACCCATCAGCGCCGTGATACGCGCAGCCTCCGGATACCACTGATCCCAGCAGATCAGCACGCCGATGGTCCCGAAGCGTGTCGGGAACACCTTGTACCCGAGATCTCCGGGCGTGAAGTAGAACTTCTCGAAATACCCGGGATCGTCCGGGATGTGCATCTTGCGATACATGCCGAGATAGCGGCCGTCTGCGTCGAGTACGGCGGTTGTGTTGTGATACACGCCTTCGGTGCGCTTCTCGAATAGTGAGGCGACGATCACCACGTGCAGTTCGGCGGCCAGGTCGGACAGACTGTCGGTTGTGGGTCCTGGGATCGCTTCTGCGAGCAGGAAATTGTCATAGTCCTCGACATCACAGAAATACCGAGACATGAACAACTCCTGCAGACAGATGATCTGCGCTCCGCCAGCCGCGGCCTCACGAATGCGCGCGGCAGCGGCAGCGAGATTCTCGTCGCGTCGCGCCGAGCAGCGCATCTGCACGAGACCGATCTTCACGCGTGCGGGTCTGTCGCCCCGCGCCTGCACCCCAGACACCATCAGCGCCGAGCCTCGACGGTAAAGGCATCGGGATAGCCCTTCGACTGTACTTCGACCTTGAACTGCGAGGCCTGGTCGCGCGTTGAGAACGATCCGATGTTGACCTTGTAGAAATTGGTGACGGGGTCGAAATCCTTGTACACGGGCTGATTGAACTTTGTCTTGGCTTCATTGACAAGGGCAATGGCACCCGACTCGACCTTGAAGGCGCCGATCTGCACGCTCCACATCAGGACACCCCGGGCAGGCTGTGTCTGCTGCGGTGCGGTTTCCTGTTGCGGCGCGGACTCCGGTTGTGCGTCGGGTGGTCGCGTCGGTACGTTCTTTTCCGTCGTCGGCAGTTCATCGTCAGCCTCCTCCGAGGCCGCCGGCTCCACAACGATCGGTGTGATCTCGTCATCGGCGTCGATGCGTTGAAACTCCCCCTGTGGTGGTGTGGCGAAATCGTCGGTGCTCTCCTCACTGGAACTGCACCCGGTGAATGCAGCCAGACTCAGACCGGCGACTGCAAGGACGATGAACGCGCGAAGACGCATGGGATACTCCTCCATCAATGGTTGATGATGCGGACGCTGGCACTCGCTCCGATGCGATCGGCACCGCTGGCCGCCATCGCGCGCGCATCGTCGATGCTGCGGATGCCACCGCTGGCCTTGACGCCCACCGTGCTGCCGACGACATACCGCATGAGCGCAACATCTCCCGCAGTCGCACCACCGGATGCGAATCCCGTCGAAGTCTTCACGAAATCGGCCCCGCTCTCCCTGGCGATCAGGCAGGCGATGATCTTCTCCTCGTCAGTCAACAGACATGTCTCGATGATGACCTTCACGAGATTCCGGTGATCCCGCTTCTTGACGGCACGTACGACGGACTTGATGTCATGCTCCACCCATGCCCGGTCACCGCTCTTGAGGCGACCCACGTGGATGACCATGTCGAACTCCGTGGCACCAGCCGCAAGCGCACGCTCGGCTTCAAAGACCTTCGTTTCCGTATCGGCGGTGCCGAGAGGAAATCCCACGACAGTGCAGACCTTCACGCCAGAGCCCGCGAGCTGCTGTGTACACAGCGGCACCCAACTCGGATTGACACAGACCGACGCGAAACCATACGTGCGCGCCTCTTCGCAGAGCGTGCGAATGTCCGATTCGCTCGCATCGGGTTTCAGCATGGTGTGGTCGATCATCCGTGCAAGTGCACGATCGAAGCCGTTGAGCGTGGTGATGCCGGGTCCCGTGGTGATGCGTTCTGCACCGTGGCTGACGATGGCGTCCACTGCGGAACGATCGTTCACCACCGCATCGTCGGGAAGCTGGCAGCCGCTGCCGCCGCACATCGAGCGCATCAGCACGCGCTCCTTCATCACGGTTGAGACAATTCGGGAAATATCAGGCATGGATCAGCAGACGTATGTACATGTGGGAGGTGCGGTCGCAACGCATCGACGATCGTGCATGCGAATGTCGATCACAACAGGGAAATGTACGAAAAAGGGTTTGTTTGTGCCAGTTACAGCGCGAGTCGAAGCCTCACCAGACCGTGCAGGCTGTGCAGCTTCCAGTCGGGACCTTCGGTAAAGACCGACGTAAGCGGAAAGGTGTACGACAGCTCGGGGCCGACGGCGAGCGATGCGCCGACGGGAATCATCCATCCCCCACCCACCCGTAGGCCCAGGTGCATCTGCCGGGTCGCGCGCACCTCTGCAAGTTCCCCATCGGCGAGCTGCACGAGATTATTCTGCGTTGACGGGTACACGTATCCGGGTGTGACGATCCGCTCGGTCTCGGTGATGTGGCTGGCGAGCATCGCGCTCATGACGGGACCACACTGCAGATATGGCGCATCGTGTGCCGGCGACCAGCGAAGCAGCAACGCAGTCTCGAGCAGGTCCATCGAGATCAGCGCGCGCCGTTCATGATCGAGCGTGACCATCGCACCGCTCTGCTCGTACCAGACGCGCGAGTCGCCCACGGTGAACTCGCCGGTGTAGCCCGTGTATCCGACCCGCAACGCCAGACTGAGCGTGGAAGCCACACGGTATTCAAGCGAGAGCCCCATGGTGGGACCGGCGTTCATGCCCGAAGGATACGCGCACTTGCAGGTGGTCGACAAGGTTCCCGATGAGAAGAGGATTGCTGTGCCCGCATCCACGCTGACAGACATGGTGGATGGTGCGCCGGACCTAGCATCCTGCGGTGTGCCGATGGGCGTGCCGGGCGCCTCGGGGGAAGTCGACTGTGCCGAAACTGCATGGGGAAGCATGCTCACGATGAACATGCAGGCAAGCATGAATGCGTTCCTGAAAGGCATCAACGGACTCGGAATGTGTGATGGGGTGCGCGGCAGTGCCTGCGCAATATTGCACGTCGCGCATTGCCATCCAATGCGGCGACGGGAGATCAGATGCGTTCGATCGAGGAGGTGGGTAACCAGCCATCCTTGCCGTCGGCCAGACGGACGCGGCTCATCGATCCCTTCTCTTCGAGCACGTCGATGGTGAGTCCCTCATGCACCACGAAGCTCTCGATGCCTGTCGCATCGGGCGTACTTCGCACAGACACCTGCGCCTGCATGACGACGGCACCCCGCCGTGTCCGCTCATCGTCCGCCTTGTCGAGATACATCGCGAGCGCGGTGGCCCAGACGATGAACACGAGCGATCCGAGCCCGAGCGCGACGCGTCGCAATGCGAGATGCGCATACCCGAAGAACACATAGACGAACGCAGCCAGCAGCCAGAAGAACGCAACGCTCCACCAGAACAGCGTCGCAGCCGTGCTGCCCTGCTTGAGCGCGTTCCACCATTCGACGATGAACAGGAGTGGCATCGGCTCGACCCGGTCGCGCAACCGGGCATTGGCGACGTTGAGATTGTGCTGCAGGTTCGCGTCGGAAGGATCCAACCGTGCGGCGCGCCGGTATGCGAGGATGCTCTCGGCGAGCCTGCCATTCTTGAACTGTGCGTTGCCGAGATTCGAGTAGACTTCCTTTGTGGCGTGACCACTTGCCAGCAGTTCATGGTAGATGTCGATCGCCTCTGTGTAGCGTCCCTTCGCGTACAGCGATCCCGCCTCCGCGAACAGGCGCTCGGGCGACCCGCCTGCAGCATGACTGCATGCAGCGGACAGCAGAACGAGCGCGAACGTGAACACCATGGTCGTGTGCATGCGCGTCATGGCATCATCCCTTCAAGGCCTGTTCGGTGTCGATGATCGCCCGCTTGGACAGGTCGTACAATTGCAGCATCTCCTCGCTCGACGCGCGCGTCGGTGAGAACCGCGCATACTCGATGCGTTCGAGTGCAGCATGCAGCGAAGTTGCCACGTCCTCACCCGCGCCTCGCCGGGTCAACCGGTCCATCACCGCGTCAATGGATGTTTCCGAGGTCGGAAGCGCCAGGCGGTGCTGCGTATAGCCCCAGAGCGCCCTGGCGATCTCCAGATAGTAGGCATCGATGCGCCCGGCTTCCAGGTGGGACTTCGACCGCGCAAGGTGTTTGTCGGCCAGTCGGCCGGCGCGCCGCATGCGCATCCCCGTCACATCTCCATGCAGTACCAGATAACGGCGTCGCGCCACGAGCGCACCAGCGAGCGCAAGCAGCGGCAGCACATACATCGCGACGAACAGTCCGCCTGCAGGTGCACCGGTGTCGGTGGAAACAAGGGATGCGGGCGCGGGAAGGAGCGGCCTGACATCCTGCCGCTGCCAACCGATGTAGGCCGGCACCTTGTCACCGTCACCATCCTTCCCCGGCGCAACCTCGAGCGGAAGCTCCGCGGACCGCAACGTGATGTAGCGCTTCCGGGCGGGATTGAAGTAGCTGAATTCGACGGGTTCGACGGTGAAGCTGCCAGGATAGCGGGGCACGAGTAGATACTCGAAGGACTTGACGCCACCGATCACCCCACTCCCGCGTGTGATGTCCTCGTTGATCGTGGGATCGAAGCGGTCGATGCCACCCGGCACGGTCACGACCGGCTCCTCGAGAAGTTTGAGGTTTCCATTGCCACGAATGACGATGCGCAAGGTCACGGCATCGTTCGCCGTCAGCTTCCGTCGGTCCGGAGTGACATCCATCGTGAAATCACCGACGGCACCATTGAAGGATGCAGGTCGCCCCTCGTCGGGCAACGGCTTGACCTTCACGGCGATTTTTTCGGTGAGGAGCGCCTTCTTCACGTTCTGATAGGAATCGAAGAAGGGATCGGCGAAGAAACGGTCGTAGAAGTCGTCGCCGGTCTTGCGCTTCTGCCGCACCTGCACGGTGCAGTTGATCTCGAAGGGTTCGATCGCAAGATCGCCGGCCTGGGTCGGGAAGTACACGACCTTCTTCATCATGTACGTCTCGTACTGCTTGCCGTTGTAAACCTCGACGACGGGACGCAGTTGCGTGGGACTCTCCAGATCCTCCGACCAGAAGCCGACCATGCGCGGCAGCTTGATGGGACTGTCGAGATTGAATGCGACGCGCGAATAGAGCTTGTAGGTCACCGTCACGGGCTCGCCGACGTACACGGTGCGCGTGTCGACGATGGCACGGATGAACAGGTTGTCTCCCAGGTTCACATCCGGCGCGTCGCCTTTCTGCTGCTGCTGTTGCTGTTGCTGCTGCGCTCCACCTCCGGCCGCGCCGGCGCTCACCTTGATCGTAAGGGAGTTCGTCTTGAGCGTCTGTCCGTCGTATGTGATGGACGCCGGCGGAATCGTGTACGTGCCGGTGCTGCGCGGTTGCAGCACGTAGGTCCATGAGATCGAGGTCGAGACGCGACCATTGATGATCTGCATCTGCTGCGAGGTACTGGGACCCATGAGCGTTAGAAAGTGCACGTTCATGTCGGGCTGTCGAAAATCCTTGTACGAGCGCAGGCTCCCACCCGCCAGCGTGAAAGTGATCTGGAACTGCTGTCCCGCAGCGACCTGGGTGGAACTCGCGCCCGCCGTGAATGTGACATCCTGCCCCTGTGCAGGTGCCACACATGCGACGACCAGCAGGACGACGAGCACTGCATGCGCGATGCGGACCATCGCGTGAGCCATGTGGTTGCCGGTTGTCATTCGCGGGAGCATGTCACCAATCCTTGTCCACATCGATGCGTACGGATTTCTTCGCGCGCAGTTTCTTCTGGAGGTCCTTCTCGTCACGTTCGAGTGCACGGAGAATCTGTTCGGCCTGCTGCTTCGACATCTGCCGCTGATCCTGCGGCTTCCGCTGCTCCTGCTGATCCTGCTTGTCGTTCTGCCTTTGCTGCTGCTTGTCCTGATTCTGATCCTGCTTCTGCTGCTTGTCCTGCTGATCCTTCTTGTCCTGCTGATCGTTCTTGTTGTTCTGGTCCTGCTTGTCCTTGTCCTTGTTCTTGTCGTCCTGGTTCTTCTCGTTCTTCTGGTCCTGCTTCTGCTTCTTGTCGTCGTTCTTGTTCTTCTGCTGGTTCTCGAGGTCTCGCAGCTTCCGCAGGGCGTACATGAGATTGTACCGTGCCTGCTCGTCTTTCGGATCGAGCTTGAGCGCCTCCTTGAACATCCCGATCGCATGACGATAGTCCTTCATCCGCGCCTCGTCGCCCTGTCCGGCCGAGGGATCCGGGATCGCGGGCACGCCCTTGTCGGCAGCGGCCAGGAATGTCGTGCCGGCATTGTAGAACAGTCGTGACGCCTCGCCTGTGCTGCGTGCCTTCTCCCCCGCCTTCTTGTAGAGTCCGAGCGCCTCGGGGAAGTTGTCGGTACGGTATTCGGCGTTGCCGAGGTTGAAGGGACTCTCGATCCTGCCCGTGTCGAGCGTCGCGGCCCGACGGTACTGCTCCTTCGACAGATCGTACTGCTTCTGCCGGTACAGGTCGTTGCCGTCGTTGACCGTCGAGCGATACGACTGCGCCACCGCATGCTGGGCAGGCGCAAGAACAAATGCCGCACAGCCGAACAGGGCCAGGCAGCATGCGCGACGCCAGCCGCGCAGCGATGGAATCATGCACGTCACCATTGTTCGCGAGGTCCGGCAGCAAAGATGGAAAACCGTGAAAGGAATCGATTGCGGGTTTCCGAGATCATCAGTTCGACGATGAGCAGCAGCATGCCCAACGCGACCAGGTACTGGAAGCGGTCTTCGAAGTCCGTGAACTGGCGCGTGCCGAACTCCTTCTTCTCCATGCGTTCGATGCTGTCGAACACCGCGGCCAGATTGTCCCGTCCGTTGGCGGCGCGCGTGAACGTTCCACCCGTTGCCGAAGCGATCTGCGCGAGCGTCTGTTCGTCGAGCCGTGTCAGCACCGTCTGTCCCTGCTCATCGGTCTTGAACCCTCCCACCTGTCCGTTGCGCATCACGGGAATCGGCGCCCCCTCCGGAGAGCCCATGCCGATGGTGTGGATGACAATTCCCTCTTCTGCGGCGGTCTTCGCCTCCTCGATGGGATCGTCCTCATGATTCTCGCCGTCGGTGATGATGACCATCGCCTTGTAGTTCCCCTCCTCCTTCGAGAAGGATTCACGCGCCAGCGCGATCGCACTACCGATGGCCGTGCCGGGCTTGGGCGCAATGCCGACATCGATCACATCGGCGAGCATGGTCGCCGCACTGTAATCGCTCGTGAGCGGAAGCTGCGTGTACGCATCTCCCGAGAACACGATGATGCCGATGCGATCGCCCTTCAGATTGCCGATGAGCGATGTGAGTTCGCGCCGGGCCATGGCCATGCGGTTCGGTGTGATGTCCGCTGCAAGCATGCTGTTCGACACGTCGAGGGCCACGATCAGATCGATGCCCGACCGCGTGACTTCCTCGTACTTCGTGCCGATACGGGGATTCGCCCAGGCGACGATGAGCGCCGCGATGGCCAGGAGCCAGACACCGCCGCGCAGCCAGTACTTGACCCGGCTGCGTGCGTGCACCATCGAAAGCACCGTGTCGCGTGCTCCGTAACGCCGTACCGTGCGCATTCCGCGCCACCAGACGAGCCACAGCAGCGCCGCAAGTGCCGGCAGCACGAACAGCAGATACAAGTATTCCGGATGTGCGAATCGTATCATGGCGATCAGGGAATCTTCCGAAACACGAACGTGCGCAGCAGGAACTCCAGCGCGAGCAGCAGGAAGGCCAGGATGAGGAAGCGCGAGAACAGCTCGGTGTATCGCCGGAACTCCTGCACCTCCACCCGCGTGCGCTCGAGCTGGTCGATCTCGCCGTAGATGTCGCGCAGCTTCTGGTTGCTCGTCGCGCGGAAGTACGAGCCCCCCGTGGCGGCAGACACCTGCCTGAGCATCGCCTCGTCGATCTCGACCGGCATGTTCTGGTACTGGATGCCGAAGGGCGTCTGCACGGGATACGGCGCCGATCCGCGTGTGCCCACGCCGATCGTGTAGATGCGGATGCCGAAGGTCGCCGCGATCTCCGCCGCGGTGAGGGGATCGATCGATCCCATGTTGTTGACACCGTCGGTCAACACGATCATCACCTTGCTCCTGGCCTGGCTCGCACGCATGCGGTTGACCGCATTGGCCACACCCTCCCCGATCGCAGTACCGTCAACGAGATTGCCCATCTTCACCTTGTCGAGAAGGTCCGTCAACACGTCGTAGTCGGTGGTAAGGGGACATTGCGTGAAACTCTCACCGGCAAAGATCACGAGACCGATCCGGTCGTTCATGCGCCCCTCGATGAAATCCTTTGCGACCGTCTTGGCTGCCGCGAGCCGGTTGGGACGCAGATCCTCCGCCAGCATCGATCCGGAAATGTCGAGCGCGATCGTGATGTCGATGCCCTCGCGATACACATTCTCGCCACGCGCCGAGGTCTGCGGCCTGGCCAGCGCGACGATGAGAGCCGCCAGCGCCAGCACGCGCAACGCGAACGGCACATGCCGCAGTCGCACACGCCACCCCGACGGCAGATCATCCAGATGCCTGAGGGAAGGATGCCGCACCGCCGCAAACGCCCTGCGCCCCTTCCAGACATACCACGTAACCACGAGGGGAAGCCCCGCAAGCAGCCAGAGCAACTCGGGATTCGCAAACTGCGTGATGCCGTCCATCATTGCCGGGACTCCGGTGCTGCTTCAGTAGATCCCGCGGCTTCTTCGCCCGCAGCCTCGCGCATGCGCCGCTCGGCGTTGCGTCGCGATTCCAGGACGTGCCCGTGTTCAAGCACATCGTATGCACCGACCAGACTCGCCCGATGCTCGTCGATGCTCGGGGTGTACTTCGCAAACTTGGTCATGTCGGCCCGCCGCAGCAGTTGCTCGAGTTTCGCGATGGTGTCGGGTGCAAATCCAGCAAGAGCCACACCCCCGATGATCTCATGCGTCGTCTGCTCGAGCGCGGGCACGTCATGCGCACGTTCGATGTACTCGCGCAGCACGCCTGTGACATCGGACTGATAGGTCTTGTGTTCCCCACGCTCCCACACACGCGCCTGCTCCAGCGCGTGCAATTGCTCGAGTGCGAGATCGTACGCGGGAACATCCGGCTCATCGGGTTCGAGGCCCACCACCATGTCGCGACGCCTCTTGTAATATCGCCAGCCATACCACGTCGCGGCGAGCACTGCCAGCACGATCGCGATGATCAGCAGCCAGTCCCAGAGCGAGAGCGACACGTCGAGCACGTCGGTGATGTCCTTGAACGAGGCGGTCGTGTCGATCTCCACCCCGGCCACCTGCAGCGTCAACGACGCGGTCGCCACATGCGTCGTCGTATCACCCTGTACACGCCAGGCGACCCGCGCCGTGAGCGGCACCGCACCGGTGTCGAACACGATGAGGGTGTACGCACGTTCGATGCGGGTACGACCGGCTTCCGCAGTGCGGACCTCGGGCTGGCTCGACACAAGGTCGATGCCCCCGAAATCCTCCGCCTTCTCTGGCAGCACTACGGTGTGACCCGCAGGAACATCCACCAGTACCCGAGCCTCGATCCACTCGCCGATGCGGCTCGTGAGCGAATCGACCGCGACAGTCACGTGCACGTTCTGTGCATGGAGGGGGATGGCGCAGCACAGCACGAAAAGGAATGCCATGGTGGAGGCAGATGACATGCGTCGACTCATGCGCGTCGCTCCCGCATCCGGAAGAACTGCACGAGAGGCTGGATGTACGACCCGTGCACGTCGATCGAGATTGCATCGACGTTCGAAGCAAGAAACATGCGCGTCCGCGCGGCGTGGCGTACCTCCCAGCTGCGTGCGTAGGCCTCGCGCACCGCACGCAGACTCGTGTCGATCCACCGCTCGGTACCGGTTTCCGCATCGCGCATGACGACGAGTCCCACATCGGGCAATGCAGCCTCGCGGGGATCCTGCAACTGGATGGCGACCAGGTCGTGCCGGCGGGCGATGATCTTGAGGGGACGTTCGTAGCCCTCGTCGAGAAAGTCGCTGACGAGAAAGGTGATGGCGCGCTTCTTCATCACGTGGTTGAGGTATTCGAGCGCACCGCGGATGTCGGTGCCTCGTCCTTCAGGCGTGAAGGCGAGGAATTCGCGGATGATGCGCAGGATATGCGAGCGGCCCTTCTTGGGAGGGATGAACTTTTCGATGCGGTCGGTGAAGAGGATGAGTCCGACCTTGTCGTTGTTCTTGATCGCGCTGAAGGCGAGCACGGCGCAGAGTTCGACGGCAACGGCGCGCTTGAACTTCGAGGCTGTGCCGAAGCTCTGCGAACCACTCATGTCGACGACGAGCATCACGGTGAGTTCGCGCTCCTCTTCGAAGACCTTGACAAAGGGACGGTTGAAGCGGGCGGACACGTTCCAGTCGATCGTGCGTACATCGTCTCCGAACTGATACTCGCGCACCTCGGAAAACTCCATGCCCCTGCCCTTGAACACGCTGTGGTATTCACCGGAAAAGAGCTGGTTGACGAGTCCGCGCGTGCGGATCTCAATCTGACGGACGTTGCGGATGATCTCCTTGGTATCCACGGTCTCTTGGCGGGCGTTCGATCAGGGGACTTCGACGGCGTCCAGGATGCGCTGGATGATCATCTCGGAATTCATTTCCTCGGCTTCGGCCTCGTAGGTCACCGCCACTCGGTGGCGCAGCACGTCGAAGCAGATCGCACGGATGTCTTCGGGAATCACGTAGCCACGACGCTGGATGAAGGCGTGGGCCTTGCCCGCAATGGCGAGATTGATGCTCGCACGAGGCGAGGCACCATAGGCGATATAGTTGCCGAGCGCATCGAGCCGGTATGCCTTCGGATCGCGTGTGGCACTGACGATGTCGAGGATGTAGCGCTCGATCTTCTCATCCATGTAGACTGCATGCAGGGCGGCGCGGGCGCGCAGGACGTCTTCCGTCGACACGACGGGATTCGGTACGGGCACGTCGTTTGCAATCTGCTGTCGCATGATGAGCAGTTCCTCATCGCGCGTGGGATAGTCGATCTTCACCTTGAGCATGAAGCGGTCGACCTGGGCCTCGGGCAGCGGATAGGTGCCCTCCTGCTCGATCGGGTTCTGCGTGGCCATGACGAGGAAGGGCTCTGGCAGCCGGAACGTGCTCTCACCGATGGTCACCTGCCGTTCCTGCATGGCTTCAAGCAGAGCGCTCTGCACCTTGGCGGGCGAACGGTTGATTTCATCTGCGAGGATGAAGTTAGCGAAGATGGGTCCCTGTCTGGTCTGGAAATCCCCGGTCTTCTGGTTGTAGATCATGGTGCCGACCAGATCGGCGGGAAGCAGATCGGGCGTGAACTGGATGCGGTGGAAAGCAGCCTTCATCGCAGCCGCGAGGGTCTTGATCGCGGTCGTCTTCGCCAGGCCGGGCACGCCCTCGAGCAGAATGTGTCCATTACCGAGCAGACCGATGAGCAGGCGGTCGACCATGGCCTTCTGGCCGATGATCACCTTGCCGATTTCCAGGCGCAGCGCATCGACAAACGCACTCTCCTGCTGGATCTTCTGGTTGATTTCCTGAATGTCGACTGTCATGGGCGGCTTCCGATTGGGCGTTGCATGAAAAAACGCCTGCAAGTGATGACGCATGTGCAGGACGTCGCGGATGCATCATGGGAACAGAGGTGTGTACGCATGAGACATCCACAAAAGTATGTGTGGAGCTGGATGTGATGCAACCCGTGACGATGCCGGCAGCGGGTCAAAACGACATCCACCGGGATTGCCGGATGTACTTGCCGATACCGTAGCGCAGCTTCGATGGCACGCTCGAGAGGGCGAGCATCGAGGTGGGGAACGCGAAGGAGGGCTCGAAATAGCAGTTGATGGTGCATCCCCTGCAGACGTCGTGGCGTCCCTCGTGCATCTGATGCCAGGCGCGGCGCGGCGAGGCGCAGGCGCCGGCGAGGTCGGTGCCGATGGGGATGCTCTCGAAGTGGAGATGGTAGCAGGGCAGCAGCAGTTTGTTGTCGGGTGAGATGACGATCACGCGCGAGACGGCGCGGCAGAGAGGATCGGCGGGGTCGTTACCCCCGCGGCGACGCAGTTCAAGGAAGGCGGGATTGAGGTACGTCATCGGGCGGCGCGCGATGCGGCGGATCTCACGCATGGTGTCCTCCGACAAGGTCTCGTCCTGAAAATAACTGAAGATCGGGTTGATCAGGAGCATCAGCCCGTTCTGTCTGGCGATGCGATAGACGTCTTCGAGCTGCCCGGCATTGGCATCGGTGACGGTGCACAGCAGATCGGGGCGCTCTCCGAGCCGCCGGGCGATCGCAATGGATTCCATCACCGCATCGAAACAGGGGACGCCCCGCAGCGCATCATGCTGCGCGCGGTCGGCGCTGTCGAGCGAGAAGTGCAGCAGACTCACCTTCCCTGCCAGGCGGTCTGCGTATTTCGGATAAAGGAGTCCGTTTGTCGTCACGCTCGTGCGCATCCCGAGTCTTCGCGCTTCTGCACAGAGCAGGTCCAGCTGCGGATGCAGCAGGGGTTCGCCCCCGGTGAAGTCGATGAAGCGCACGCCCTGTGCGCGCAGCTGCGGAAGGTTTCGCAGGACATCGGCAGTTGCGGCATGCTGCGATGCACGGAACTGCGCGTGGTCGCCGAAGTGGCAGAACCCGCAGGTGGCGTTGCACCGGTAGGTGACGTAGTAGTTGCAGAGGATGGGCATGGATCGATCGTGTGTTCGGAAAGATCACCATTCCCATTCTCCCGTGCAATGCCGATGCGGTGCCGGCGGCTTCCCCATCCGCCGCATTCTTCGTACATTCTTCCCGCGCATCCTGAATTCCACCATGACCACACGCCGCATTCCCTACGTCAAACTCGCCGTGATCGGCCTTGCACTGTATGCAGGCACTGTGTATTTCACGCTGCCCGGTGCCTCGATCGTCCGATTGCGCGACGGCGAGGTGGAGACATCCGCACTCATGAAACGCCGATTCGAAGTGGCACTTGGAACCCTGCCCATCCGTTGCACATATGTCCCGCTCGAGGAGATTTCGCCGACCTTCGTGCGTGCGGTGATCGCGGTGGAGGACGGGGGATTCTACAGGCATGCGGGAATCGACTGGCGGGCGTTGCGCAACGCGTGGGAACGCAATACGAAATCAGGCCGTGTGCGGTTCGGGGGAAGCACCATTACGATGCAGCTCGCCAAGAACCTCTACCTCTCCAACGACCGCTCATATCTGCGCAAGGCGAAGGAAGCCGTGATCACGTTCCGGTTGGAAAAGCATCTTTCCAAGAAGAGGATTCTGGAAATCTACCTCAACATCATCGAGCTGGGTGAAGGTATCTTCGGCGTGGAAGCGGCCTCGCAGCACTATTTCAAGAAGCCGGCCAGACGGATGACAAGGGACGAGGCAATCAGGCTCGCCGCGATCATTTCGAGCCCACGAAAACACAGCCCCTTTGAAAACTCGCGTTTCATGGCAATCCGCAAGGGGATCATCCATCGCAAGATCGGGGGGTGAGTCGTGCGCTTCCTTGAGTTCACCGCACTCCTGGAGGCCGGGGAGGGACTCACCATTGAATTCAAACGCAAGTTCTCCTCGCCTGCAAAGATCGCCCGAGAGATGATCGCATTCGCAAACACGCAAGGGGGAACCTTGCTGTTCGGTGTGGATGATGACGCATCGATCGTGGGCGTGTCGAGCGAGAAGGAGGAACTCGAAATGATCGAACAGGCTGCGGCCTTTTTCAGTGACCCTCCCCTGCGCTTCATCTCGAGCATCTTCAGTACGCATGGACGAGACATCGTCTGCATAGAGGTGCCGGAAAGTGACACGAAGCCGCATGTTCTCGTTGAACCAGGTGCCGAAGAACCTGTCGCGTACATCCGCGTCGGTGAACACAGCGTGCAGGCCAGTCGTGAAATGGTCAGTGTCATGCGGCACCGCTCGGGCGAGACGGGTCCTGTGCGCCTCGTGATCGGCGAAGCTGAAAGACGCCTGTTCAGCTGGTTCGATTCACATGACCGCATCACAGTTGCAGAGTTCGCACAGATCACGAACATGTCAGCGCGGCGGGCATCGCGTCTGCTTGTCCGCCTCGTGCGGGCCGGAGTTCTGGCCATCCACACCCTCGAAAAATCGGACTATTTCACGCTCCTGCAGGTCCCGGAGCGGTAACATGGCGATCGCGGCAGATACAGGGGTCTCACAGCATACTGGAGTGACGGGAGTCACCGTGGATTGCCGCCCCTGTTGCATTTCAACGATCGAGTTGCTATGTTTGGAGATGCTGTTGGGCCCATAGCTCAGTTGGGAGAGCGCTACAATGGCATTGTAGAGGTCGTCGGTTCGATCCCGTCTGGGTCCACTTCAAAGGTCTGATTCGTTCAGGCCTTTTTTGTTCCTGTCCAGGAGCCCGTCCATGCCCGCTGCGATTCGTCCCTCTCTTTCAGACGCCGACCGTGTACGACTGCGTGACGCAGCTGTCGCCGCACGCTCTCGTGCTCATGCTCCCTACTCGGGATTTCATGTGGGCGCAGCACTCCTCGCGGAAGATGGCACGATCTTCACCGGCTGCAACGTGGAGATCAGTTCCTACGGATTGACATGCTGTGCGGAACGAGTTGCTGTGTTCAGTGCCGTCGCGGCCGGACATCTCGCCTTCACTGCTATCGCCGTCGTTGCCGGCGAGAATCACACACCTCCCTGCGGCGCATGCCGGCAGGTGCTCGCCGATTTCAATCCGGACATGGATGTCGTGCTCTTTGCGCCCGACGGCACATCAGTGCAGCGCACGCTGAGCGAACTCCTCCCCTCTCCCTTTCTTCCCAAAGACCTTCAACGTTGACGTTCGACGAACCGGCACAACGTCTTGTCGTTATGCGACTTACTTGATGACATGTAAGACGCGGCCTACCCGTGCCGTACCGCTCACAAGTGTGACCATGTAGCTGCCTGCAGGCAGATCGCGAGTTGTGAGTTGCTGCACCCCTCCACCCCGCAATCCCTCGATGCGTGTCACCGTACGACCGAGCAGATCCTGTACGAGCAGTTCGCCCATGCTACCGGACACCAGCATGAAGGTGCAGGATGCCTGCGCATGTGCAGGATTCGGGTGAATCGCGAGCTCGGGACGCCCGGCAACGGGAGCATGGTCTACACCGACGATGGCTGCCGGAAACACCACATGATGCGCACTCAGAGGCGGAAGGGTCATGTGAAAGCGGTGGGGATCCGTGTCGGGCTCGATCGGTGGAGTGGATCGGAGTGCCGTCCCGCCCTGATCGAAGTAGTACCAGGACTGCATGGTATGCAACTGCTGACCCTCGATCCGGAGATCCACGGTCAGCGATGAATCCAGATTCCTGTTGATCAGGATCACATGCAGGGTCTTGTCTGCATCGTTTCGCGTCGCATGTACCGCCAGGTCCTCGGGCTCCGGGGTCACTGCCGGTATGGTACGATCAGCTGCTTCGGATCCCCTGCCGTCATAGTTGCGCCACAGCCGGAACGCCGATGCGATGTATCCGGAGACACTGCCCCAGTGATGCGCCGAATAGACGTCGTACGCCCCGAAAATGCCGAGTACATCCGCCACGGCAATGCCGCCAGAGACATGATCGGGAGCACCGTACGCATATTCTCCAAACCCGAGCTTCGTACCGGGGTTGTAGCGATCGATCGAAGATTTCAGGGACGGGAGCAGGGCGACGGGACTGAACCACTGCCCGATCCAGCTGTCCTCGACATAGCTGGAATCCCACAATGTGCGTGGAAGCTGCACGCGGTGCCGCACGACGTCATCGGTGACGTCGCCGGCAAACACACCCTTCACATCCGGATACCAGTGCACATCGAGCACGTCGAGCAGACGCTTCCCCGCGCTGTCGGAGGCCTGCCGCATGCGATCGAGATATGCATCGACAAAACGGGGATAGGTATCCCTGTAGCTGATCCAGTCTACAGCATCCTGCAGGCTTAGCATCGCGTTGAATCCATAGTGCGAAGGACCGTAGACCTCTGCGGTCGGGAGCATGCGTTTGACGAGTCCGGCGAACTGGACGCTCTTCCTGAAGAGCTCATCGCACGTTACTTTGATCGGGTGCACACGTGGATGCGTTGAATACCAGAGCTCGGGTTCGTTGTCAAGAGCGAAGCCAATGGGGGGCATCGGTCGTCCACAGGTATCGGCATGTCGCTGTACTGCGTGCAGGAAGGCATCCACATACACGACGTCGTCGGTCGTGTCGGGATATGTTGGAAAATCGCCCAGCGTGAGCATGGACACGCGGGCCCAACGCGACGAGGGTGCGATCTGGGTCTCCGGCACTTCGCCGATCTTGTCACGGGCGACGTAGCCTGCCATCGGAAGCGTCAGGACGGTGGGCACTCCCTGACTGGCTGACGAATCGAGGAATGTGGTCACGAAGATGGCCGGGATGTCCTCTTCGGCGGGAGCGATGCCATTGATCCAGGTCAGATAGTTGTCGCTCTGATGGTACCAGTCCTTCCCCGCATTCGATGCGTTGTTCTCCCAGTTGTACGTCGTCAGGCGGTTGCCTCCGAGACGACGCGAACCGACACGGGCCTGAGGCTGATCGTCCTGACCGTTCGAGCCGTACACGCGTGGATTGATGAGGTGCCCGGGACGCGATGGATCGATGATCGCAGTTGCCGTCTTCTGTGCAAATCCGTTGACGGTGAACGCGCACCACAACGTGCACAGAGCGATACACGAATATGACAGACGCATGATCAATCCTCCGTTCTCATGGTGGAACATCAGAGTCCTTTCGACAGGAAACCGCCGTCGACGGCAATCACCTGCCCGGTAATGTACGAGGCTGCGGGTGAAGCGAGAAACGCAGCGAGCGAGGCGACCTCACCCGGCTCGCCGATGCGCCCAAGCGGGGTTCTGGCGATGACACGGGAGAGATACTCCGTGTCTGCGAGCACCCCCTCGACAAGCGGGGTGCGGATGTACCAGGGCAGAATCGCGTTGACCCGGATACCCTCCGGTGCCCATTCGACTGCAAGATAGCGTGTCATCTGGGTCAATCCGGCCTTGCTCATCGCATACGGCGCCCCGGTCGGAAGTGCCGTCGAGGCGGCAACAGATCCGATCGAGACCACATTCGGTTCCTGGCCTGCCTGCAATAACGGATGCATCAACCGGGTCAACTCAAAGACCTGCAGGACGTTATGCCGGAACACCTCAACTACTTCATTACTGGAATACGCTGTCGACGATTTGCGAATGTTCATTCCTGCGTTGTTGACGAGCACATCGAGTGCTCCCCAGGTTTGGCGCACATACGCGTCGATACGGGCGCGATCCTCGGCAGATGTGACGTCTCCCGGGATGCCACACGTCGACCCCGTGCTCCCGTCAAGGCGCGAGATACAGTCGTTCAGACGCTGTGCTCCGCGAGCCACTATGCACACCTGAGCACCGAGCGCAAGACACGCTTCGACGATTGCCAGTCCGATGCCCGATGTGCCGCCAGTGACGAGCACACGGCGTCCTTCAAGGGAGAGGTGACGCGGCAGGTCAGGCATGCCGTGCTCCGGTTGCAGATGCGCTCATCATTTCTCCAGTTCAGAATGGGAATCAAACAGGACCTCACCACCGGCGTTCCCATCTGCCTGCAGCATGCGCATGACCACCCGCACCCGACGGCGCGCAGATACATCGGAAGTCACGTCGGGCTCGGCTTCCGCACGGAGGCGCCAGACGATGCGAGAGGCGACGCGGAGCTGCCTGTATTGCGCCTTTCCGCGTAGTGATCCCGCATCAAACAGCCGATCGAACAATTCCGCGGCATGTGCTGCGCGCAAGCCCGCCAGCGCTTCGACGTCGAGCGTATCATCCCGCGACACCGTGCGAAGCATGCCACGACCATCGAGAAAACGCGCGGTCATCGTGTCGGCGTACACACCTGCGAAAGGCCTGGGATCAGGGTATCCGCTGACGGTGATTTCGAGACGATCACGTCCGCCACCGGACGCGACGGCATCGGGGAACACCCTGTCAGCTGTAACGACGTAAAGCCGACGGCACAATGTCTCGACTGCCAGCGCCCACGCACGATATTGATCGATCATTCTACCGCGACGGTCTGGCCTGCGAATGGCGGCATACGAACGAAGGGGACCCTCCAGATCCGTCAAGAGTACCTCGAGTCCCTGCGTTGTGTTGGGCCTGTACGAACCCTCGAGAAACAGCGGTACGTCATACAGGTTTTTCTCTGCAGCAGCGGGTGGAATACGCACAGGAACGCGCAGCGTGTCGGTCTTCGGCCAGGCGGCACCACGGAGCTGCATCGTCTTACGCAGCTGACCATTGAGGAAGACGTCGACCGCGTAGTCGCGTCCCGCAGGGAGGCACAGATCCCGTCCATGAAGGACGGAGAGCAGTTCCAACGTCTCGACCACTGTATTCGTGGCCATGTCGCGCACGCGAAGCAGCGCTGTTGCGGGCATGAGACGCACCGAATCCACCACGACGACGGGCATGCAGCGCACACCAGCGGAGAAGATGTCTGGCTTGCCCTGATAGATGTCGAGGCCACCACGCCCTCCATCGCGTGCCGAAGCCATGTAGAACGCATCTCCGCCATCCGGACAGGCGAGAAACAGATCGTCTCGCGGTGAGTTGATCGTGGGACCGAGATTCACTGGTTGCTTCCAGTCTCCATCTTCGATTCGAGTCATCCAGAGATCGAAACCGCCGTAGCCGTCAAGACCGTTTGTGGCGTAGTAAAGGGTTGATCCGTCTTTGGCAAATGATGGGGATAGGTCGTCGTGTTGTGTATTGACCAGACCACTGAGAGGAAACGCCCTTCCCCACTCACCATTCATGTCCTTTCGCGACATCCACAAATCCGAGCGCCCGTATCCGCCGCGACGGTTTGACGCAAACACGAGCAGGCGGCCATCGGGCGAAAGCGCTGGATGAGACTCCCACGCCGGAGAGTTGACGGCACTGCCGAGGTTGACCGGATTCACCGGTCGTCCATTGACCATGCGAGCAAGATAGAGATCCGTCTGCCCTTGATTGTCACCAAGTGCGTTGCTTGCGAAAATCACGGTCTGTCCATCCGGCGAGAAGGCCATCGCCCCCTCGTGTCCTTCGGAATTGAAGCCTTCGCCAACATTGACGGCCTCGAACCAGGATTGCCCTGTCCAGCGGGTCAGCCATGCATCCGTCTCTCCGCGTCCCGTGGGACGTGACGACGTGAAGAACAGAGCGGCTCCCTTGTCGAGTAGCACGGGTGCGTACTCATCGGCCTGTGTGTTGACCGCGTCTCCCATCGATCGAAGGAGGATGGGAAATCCATTGAAGTTCTGAGCGCTCGCGAGGCTTCCCCCTGAAAGTGCCGTCGAGATGCAGACAAGTGCACAGAACCACCCGTGCGGCACGCGCCATCCCTGAAACCTGTTCCTCACAGTTCGAACCCCACTCCGATGTTCAGTTGAATTCCGTAGACCTTCCATGTTCCGTCGGATGTGGCGCGGGTGACGGGCAGATCAACGAGCACCTCCGGATTGATTTCGAATCCCGCCGGAACCCGGAGCCATGTTCCTGCACCGAGCCTGACATGCAGGGATGCACCTGCACTCTGTTCGATCGTGGGGGCGATGACGCTGCGCGACCGCGTGCCGTCAAGGAAGGTCACTCCCGCAGGATCGATGATGCGCTCCTGACTCGAGACGTCGGAACCCATGACGAGATGAAGAGCAGGACCGGCAAGGAGATACGCCCGGGAATCCGGCAGCAGGTAGGTAACAAGCCCGTCAAGGGACAATGTGGAAAGCGACAGGGTCATCGTCTGCTCGAGTACCGCATGCTCGAGTGCATTACCTGCGCCGCGTATCGGAAGCCGTATGGCCTCGGCAGTGAAGGTGCCCCCACGCTGCAGCACAGCGATGCGGGGAGATAGCTGCCAGTCTTCGAGCCATGGGATGAAGGTGCGCGCTCCGGCCAGGAACCCAATGCCCGTTCCACCATCAAAACCGCAACAGCGGCTCCCCAGCTCGGAGGACATCAGCGTCCCGTTGTGCAGGTTCACGCTCGCACCGAGATACGGGATGAGCATGAGTCCCGGTTTCCCGGGATAGAGGATGACATCTTCGGGAGAGGATGCCTGGAGTGGGGAAACAGCGCACAGGACTGCGATGAGCGTGGCGCCCAGAACGAAGGTCTTCATCGAGACCATCCGGCGCCTGTTACGACGAGACGCGACTCGCCTCCTCCGGGATGATGGAGTTCGAGCATGTAGAGTGCATGCGGTGTCAGAGCAGCTGGAACGGGCAGGACGTGGCTCCCTTCTTCGAGGTAACGGTGCACAACGCGCGCAACCTCTCTCCCGAGGAGGTCGCGCAACACGGCGGTGACGACACCTGCCGGGGACACCTGGATGCGCACGAGGGAGTGGGGCTCCAGTGGCGACGGTGCAACGGATTGGATGCTCGCAGCGCGCGTGCGCGTGTTGAGGAGTCGAAGATCGAAGTTGCAGATGCTGTCCAGTGAGATCGTCTGTCGCAGACCGAGGTCGGCACTCACGTAAGGCGTTCCGTAATCGAAATGGCTGATCCATGCATGTGCCGTGCGGGAGTGGCCGACCAGAGGCGTCAAGCGCACCCGGGCGATGGGTCCCCATGCCGAACCGATGGCATTTGTACCGCCCGACATTTCGATGCGCAGGGTTGCCGTATCACCTGAATAGAATTCCTGTGCCGTCACTCGCGTGAATCCCTCCGCATGCGTTCCTGCCCGCAGAACATCGTCAGCAAGACCGCGAGACCCCGCTTCACTCATGAGCAGGGCTCTGTCGTAGGAGAGATCGATGCGGAAGGTGGTTGGGGGCGGTGCATGGATCTCGTCGTCATGGATCGTGAAAATCACTGGCGCACCCGGGCGTGCGCTGTCAGGTCCGGACAGTTTGAGGACCATGGCATCCGTCGCTGTCCATCGCACGGTGACCGCAGTGGAATCCTCCGCCCCACCACAGGGTGCATATCGGATGTGGAACCGCGCCTGACCGGGACCCAGCGTTGCGGTCATGACAGAGATACGCACCTGGTACGGCAAACCCGGTTGCACCTGTGTCGGAAGCGAGACGACCGTGATCTCCCGTGGGGTCGAGGCAACTCTCATCTGCTGGAGTGCAACCGAACCGGTATTGCGGACAATAGGTGTGAAGTTGCGACTGTATCCAATGCGCAGAAAGGGCATCGTGAACACGGCACTGTCGCTTGTGAGGAGCGGACGACCTGACAGTCCGCGTACGGGATACTGCCGTGCAGGAAGTTCAGCCGTCTCGAACACGATCTGTGCGGAGTCCTGCGCATCACCAGCAATCGGCGCGTAACAGATCTGTACCGTTCTCGACTGCCCGGCAGGAATCTGCAGGGGGACTCCTGTGGCCATCGAGAATGCACCGACAGCGGAAACACGTGTGATCGTGAGCGATGCGTCCCCTGTATTGCGCAGTTCCAGATCCCTGCACGCAGTGCTTCCACACGCTGTCAATCCGAACGCGAGGGAGGGCTGGGAGAACTCAAGAACAGGGGCTGGAGTCAGAGCCTTCCCCGTTTGGGGAACGAGGAGGCAGAACAGAAGGGTACAGATGGCAGCCTGCGTCCAGAAGGACCGTGCGTCGTTCATATGTGCTCGCGTTCGGTGATGAGCTGACATGCAACGTACAGAAACAGGGCTGAACC
>JAEYUG010000072.1 GCA_023432805.1 Bacteroidota bacterium | reverse complement strand
AGGCGGAACAGGTTTTCATGTACCTGTTCCGCCTCTTCTGTGTGTTCCGTGGTATTCTGTTTCCGCCGGGGGCTCAGCGAATGATCCGCACGCTCGTGGTCGTCGTGACGGCATCGCCCTGATACATCCTCACAACATAGACACCGCTCTCAAGTGCCCTTGCATCGAACTCCACGGTGTGCACGCCCGCGCCGTACTGCACCGAGGCGATCGAGCGCACGAGGCGTCCCGTCACATCGTACATCTCGAAGCGAGCGGTCGACGGCAGATCGAGTGCGAACTCGACCGCGAGGCGGCTGGTGGCGGGATTGGGATAGACGGCGAGGCTGCGTGCGGCGACCGGGGGCGACTCGACGCCGGTGGGCGTCGCAACCACGAATGAAATGCGCGCTTCCTTTCCGAAGTCGCCGGGCACGCTGCGGAAGCTGCCTCCACCGACAAAGCGCAGGCTGAGGTTTCCGGTGCCGTCGTTGTTGGCCCAGAACGAGATGCCGTCGTCGCCGCGATCGGACATGACGAAGGTGTAGCATCCCGGCGAAAGCGTCAGCGTGTCGCGGTAGAGCGTGTTCGCAACGAACGCATCCTTCTGGTGCACGATGGCGCCGCCGGCATCATAGATCTTGTAGAAGCTCTCGTTGCCGGCGAGGTTCGTGCGGAAGTAGATGTAGAGCTGCTGCGTGTAGACGGGCACCGAGGTGAAGGTCGTGGTGCGGACGTCGTTGAACGGATATTCGTCGGTGCCGTTGTTCGGGTTGCGCACACGCGCCGAGAAGGTGCCACCCCCGTCGAAATCGGTCCACGGCATCGAGGGCAGATACACGACCGTGCTCTGGAGGAAGCCGAGACGGCCGGTCCAGCGATACGTCTGCGGCGTCTTGCCGACGACGCCGTACTCGATGTCGCACGAGGTCAGGTCGGTCGCACCGGTGTTGCGCAGCACGATCTGCGGCCGGTCGCAGATGGGATTGAAGCGCTTATGCAGCTCGTACGAACTCGGCTGGCGGATCTCGGCGAGGGTCGCGTCGAGGGTGTGGTTCGGATCTCCGTATTCGACGAGCTGCGCTTCGAAGACGTAGCGGCCGAACTGGTCGGCCTCGCAGC
Source organism: Bacteroidota bacterium (assembly GCA_023432805.1). GTDB lineage: Bacteria > Bacteroidota > Ignavibacteria > SZUA-365 > SZUA-365 > JAEYUG01. The sequence goes on along the minus strand of JAEYUG010000072.1, from coordinate 3,410 downwards.
CGTAGCCCACCGTCACCTCGCTGCCCGTGATGAAGGGCGTGAGTTCCAGCTCGGTGATCGTGGCGGGCATGCCGGGGCACCAGCCCGCGCGGTCGTAGATCCACGTGCCGCCCTGCGGGTAGAGGGGATTGTCGGCGCACTCCTGAATGATCTGCCACGAGTGGCGGCGCGTGCCGTTCACGTCGATCCAGTGCAGCTTCGGGCAGAACTCCGCGCAGTTGGTGGCGTTGTCGAAGTCGTGTCCCGTTGCCGTGGTGCGCAGCCGCGCCATGCGTGTGTCGGGTCCGAGCGTGAAGGTCTTCGGCTTCACCTGCTGCGCAAAGGTGTTGAGCGCGTAGGTGCCGTTCCACACGTTGCGGATGTTCTTGACGTCGCGCGGCGGCGTGCCCTCGATGAAGACGAACTTCATGTCGAGGAGTTCCTGGAAATTGCCGGCGGTCAGGTGCACGCTGTCGGTCAGGAACTGCTGGAAGTCCGTCACGTCGTAGACCCAGGTCCAGCCCTCCCCGAGATCGAGTCCGATGCCGTAGGGCGTGATGTAGCGGCCGAGTTCGTAGCGGTCGACCACCTCGAACGGCGCGCTGTAGTACCCGTGGTTCGTGCGGATGTGCACCTCGTCGGGCGCGACGAGCACGGAGTCGATCGCACGTCCCGCCGCATCGAAGGTGTAGGTGCGGTACTGCGGCCAGCGGTACAGGGTGTCGGTCGGCACGTTGGCGCGCGTCGTGTCGCCGAAGCGCACGACGAGCAGGGGCGTGTCGGGAATCGTGTCGATCACCACCGCGGCGTCGGGTGTCGTGACCGTCGCACCGTATCCGAAGGCAACCAGCGGACGCGTCGTGCGCGCGGCGAGATTGCGGAAGCTCGCGGCACCGTGACGCTTCCACTGCGGGGGTGCGGCAATGCCGTCGTGCCGGCCGGTCACATCCAGGACCTGCGTGCCGCTTCCCTCATCCATCGACCATGCGCTGATGAGCGACGGGAAGAGCGGGTCGATGGATTCGATGTTCGAGAAGCGGCGGGCATTGATCTCCGCGGCCGTGAGGGCGCGGCGCCAGAGGCGCATGTCGTCGACGCCGCCTATCACGGTGTTGTTGCCCGTGCCCGCGATCGAGAAGCTCGCGTCGTTGGTCGAGGTGGTGGCGGGGATGGTGCCGCTGAAGCTGAGGGTCTGTTCGACGCCGTCGATGTAGATCTTCAGGCGCGCGGGATTGTCGGCGCCCGCGCCGTTGTAGACCATCGCGATGTGGTACCAGCGGTCCGCACGCAGGGGACGCGTGGTGGTGTAGCCGTGGTGGTTGTCGGCCTTGCCGACGAGTCCGTACACGTCGACGTTGCCGTCGTTGCGGGGTCCGAGCTGGATGCCGAAGCGGTTCGAATTCGACAGCGACTTGACACCGAGGTTGCCCCAGTCGACGAAGGCATCGGGACGCAGCCAGGCCTCGAGAGTGAGCGCACCGGCATTGTTCATTTCCGGGATGCGGCCGCAGTTGATTTCGGTGCGCTGTCGGAACTGCATGTAGAAGTCCGATCCGTCTGCCGCGCGCGTCGCCGTGAAGGGCAGTTCGCCGGCTTCGAGGGTCATGCCGCCACTGCCGGACGTGCAGGCGATGTCGACGAGCACGTTCGTGCTGCCATCCCACGTGAAAGGCCAGGTGAAGGGCAGTTGATGTTCACCCGCGCCATTGTAGGTGACGGGTCCGTCGAAGACCGTGGTCCACCCGCCCATGACGCCCGCGCTGTCGGGCACGGCGTCGAGCGAGGTGGCGCGCATGCGCACGACCAGACGCGGCGTGCGCACGTCGCCGTCGAGCGCGGTGAAGCGCATGCCGGTGAGTGATCCCGCGGGAATGCCCGCGCCCTGCAGCTCGCCCGCACGCCAGAGGTGGATCGTGCGTCCCCCGGTCGCCGCCGCGCCGAAGGTGTTGGGATCCGTGAAGCCGCCGCTTCCGATGGCGGCCGACGTCGTGCCACCGGACTGCCGGGGCCAGTACGCGGTGCGGGGCACGAAGCGCAGCGAGGGCGCGGTCATCGCACGAAACGTATCCACCGCCGCATTGTTCACGAGGAAGCTCGGATGCTCGAGCCTGTTCGAATCGAGCCGGCCGGTATGGTCGTAGAGGTAGGTGTATGTCAGGTAGTCCCACTCGCCGCACTTCGGATTCTGGCGGGGGTCGCACTTGAGCGTGTAGTACATGAGCACCTTCTCCCAGCGCCGCGAGCGGTCGGGAAACGCGAAGCGTCCCTCCTTCGGCGAGAGCCAGCCGGGATTGACGGGCCACTCCCACGTGAACGTCTGCACGACCAGCGTGTCGCCGGGTCCCGTGCGTGCAAGAGTGGTGGAAGGAAGAAGCGCGGGCAGGAGGAGGAGCCCCGCCACGACGGGAAGAAGTCGCCAGAACGTCATGGGTCACATCGGCTGTTGGTGGGGAAGCGTCTGTCGCGGACGCCCGGTGGGCGGAAGCACCAGCACGGCTATTTACGGATTTCAAGTATGAAAAGAAACGGCAGCCCGCGGGGGCTGCCGTTGTCGCCAGGGAGTGTAGTCCACGAGTCCTACCGTCGCACGACCACGCTGCGGGTCAGCGTGCCGCGGTCGGTGCGGAGCACGTGCAGGTAGAGGCCGGAGGGGAGGCCGGCGGCGGACCAGCGGATCGTGTGACGGCCGGCGGAGAGGGGACCCTCGTGCAGCTGTGCCACACGCCGTCCGTAGAGGTCGTACAGCTCGAGCAGCACCGCACGCGGCGCGTCGAGCAGGATGTCGATGCGCACTTCGCCCGTGGCGGGATTCGGATACGCAGGTCCGAGTTCGACCGACTGCGGGATGGGCAGTTCCGCTGTAGACACGATCGTCGTCAGCGTGTACGTGGCCTCGATGCGGTGCGGACGCACGTACCTGCCCGCCGACACCGTCACCGTTCCCTCGTGCAGGCCCGCCGCAAGCGCCGTCGTCGTCGGCTGCACGTCCATCACCGTCTTCACGCTGCCGAAGCCCGGCTCCGCGCGCAACCAGCCCGCATCCGGCACCGCCTGCCAGAAGATGCTCGCGCCGTTGCCCGTCCACAGCGTCACCTGCTGCGACGGCGGCAGCGCCCCGCCCTGCTCGGCCGCAAAGTGCAGCCGCCACGGCGTGAGCACGATCCCCTCCGGCGCACCCACCGCCAGCGTCACCGATCGCGTGCAGACCGGCGGGGCCGACAGTTCCGCACACTGGGGGACGAAGGCGATCGCGGACGTGCCCGGCACCGCCTGTGCGGGATCGAGCGTCAGCAGCCAGTCCCGCCGCACCGTCGCACCCGGCGCGATCTCGCCGTACTGCTGCACGCTGTCGCTGCCCGCCAGCACGTACATCGGCGGCGGCAGGATCGCCACCGCACAGGACCGCAGCGGCGCGTTCCCCGTGTTCGTCA
>JAEYUG010000108.1 GCA_023432805.1 Bacteroidota bacterium | reverse complement strand
GCGCAAGGCTCGTGAGGACGCAGCGCGCAAGGCTCGTGAGGACGCAGAGCGCAAGGCTCGTGAGGACGCAGAGCGCAAGGCTCGTGAGGACGCAGAGCGCAAGGCTCGTGAGGACGCAGAGCGCAAGGCCCGCGAGGACGCAGAGCGCAAGGCTCGTGAGGACGCAGAGCGCAAGGCTCGTGAGGACGCAGAGCGCAAGGCCCGCGAGGACGCAGAGCGCAAGGCCCGCGAGGACGCAGAGCGCGTACTTCGTGAGCAGCCCGACGCAGAAGAGGATATCTCGCAACTGCTCGACGCATTCAACGAAGAGTTCGACAAGCTGCCGCCTCTCGTCGCAGCAGATGCTCTGCCCGTGCCCGACAAGAACACTCTCGCCCTTGCTGATGCTCGCATCCGTGATGCGAATGCGCAGGCCGCACATTCGACGCTCCCGTCATGGAGTCCCCAGCGGCATGCTTCCGCACATGCAACAGACCCTCTCCCTCCCGAACCGGATGATCACGCACTGATCGATAGGCGCCTCCCCGGCTGGATCAAGGTCGGTGGTCCCGTACTCCTGCTGCTGATCGTCGTGGGATGGTACATCGTCAGCCTCTCCGGGACACCCGGACACGCGATCTCAGTCCGCATTCATGCTCCAGCCTTTCGTGATGCAGAGCTGCTGCCTGCTGTGATCGAGCAGTGGTTCTCCACGCATGGGGCAACCTCCACATCTCGTACGACGCGGGAGGGGACCATCATTCTCGAGGGAAGGTTTGCCGGCGATACGGTCCGGACGGTGGAAATCACGACGGCTCGTGCGTCGGCAGGCCTCGCGGCTCTCGGACGAAGGGATTGCGATGTCGTGTTGAGCGCACGTCCCTGCTCGCGCGAGGAGATGAACAGACTGGGGAGTCTCGCCGCGTGGGATGGTGAATATGCCATCGCTCTTCAGGGACTGGCAGTGGTCACAGGACAGGGGAGCGCGCACTCCTCCTACTCGGTTGAAGATGTGATTGCGCTGCTTACGACAGGGGCGGCATCGCATGCTGCGCGGGGAGGCCACGATCGTTCAGGACTCGTGCTCCCTCCCCCAGGAGGAGAAACAGACGACCTCATCCATGCCATCATTCCTGACGGTGTGTCGCTTTCGACAACAGCGGAACGGAGTGCATCCATTGAGGATTTTCGAAGCCGGCTGCTTCGTTCTCCACATGGCATCGGCATCATCGCGCTGCCGGTTCCCGAGGGACTCCGCAGCATCGGCATCAGTGATGGAACGGGTTCAGCGCATATGCCCGATGTGGATGAGGTTCGAGCGTCCACCTATCCACTTACATCGGGATTGTTCGCGTACAGCAGGGTTGGCGAAGAGAATCGGGATGTCGACGATCTGCTCGGCTTCCTCACATCGCAGGAGGCGCAGGAAACTTTTGCGTTGCGGGGTCTCGTCGTGCCCGGCATCCGTCCCCTCATGGGGAGCGAACGACTCGTCAGATCCGTACGGCTGCGTGGTATCGTTCGTGGGGCGCAGCGGCTGAGTGCGACCCTGCGGTTGCGTCCCGGTAGCACGGAGTTCGATGCAGTGTCGCAGCGTTCGGTGGCACAGATCGCGGAGTATCTGCGCGAAGCACCCGGCGAAGTGTTGGTGCTCGGATTCTCCGACAAACTTGGGGGCAACAGTGCGGACCTCGTGTCGACAACACTGGCGGAGAAGGCAGCCAGGGAGTTGCGCGCGAAGGGTGTGGATCCGAAGGTCGTGATCGGTGTCGGATCGGTGGATCCTGTCGCGGATGACGGCAGACCCGGTGGTCGTGAGCGCAACCGCAGGGTGGAAATCTGGGTACGCTGAAGAACTGACTCGCTTTCTCGATGTTATGTATTACTTTGGGCCCGAGTGAATTTCACACTTGCCCATCCTTCAAATTCGATCAGGAGCATCTCATGAGACGACACGCTGCGGCCGTGCTTGCCGCCCTGACGCTTCTTCTCACCACCCAGGTGTTCGCGCAGAACACCTTCCGTGACGACTTCAACAGCCTCGTGCCAAACAGCGGCTGGTCATGGCTTCGTGAGGACCGGTCTGCATGGCGTCTGACAGGAACGCATCTGGAGATCACCACGCAGAAGGGCGCGCTCAACGAGACCGAGTACAACAATGTCAAGAACCTGCTGCTGCGAGCGCCGATAGACAGCAGTTTCGTCATCGAGACGAAGGTGACCTTCGCTCCTGATCAGCTGTACCACAACGCAGGAATCGTCTATTACGTCGATGATGACAACTACATCCGCGTATCGCGCGGCTGGTCGGAATTCGTCAACGGCGTGTGGTTCGAGTCTGAGGTGGGCGGTGCGGTCAGTTTCGAATTCAATCCCAACGTCATCGAGAACACTGTCTGGTTGCGGCTCGAACGCAAGAAGATCGGCAACGTCTGGAAGTTCGCAAGCACATGGAGCACGGACGGGGCGCATTACGATTACATCGCATTTGCCAAGGACGTCAACCTCGATCATTCGAAGGCGAAGGTCGGCCTGCAGGCGGCCAATGGCGACGGTCCCTTTGCGACGTCCGACAGGATCCCGGCCCTGTTCGATTTCTATACGGAAGTGGGAACGGTCGCAGTCGACGGGCCTGGCGCTTCCGCACCGATCGCGTTGTCGATCGACGCGCTTGCTCCGCATCCGATCCGCGACGGAGCGGCGCGTGTAACGCTTTCCAGTTCGGCGCCGACACGGCTTCGGCTGGCCGTGGTCGACATGCTCGGCCGCACCGTCATCTCGCAGGATGTCGAACTCTCGACCGCCGGTCAGCGGGTGCTTCCGCTGAATGTGCGCGGCCTGGCCGCAGGCATGTACAGCCTTGTTGCGACATCGGCGCGCAGCCGTTCCTCTCGACCCCTGCAGATCGTTCGCTGATTCCATCCTCCTTTTCATGCGAAACGCCCCGGCAACCGAAAGATTGCCGGGGCGTTGTACGTCTGAGTGGCAGGGCTGCGTGGAGCCGCGCCGGAAGGGATCAGGGAACGAGCCGGAACGTCTCAGTCTTGAGCAGACAGCTCGTGTAGTTGAAGTCGTGCGTCTTCGGGGACCAGACGCCGGGCTTGGAGACGGTGACGAAGTAGACGGCAGGCGAGCAGAGGTTCTCCTTGCGATACCAGCCTTCGACATCCGTCGTGCCGGTGGCGACGATGGGACCTGTGGGACTTCCGAGGTGGATTTCCACGGTGGCACCGGCAATCCATCCACCTGTCGTGGCGGTCGAGTCAACGGCGCGGATCTTCAACTCTGCTGTGCAGCAGGAATCGACGCTGGTGGAGGTTTTCAGAAAGAGCGTGTGCGTCACCTGCTGATCACAACCCAGCACGAAATCCATCTCGCGGGACTTGTAGCCCTCGCGCAGCACACTGACACCATAGGTGCCGGCGCATCGTTGCGAGAAGACGGCATTCCCACTGGCATCGGACGTCTTCGTTGCGACGATCGCACCGTTCCGCCAGAGTTTGACGGTCGCATTCGCGATCGGGTTGCCTGTGGCGGAGTCCTTTGCCACGATGGTCACCACGCCGTTGCAGCAGCTGTCGACAGGAGCGGTTTCAAGGAGTTTGTCCATTTCCTTCTGCTCGTTGCAGGTCATCGTCACGCTGAATTCCATGACCTTGTAGCCATCGCGTTGGATGCGCACGCCGTATTCACCGGGGCACAGTTCGCGGAACACGACTCCATCATTGCCGGAGGTCTGCACACGGTTGTCCATACCCGGACGCGTGAGTTTGACCTGCGCACCCGTGAGCACGACGTTGGTCGCGAGGCTCTTGACATTGATGCGCAGCACACCGGCACAGCAGGTGTCTCCTCCAGTGTTCGACACCGCCATCCGCAGGTCGAGGCTCGTCGAATCGCAATACTGGATCGTCACGGCACGTTCGATCACCGCATAGCCCGCCTTCGCGACGCGAATCGAGTACTGACCGGCCATGAGGAAGCTGAAGGTGACGCGTCCCGAGGCATCTGAGAGGGTGGTCATGATGAGCGTGCCGTTCCGGCGCAGTTTCACTTCTGCATCCTGAATCGGAGCCAGCGTCGTGACATCACGGATCAGCATGCCGAGGCTTCCGCAGGCACTGTCGACGTGCACCATGTTCACCGTCAGGGGGGTCGACGGGGTGAGGTTGATCGTCCGTGTGGTGAAATCCTCATGGGAGATACGCAGTGCAACGGCTGCATCTCCGCTGCTCTTGGCGAGAAGAGTCACGTCGGGCAGGGAAAACGCGCCTGTCTCGTCGGTCGTATCGCGTGCGACAACGACGTTCGACGCAGACACCGCCTCAACGACGGCAAAGGGGACTGCGAAACCCTGCTCGTCAAAGGCTGTCCCGGTGAGGGTCTGCTGTTGCGTTGCAGGTCCCGCCGGGGGATCATCCTTGCACGCACTGACGAAGAGTGCGAGGCAGACAAGCACGGCAAGCACAAGAGTTTGGGAGCGATGGATCATAGTCGTTCCTGCGGGGAGAGTGTGGAGGAAGTGGGAGACGGCATCCGGAACGCGGCGGGAATGAACGGGATGGAACCTGAAGCCCGGATCACTGTCAAAGACAACCGAAGACAGTCATTTGTTTCAATTCCTGACATGGCAACACCGAAATGAAGCAATTTCTTTTCAGTACCGGCATGTCGAGCGTGCAAGGGAAAAATGTCGTATGTTGCGGTATTGCGTTCATTATTCCTGCAGCATGCAACCATTTGAGAGTGTCGCACTCGCATTGTTCCTGATCTCCTATACGGGATCGGGTCTTCTTTCCATTGTGCGTCCTGCCGCATTCCGCGCCTCGGAGCTCGCGTTTTATACGTCAGGTCGTCTGCAGTGGGACGAACTCCTCGTGTTCGCAACCGGTGCGTTGTCGTTCGTTGTCGTTCTGCTGCACGTGTTCATCGAAGGTCCGCGCCTCGGTCAAATCCTGCTCTATCTGCAGAGCACCCTTTTCGCAATCCTGCTTCCGCTGCATTTTTCGGCCTTCTTCAAACGTCGGATGAAGGGCACGCTGTCGCAGAAGAACGATGCCGCATACCGTTCGAGCGGTCGGACCAAGCTGGTGATTTCCCTGGCCATGATCATCCTGCCGTTTGTCGTCCGCTGAATTCCTGCTATTTTTCTTTGACGTTCCGCATCAACCCACCATTCCGAGGTAGTACACATGATCAGCGTGTCCACGTCCGCTTCATCGACCGTCTCCCGCCTGCGCGCGTTGTTTCGCGTTGCCGCTCTCGCGACGCTCATTCCCACCATGTGCATCACGCTCCATGCGCAGGAATGGACATGGGTCAATCCGCTTCCGCACGGAAACACGAACAACTCCATCCAGCGACCCAAGGACAATCACATCGTGATCGTCGGGGACCAGGGACGGATCATCCGTTCAACAGACGATGGGGTGACGTGGAATCTCATGCAGAGCAACACCGGCATCGACTTCCATGATCAGAGTTTCATCGATGCGGAATATGGCTGGGCCTGCGGCGAAGACGGCATCATTTCGCGCACGACCGACGGCGGTGCGACGTGGACACGACAGAATACCGGCACGACCAAGCGCATCTACGCCATCAACTTCTTCAGCCGCACAGTCGGCTGGGCGGTCGGTGTGGGCGGCCTGATTCTCAGCACCACCAACGGCGGCGACACGTGGATCGACAAGACCTACTCCGAGCCGTACTTCCTGCGCTCGATCTACTTCGACGAAGCGGATACGCGTCATGGATGGATCGTATCGTGGAACCAGAAGATTCTCGAGACCACCGACGGCGGCATGAGCTGGAACGAGCGCGAATTCAAGTTGCAGGGCAGCCCTGAATACGTCTATTATCTCAACGCGACCGACCGCATGATCTGCGGACAGAACGGTCTCATTCTCAAGACCACCGACCGCGGCACCACCTGGCGCATGATTCCCGCACCGGCAGGCGCAAATGTCGCGCTGATCTCGATGTACTTCACCGGCAAGACAGGGTGGATCGTCGGCAAGGGCGGCGTGATCATCAAGAGCACCGACGGTGGCGAAACATGGAAGAAGGTTCCGACAGGGACGGATCTCGATCTGATGGATGTCTCCTTCAGCGAGTACGGAAACGGTGTGGCACTCGGTGTGGAAGGAACCCTGCTGCGCTCCACCGATCAGGGCGAGAGTTGGTACGATGTGACGAAGGGACCCCGTTCCTCGTTCTATGCCGTCGACTTCACATCGGAAGCCAGTGGCTGGGTGCTCGATCGTGACGGCCGCACGCTCCAGACCTCCGATGGCGGCGCGACCTGGAATACGCAGATGATCACCAAAGCCACGCAGCTCAATCAGATCGACTTCATCGACAACATGAACGGATGGGTTGTTGGCAATGGTGGGACGATTCTCGGGACCGCCGATGGCGGAACGACATGGACACAGCAATCCTCGGCTCGCGCCAACAACCTGAACAACATCTGCTTCCGCGACAAGTCGGTCGGCATTGTCGTGGGCGATGGTGGCATCATGCTGCGCACGGCGAACGGAGGCGCATCGTGGGATCAGCTCACGACCGCGACGCCCTACGATCTGTACGATGTGGCGTGGATCGGTGAGCGATGCTGGATGGCAGTCGGTGCCAGCGGTGTGATCGTGCAGAGCTGCGATGACGGCATGCTCTGGCAGGTTGTCGAGTCACCGGTGCAGACCGATCTCTACGCCATCAAGGCGATGAGCAGGGAACGCATCTGGATGTGCGGTGCAACAGGCGTGATACTCATGACCGAAGATGGCCGGACGTGGACCCAGAGTCCGACGAACGTGTATCTGACCCTCGCTGCGATCGATTTTGCGAACCCTCAATATGGCACGGCGATCGGTCCTGAAGGGCTCGTTCTGACAACCGACAATGGTGGCAAGACCTGGACGCGGGTCGCTCCCCCGACGGAAGTGAACCTGATCGGATTGCATTACCTTGGTCCGAAGAGCATGTGGGTGGTCGGTCAGAACGGCACGATCCTCAAATGCGCCTGGTAGCTTCCCCCGTGTGAGGCGGCATGAACGACTCGTGCCGCCACGTGCATGACCACCCCTCTGCAGGGTCTGCAGAGGGGTGTCGTTTGTTCCGGGCATCGGTCCTTCCGCTGCATTGGTGGATGGTCCTGAACAATGTAAGTTTGGTGGAATGAAGAAACTGACATCATACGGCATACGGGCTGACAGGGCTCTGAACATGTGGGTGAAACTTGCGCGCGCCTATGCGACGTTCAACCGGCAGACGATCGTGCAGATTCGTTCGTTCGGCTTGACGCAACCGCAGTTCGGCGCGATCGAAGCCCTCGGGCATCTCGGTCCCATGCTCATCGGTGATCTGTCGCGCAAGATGCTGGTGTCGGGGGGGAACATGACCTGCGTCATCGACAATCTCGAGAAGGAGGGACTGGTCGCTCGCGTGCATAGCGAAGAGGATCGTCGGGCGGTGATCGTATCGTTGACGGACAAGGGGGAGGAGTTGTTTGCACGCATGTTTCCAGAGCATGCCGAGCATGTCGCACATCTGGCCTCGGTGCTGACCGCCGAAGAGCAGGGGACGCTCTCCCACCTTCTCAAGAAACTGGGGCGCGCGCTTTCAGAGGACTGATCAGCGCCCGTGCCTGCACATCGTGACCACGGGCACGAGTGACTGCGCATTCCCCTTGTGAATAGCAGATCTGTTCATCCTCTATTTCGATTCCCGGCGATTCTCGCTACATTCGAAGCCAGAAGGATGGTGCAATCGTCCACAGCCACCGAGAAGAACCCATGCCGGCCCATCGCGCACACGCCCCGCACACACAGCCCCCGATCACGATTCGTACGCGCCTTGCCGCCGATGTCGTCCGGTGGAAATGCCCGCTCGATTGGATTCCGGCCGAGACGACCGAGGGTGTCGAGCCCATCGAGGGCATCATCGGGCAGGATCGGGCAATCAAGGCGCTGAAACTGGGGATCGAGATTCAGAGTCCCGGTTACAATGTCTTCGTCTGCGGTCTTTCGGGAACGGGGAAGGCGACGACCATCAAATCGTTGCTCGAGAAAATCAGGCCGGCCTCTCCTCCGCTCTGGGACTACTGCTACGTGCAGAATTTCACTGATCCCGATACCCCGGTCGTCCTGCGCTTTGAACGCGGCAAGGGCAGTGCCTTTCGCGACGCTGTGGGAGAAGCGGTGCACATGCTCTTCGAACACATCCCCGCACTGTACCAGGAAAGCGAGTTTCTTCGCAAGCGCACCGTTCTGATGAACGAGTACTCGCAGAAGGAGACCGACATGCTCACCGCATTCGAGCAGTCGATTCTCGAAGACGGATTCGTGCTGGGCCGAGTGCAGGACGGGCAAGCCATCAGACCGGAACTGCTCTACCGTCATGGTGAACAGACCGTGCTCATGTCCGATCTTGGGACGCTCATACAGTCGGGTGCGATCGACGAGGTGGCGGCGACGGCGATCATCGATAAGTATCGCGTACATCGCGCCGCACTGCAGGAGACACTCAAAGCACTCATGCAGACCTCGCGTGAGTACCAGAAGCTGATCGCTGACATGGAGCATGAGTCCCTCTCCATGCTTGTCGAGGCTGCGTTCGCCGAATTGCGTGAGACATGGCCGGAGGGAAAGGTGCAAGACTACCTGTCCCAACTCGTCGGCAGCGTGTTCGAAAGCATCGACATCTTCAAGCCGAAGTCCGATCAGGACCAGTCTGTCGAACCTCCGACGGAGTGGACGGTGAACCTCGTGCTGGACAACAGCACTGCGACCGATCGTCCGGTGATCATCGAAACCGCCCCGAGTTTCTCAAACATCTTCGGGACCATCGAGCGTCAGCAGGACGAGAACGGACTCTGGTTCAGCGACTTTACGCGCATCAAACCCGGTTCGCTGCTTCGCGCCGACGGCGGCTTCCTCGTGCTGAATGCGGCGGATGTACTGACAGAACCGTATGTGTGGAAATCCCTGCAACGATTCCTCCTCTATCGCAAGCTCGAGGTCCAGAGCCCGGACATGCTCGCACAGCAGCCGATCTCCGTCGTAAAGCCCGAACCGATCGATATCGATGTGAAGGTGATCCTGATCGGAAACAACGACATCTATTCGGTCATGGCGGGCTATGAGCGTGACTTCAAGAAGATCTTCAAGGTCAAGGCGGATTTCGACTACGAGATGCCGGTATCGGCGACCAGCGCGGCGCAGTATGCTGCGTTGGTCCGCAAGTTGATCACCGACGAGGGACTGCGGCATTTTGAAAGCCGCGCCATCGCTGAATTGTACGAGCACGGCTGCAGGTTGGCAGGGGGACGGATGCGGGTCACCACACAGTTCAGCGAAATCGCAGACATCGTGCGGGAGGCTGACTACTGGTGCCGGCAGAACAGCAATCGCTTCGTGATGGCTGCGCATGTGCAGCAGGCCGTGCGTGAGAGCCGGGAACGGCACATGCTGACGGAGGAAAAACTGCTCGACATGATCAAGCGCGAGATGATCTACATCGACACCGATGGCGAACGCATCGGCCAGGTGAACGGTCTGGCGGTGTATCAGGGGGACCGGTATGCATTCGGTCTGCCGACACGGATCACCGCTGCCGTTGGTGCTGGAAAGGCCGGCATCATCAATATCGAGCGGGAGGCGCGCATGTCCGGCTCCACCCACGACAAGGGGATGCTCATTCTCACCGGATACCTGCGAAGCCTCTTTGCTCAGGTGAGTCCCATGACACTGAGCGCATCGATCAGCTTCGAACAATCCTACTCTGGCGTCGATGGAGACAGCGCCTCATCGACCGAACTGTATGCGCTGCTCTCCGCGCTCGCCGACGTCCCCATCCGCCAGAATTTCGCTGTCACGGGTTCAGTCAACCAGAAGGGCGACATCCAACCCATCGGAGGCGTCAATGAAAAGATCGAGGGATACTTCCAGGTGTGCCGGACCCGAGGTCTTACAGGAAGGCAGGGTGTGATCATTCCAAGACAGAACGCCGACGATCTGATGCTCGCGCATGAACCAGCGGAAGCCATCAGAGAAGGACGTTTTCACGTGCACGCAATACACCGCATCGAAGAGGGCATCGAACTTCTGACCGGCATGCCGGCCGGTGAGCATCTCGTCGACGGCCGCTTCCCCGTTGACAGCATCTTCGGACGTGTGGCTCGCCGTCTGGCAGAGCTCAACCGTGCCTCCCTCCCACGGCGCAAGGACGACGGCTTCCGACCGCTTGCGCCGGAGTGGTGACGCAGGTCACGCTTACCGTGACCTGGAGCTACTTCACGACACGGAACTCCACGCGGCGGTTGAGCTGCCTGCCATCTTCACTGTCATTCGTGGAAATGGGCTGATCGGGTCCGTACCCCTTGTAGGAGAGCTGGCGTGCCGGCACGTCCTTCGCGATCAGGTAGTCGTATACGGCACGTGCGCGATCGTGCGAGAGTCGAACATTGTAATCGTATTTGCCGACGTTGTCGGTGTGTCCTGCCACCTCGACCCGGAGGGAGGAATTGGACGCGAGCCAGGCGACCGCTCGATCCAGATCGACATGGGAATCCGGACGCAGGGTGCTCTTGTCGAAATCGAAATAGACGAGCAGACGCACCATGTCGCGAGACATGGCGATATCCTTGCGCAGCGTGTTGTTCCGTGTCAGCGCAGGAACCTCGAAACGATCGGAGTAAAACAGGTACCCGGCACTCTCTGCTGTGATGACGTAGGTGCGGCCGGCCTGAAGCACGACGACATAGGCGCCATCCACATCACTGCTGTGAAATGTCGCCACGAGCGTGTTGGTCTTGATATCACGAACGGTCAGCGACGCACCGAGCGGAACCTTCGTCCCACCGTCGGTCACATTTCCAATCACGGTGGTGACGGCTGCGGGCGGCAGGGGATTCGGCGTGGCGATGTAGAGATCGAGTCCGCCAGACCCACCCGGACGGTTCGAGGCGAAGTACACATCGTCCGTGCCCGGGAACATTCCGCAGAAGTAGTCATCATCACTACTGTTCATAGGCGTTCCAGCGTGCTCGGGGATGCTCCACGCGCCGTCGCTCCAGATGGTGCGGTAGATGTCGAATCCACCGATGCCGGGATGCGCGTTCGAACTGAAATACAGCGTGCGGTTGTCGGCCGCGATACCAGGCGCCGCCTCATCACCGCCGGTGTTGACGCGGGGACCGGGATTCATGGGTGCTTCCCAGCTTCCATCGCTGCGACGCTGCGACATCCAGATATCCGTCCCTCCCCGGCCACCTTCACGATCCGACGCAAAGAACAGCACCGAGCCGTCGGGTGAGATGGAGGGCTGCGACTCCCAGGCTGATGAATTGATGCGCGACCCGAGATTGCGGACATTCGTCCATGAGCCCCCGATGTTCTCGGCCATGTACAGGTCGCAATCCCCATAGCCGTCGGACCGGTTGCACCCGGTAAAGATCATCCATTTGCCATCGGGCGTGATGGCGGTTCCCCCTTCGTCTGCTCGCGAGTTCAGCGCATTGCCCACGCTCGCAGCACGAGACCATTGAGCATCGCCCTTCGACGTGCTGTAGACATCCTGGTTCCCGTTGCGCGTGGTGGTGAAGTAGAGCACCCTTCCTCCACCGATGACGGCGGGAGCAAAATCATCCTGCGGAGAATTCACTGCCGCACCGAGGGATTCGACGACGGTCGGGTACTGCGTTGGTGTGATGATGGTGCGTGCGGGTTGCGGCACATCGGTCTGGGCGGCGAGTGGCATGGTCGAGAGCAGCAGGACGCACACACTCAGGCAGGCAAACGTTTTCATTGTGTGATCTCCTGTACTCATTGTATCCGCCAGCGAAGGCCGAGTGTGAACATGACAGTCATCATGTTGAAGGATTCGTTCTGAGGCGAGAGTTGCACGAGATTGCTGTTGAGACGCGGCATCAGCGCGGCTTCGGGCAGCTCCTGTGCGGAAGGCACCGCTGCCGACACCATCTTCGTGAGCGGGTATGAAAGCGTCAGTTCGGGTGTGAGAAACAGATCGTCGGCAATCGGAATCCACGTCCCGATGCCTGCGCGCAGATCGATGCGCGTCGATGAGAATCCCGATACTTCATGCGACATGCCGGCCGTCTTCAACTCCCGTTCGGTGGGGGTGGAAACGTAGTTCGCCTCCTGATAGTAAATGTCTCCGGGCTGCACGATCTCCTGCATGAGCGTTGCCTCATTGCCCACGAGGAAACCGATCGAGGGACCGACGAGCACGTAAAAGGATTCCGGTGCGAGTTGAATGCGGGCGAGAAGATCGAGGTTGAAATGGTCGAAGGTCCAGTCCGTCTTGTCTCGCAGAATCGTCGTGAGTCCTGTCTGCGTGTCAGTATGCACTTCGAGCAGATCCGTGCTTTCATCGAACGATCCCGCGCGGCGGTTGTAGTACGCACGCAGCTGCAGACCGAGACCCGGACTTGCCGCGTAGTCGATCGTCGCACCAACGGCAAACCCGATGCCGCTGCCTTCATCGACCGTGGCAGGCAGTGCATAATCCAGATAATCGTAGAACAGCGACGGCGGAAAGTAGGGATTCGGCGTATAGTAGCTGAGGGGACCGTTCATGAACTGTGACCAGGTGAGTCCGGCGTCCACCCCCAGATACCATGTCGACGGGGTGGAAGGCGAGGTCGGGGTTGTCCCACCACGACGCCCCGGGCGCAGCACGTCGCCACCCTGTGCGAACAGTTCCGCACCGAGCAGCAGGGTGAGCAGGAGGACGGCTATGCATACACGCGCCGCATGGATTCGAAGTTTCATGGGGGCTCCTCTCGATAGGCGATGATTTCGCAGACGCACATGCTGTTGCCCGGCCATACAGACAGGCCGGCAGGATACAGGACAACAGGAAGGCAGGGGCAGACTCAATGATGAATATAGCAACGTTCCCATTCAGATTCCACACGTCACTCTCCCATGTTGCCGAGACGCATCCATGGGAAGCGGTGCGCGACGCTTCCCCCGGGTGGGGGCGGTGAGCGTGGAGGGCGCGCCTTCCGTATTGGAATCCTGCACGGGTGCTCGTACTTTTCAGGTTCTCGATTTCCTACAGACATGCACGAATACGCAGGCGCCATCCATATCCATTCCACGTATTCCGACGGGACGGGCGAGATCCCGGACATCGCCCGCGATGCGTCGGATTCCGGTCTGGATTTCATCATGATGAGCGACCACAACAGCCTGCGTGCGCGCAAGGACGGCTGGGAGGGCTGGCGCGACAACGTGCTGGTGATCATCGGCTACGAAATCAACGACCGCAACGACCGCAACCACTATCTGGCGTTCGGACTCGACGAGACCGTTGGTGTGCGCATCAGCGCGCAGGAGTATGTGCGGCGGGTCAGGGAGCGCGGGGGCGTGGGTTTTCTGGCGCATCCCGACGAGTGCCGCAATCGCTTTCCGGAGCATCCCTCGTATCCCTGGGATGCGTGGGATTCGCAGGACTTCGATGGCATCGAGATCTGGAACCACATGAGCGAGTGGATGGAAGGGCTGACCGAGGAGAACAAGTTCCAGCGGTTCATCCATCCCCTCAAGTCGATTGTCGCACCGCCGGCGAAAACGCTCGCTCGGTGGGATGCGCTCAATCTCGAGCGCCGCGTGACGGCGATCGGGGGAGTAGATGCGCATGCACACAAGGCAGACATTCTCGGGTTCTTCGATGTCGAGGTCTTCCCCTACAAGGTGATGTTCCGATCGGTGCGCACCTACGTGTGGCTTGAGACAGCGCTGCGGCGCAACGACGACCGTCACCGCGACGACGACGCCCGCAACATCCTCGATGCATTGCGGAGCGGCAGGTCCTTTATCGCGAATGTCAACAACGGGGATCCGAGGGGATTCGATTTTCATGGTGTGCGCGGCAGGCGGCGCATCCTGTCGGGGAGTGACGTCACGCTCGGTGCGCGGGAATCGCTGCGCCTGGTGGTGTCGGTGCCGGCACGCGCGAAACTGCGCATCCTGCACAACGGCACCTCCATCGAAGAGGGAACGGGCACGGAGCTGTCGCTGCGCATCTCGGCACCCGGCGCCTACAGGGCCGAGGCCTGGAAGGGCAGCAAGGGATGGATTTTCTCCAATCACATCCGCGTCGTCGGGGCATGAACCCAGGCGAGCGGACGACCACCACGATGACACAAGCATGACCCGCACGCATTTGACACACCCATCCCCCATTGCGTCCGAAGAGATCGACAAGCCGCGCTCGAACTGCGGCATCGTCGGCATCTACGGCGATCCCACCGCACCGACACTCGCCTATTATGGACTCCACTCCCTGCAGCATCGCGGGCAGGAGGCCTCGGGTATCGTCGCCTGCGAGCGTACCGTGCAGGGTGCGAACGTACCGCCTCCCAAACTGCGCATTCACAAGGGTCCCGGCCTTGTCACCGAGGTGTTTGCCGACAAGAGCATCCTGACCGAATTCCTGCATGGCGACATCGCGATCGGGCATAACCGCTATTCGACGACCGGTTCGGACAACCTGGAGAACATCCAGCCCTTCATGGTCAATTACCGTGACGGACAGCTCGCCGTTGCTCACAACGGAAACCTGACCAACACGCGCGCCCTGCGCACGGCGCTGCAGCAGGAAGGCACGATTTTCCAGACCTCGACCGACACCGAAGTGCTGCTGCATCTGACCGCGCGCAGCCGCGCCGCCACGCCCGAAGATCGCATCATGGATGCGCTCAACACCGTGCGTGGTGCGTACTCGCTTGTCATGCTGCACGGTGACACGCTCATCGCGGCGCGTGATCCGTACGGCTTTCGTCCCCTCTGCATCGGCCGGCGCGGCGAGGCCTGGGTGATCGCCTCGGAGACCTGCGCGCTCGACATCATGCAGGCCGAATACGTGCGCGACGTCGAACCGGGCGAGGTGCTCTTCTTCGATCGCCGCATGGAGGCGACCGGCGCGCCGCTGCAGCGCTTCCTGCGCGAACAGCCTGACGGGCACCGCCACTGCATCTTCGAGTACATCTACTTCTCGCGTCCCGATTCGAAGATCTTCGGTGAGAACGTCGACAAGATCCGCCGCCGCCTCGGCAAGGTCCTCGCCGAACAACATCCCGTCGACGCCGACGGCGAACCCGTGCTCGTCATGTCCGTTCCCGACTCGAGCAACACAGCCGCCATCGGCTTCGTGCGCACGAGCGTCAAGAACGGCATCGACGCGCGATTCGAAATCGGCCTCATCCGCAATCACTACATCGGCCGCACCTTCATCCAGCCGGGTCAGGAGAACCGCGAGTTGAAGGTCCGCATGAAATTCAACACCGTCAAGGGCGTGATCGAAGGACGCACGGTCGTCGTGATCGACGACTCGATCGTGCGCGGCACGACCAGCAAGCTGCTGCTCAACCTCATCCGCGAGGCCAAGCCCAAGTCCCTGCACGTGCGCATCAGCTCTCCCCCGATCATGAACCCCTGTCCCTACGGCATGGATTTTCCCAGCCGCGAGGAACTGATCGCCGTCGAGTGCGGTGGCGACGTCGACCGCATCCGTCAGGAGATCGGCGCCGACACGCTCGGGTATCTCTCGATGGAGAACATGCTTCGCACCGTCAGTCACGAAGGCAAATGCGGTTACTGCACCGCCTGTTTTTCCGGCGACTACCCGATTCCCCCCGAGCCGTTCGTCCGCAAGGAGGAGCACGAGGCGTGATGCGATCAGCGGCCATCCTCATCCTCGCCGTGTGCTGCGGCCTTGCGTGGCTTCCGACGGGAGCCGCCGGGCAGCAGCGGGGTGCGGCCGACCCGGCATCCGCCACGTATGTGCCGGTGCGCGACGGGGCTGGGGCATCCTCCCGCTTCTTCCTCATGCTGCGTTCGCCGGGCGATGTGCAGTCGTTCGGGGGAAGGACCGAGGTGCTCGCACCGACGGTGCGGACGCTGCTCGCGCGCTGGGGCGCGGATGCAGAGTCGGTGCTCCCGGCGGAAGCCGTCCTTCGACGCAGCGGCGGTGACGAGCTCGGCGGACTCGTGCTCGTGCGCGTGGCGCGGGTGGAGGATGTCGAAGAAGCCATGCGCGAGGCGGCCGCCGATGCAGCAGTGGCGTATGTGCAGCGCGAGGGGATGCTGGCGGTGGATGCCGTGCGGCTTGCCGCGTCTGCGCCGAACGATTCGGCGTGGAGCAGCCAGTGGGGCACGCAGCGCATCGGGACGCTGGCGGCATGGGATCGCTCGCGCGGTGCGGGTGTGATCGTCGGTGTGATCGACACGGGCATCGATCCGGGGCATCCGGATCTGCGTGCGCAGCTGTGGATCAATGCGGCGGAGGATGTGAACGGCAACGGCCGCTACGATCCATGGTCCGCGACCGAACTGCGCGACGGCGTGCGCGGGGATTTCGATGGCGTGGACAATGACGGCAACGGATTCATCGACGATGTGACGGGCTACGACTTCGTCGATCAGCCCGGTGTTGCGAATGCGGCGGGTGGAGACTATCGCGACCCGGACCCGGACATCTTCGACGAGATGGGACACGGCACGAACGTGTCGGGCATCATTGCGGCGACGGCCGGCAACGGCATCGGCATCGCCGGCATTGCACCGGAGGCGCGCATCATGACGCTGCGCGCCTTCGACGCGCGGGGACTCGGCGCCGAGGGTGATGTGGCCCGCGCGCTCGCGTATGCTGTCGTGAACGGGGCGCGCGTTATCAACATGAGTTTCGGGGATGTGGTGTATTCGCGCGTGCTGCGCGATGTGGTACGCTGGGCGCATGCGCGCGGTGCGGTCATGCCCGCCTCGGCCGGAAACGCCCAGACCGACGTGCTGCACTATCCGAGCGCCTACGCGGAGACGATCTCCGTGAGCGCTACGACGCAGAGTGACGGGATCGCCGGCTTCTCGAACTACGGTGCGACCGTCGACATCGCCGCCCCCGGGGTGGACGTGACCACCACCGAACCGGGCGGCTACTACAGCAGTTTCAACGGCACGAGTGCCTCGGCTCCTTTTGTCAGCGCGGTTGCCGCGCTGCTCCTGGCGGTGCATCCTGATGCGACACCCGACGAGGTGCGGGGCATGATCATCGCCTCCGCGACCGACAAGGGCACCGCCGGCTGGGATGCGCGCTACGGGTCGGGTCTTCTCGATGCGGCTCGCGCGCTCGCACTCGACGCTCCCTCGGTCGTGCGCATCCTGACACCGCGCACCGACGACGGCATCAGCGCCGATACCATCACGATCACCGGCACGGCGGCTTCCCCGATCATGACCGGATTCATCGTGCAGTACGGCGTGGGACGCAATCCCACCCGCTGGTTCGACATTGCGCCCCAGCAGCATCGGCAGGCCATCGCCGAGACGCTCGCGCAATGGAACGTCGCATCGCTGCCCGACACCGTCTACACGATCCGTCTCGCCGCGCAGAGTTCGAAGGGCATCACGCTCGAAGACCGCGTTGTCGTGCGGCTCGACCGCCGCGCCCCGATCGTGCTCGGCATCGGCTTCATCCCTGCGATCAACGGACGCTCGCATGGCGTCGCCGCAGGCTTCCTCACCGACGAACCCACGCTGGGACGCGTCTGGTACCGACGCGCGGGCAGCGGCGACGAGTGGCGCTGGGTTTCGGCCGAGGGCGGCACTGTCAACAACCTGTTCGTGTCGACCACGCACAGCATCTGGCTGGGCGAGGAGCATCTCACTCCCGGTGCGACTTACGAATTCTACTTCACGGCCACCGACGAGTCCGGCTTCACCACGAAGGCGGCACTGCCTTCCGGCGGCAACTTCGTGCACACCATTCCGCTGCCGATCGCGACCACCGGATTCCTGCGCAAACCCTACGGCCATCCGAATGCGCGCCTGTTCGACCGCACCACCGACTTCAACGGCGACGGACGACCCGAGCTCGTGCTCAACCGCTTCGAGGGTGACCAGCACCTGGAAATCCTCGCCTTCGACGGCACGCGCTTCGTCGACATCGCGCCCGGTGTCCACGGCCTGCAGTACCTCCGCGGAGTGGGGGATGTGACTGGGGATGGCCGTGCGGAGATGCTGACATCGTATGTGCGCTCCGGCTCCCTGTGGGGAAGCGACGCACCCGGTTCCATCCCCTCGCGGCTGCTCTGGGCCGATACGACCTCCGGGTTCTTCTGGCCCGTTGGGACGGTGGATGTCGATCGAGACGGCGTCGACGAAGTGCTTGCGATTGTCAGTGATTCAACCATCGGCGTGTACAAGGGTGACGCTGCGGGGCGTCTTTCACCATGGGGCACGATCAGGAATCCCACCAAGGGTGCGGCGTACAGCACTTCGACCGGTGCAACGGCGTACGATCGCAACAGCTTCAATGCACCGCGCGTGGCGGCAGGGGATTTCAACGGCAACGGGAAAACAGATCTGTTGTTCGGTGATGCCGATGGAGATTTCTTCATCGCCGAGTACCGGCTCAATGGTGAGTTCCAGTACATCTGGATTTC
This sequence comes from Bacteroidota bacterium, assembly GCA_023432805.1. Classification (GTDB taxonomy): domain Bacteria; phylum Bacteroidota; class Ignavibacteria; order SZUA-365; family SZUA-365; genus JAEYUG01. The sequence continues at coordinate 50,762 of JAEYUG010000108.1, read as the reverse complement.
GGAGAACGACTTCCAGGACGGAAGCGACTTCGTCGCTGCCGAGGATTTCGACGGCGATGGTCGTGACGAATTTGCGATCGGCGTGCGTACGACGACCGACGATGTGATTCCCTTCTGGTACGTGGGTATCTACGCATTGGGCGCACAGAACAGCACGGTCGTGCGGTGGACCGGTCGCTTCGCAGGGGTGGAGGAGTCCGCGCAGAGCGGCGTGTTCCGGCGCATCTCCAACAGCATGACCGCTGCGAACATCGATGCGACACCCGCCAAGGAGTTGATCGTGTCGGTGTATCCCGAATTGTATGTCGTGTCGTGGTCCGAGTCCGCCGCCGCGTTCGATGTCTCGTTCATGCTACCGCTCGTCAATACGAACGCGGTTGCGGTCGGAGACTATGACGGCAACGGCATCCCCGAAATGGCGTTCGCGACTGCCGACAGCGTCGAGGTCTGGGAGCGCGATCTTCCCGCAACGGCGCCTGCAGCACCGCGTGCCGTGACGGCGGTCTACATCGGTCCCCGTCAGCTTCGCCTGAGCTGGATTCCCGCTCCTGGCACGACACGTTTCCGCGTGTACAAGGGAACTTCGTCGTCGACGCTCGCACTGTTCGGAGAAACGGGGAACACGGCGTTGACGGATTTCGACATCACTGCGGGAACGCCCGTGCTGTATGCAGTGACGGCAGTCGACAGTACCATGACTCCTGCTGAGAGCGTCCGCATGTTCAGTCGTGCACTGCTTCCGCACGCGCAGCCGGTGGTGGATACCGTCATTTCCCTCGGTGGTGGACAGCTGCGTGTTGCGGTCTCGCAGGATCTTGCCACCGAGCTTCCTCCCACATCCTCATTTCTGCTCGGCGATGCTCGCGAGCCTGCCAGTGTGGCATTGCTCGATCGGCGGTCGCTGCTGCTGTCGTTTCCGACGCTCGCGCCGGGTCCCTATGGCCTGCGTATCCGAGCGCTCACCGATGCCGAGGGCATTCCCTTCATCGACAATGCCGTCCACGACGTGCTCGTCGAAGAGGCGGTGGTGCCGCGCTGCTTTGTCGAACGCGTGACCCATGAACCACCGCGGGGCTTCGCGGTGCGTTTCAGCGGACCTGTCGATCCGATTACCGCCTCCGATCCCTCGGCCTACACCGTGTCTCCACTCGGTGCGGCGACGGCAGTGCGGGTGGATGCAGCCGACCAGAGTGTCGTGCATATCACGCTCGGAGGGACGGGTGCGGTCGGCGCGATCGGGCAGGAGTATGTGCTGCGTGTGCAGGGTGTGCGCTGCGCCGATGGGACCGCAATCAGTGGTGCGGGAGCAACGGCAGGTGTCGTGCTCAACCGTGAGAACCTCGACGACATGTTCGTGTTTCCGAATCCCTGGCACGCGTCGACCGGACAGTCATTCATCACCTTCGCCAATCTCACACCACGCGCGGCGATCCGCATTTACACGTTGTCGGGTCAGTTCATGCGCGAGGTGACCGAACGGGATGGCAACGGTGGCACCGAATGGCAGCTCGACGACGATGAAGGGCGTTCCGTCCCCGGAGGTGTCTACATTTACCACGCGACAGGCACCGATGCGCAGGGGCGCGAGGTGACGCCGAAAACCGGCAAGTTCGCAATCGCGCGCTGATGCACGCAGACCAACGAAAGCCATGAAGCAGAAGAAGACACCTGTTCCGCCTCCATCCGTTCGCACGAATCTGACGTTGTCAAACGGGCTGTCATTGCTGCGTGCAGCCCTGACCCTGCCACTTGTGCTGCTGCTGCTCGACGGTCCGGTTGCGAACCGGCTGGCGATTCTAGGGATCTCCGTGCTGGCCTACGCGTCGGATCTACTCGACGGCTGGGTGGCCCGCACGTTCAAGCAGGAATCGGATCTCGGGCGCATCCTCGATCCCCTTGCCGACAAGATCTTCATCGGCGCTGCGGTCATCGCGCTGCTGGTGGCTGGTGGGATTCCCGTCTGGTTCGGCGTGCTGGTGCTTGCGCGCGACGTCGTGATCTTCGCGGGGGGCATGTGGCTGCGTTCGCGCACGGGCGTGCTCGTGCAGAGCACGATGACCGGCAAGGCCACGGTGGTCGCGATCGGCGTGGTGCTGGTTGCTTCGCTGTTCCGTGACGACATGACCTCGACGACGTTCATCCTCCTGCAACTCGCCGCGCTCGGTTTCATCACGGCGTCGCTGATCACCTACGGTCAGAGATTTTTCCGCATCTTGCGCAAGAAGTGAGCTGCAGATGCGGCACACGCGTTTCCTTTCCCACTCATAGAGATCCATGGGCTTCCTCGACAAATTCAAGCTGTCCAAACTCAAGGAGAGTTTGACCAAGACCCGCGACGACGTGATGCGCAAGGTGAGCCGCATCATCAAGGCGAAGCGGAAGATAGATGACGCACTCCTCGACGAGATCGAGGAGATTCTCATCCTCGGCGACGTCGGCGTGACAACCACCACGACGATCATCGACAACGTGCGCGATCGCGTCCGCCGCGAGCGCTACGAAGACGCCGATGAACTCGGCCGTCTGCTCAGGGACGAAGTCACGCGTCTGTTCAAGACACAGAACACGTCCACCGACGGTGTGGCGATCACGATCCCCATCAGCGCGCGTCCCTACGTCATCATGGTGGTCGGTGTCAACGGTGTCGGCAAAACCACGACGATCGGCAAGCTCGCCTACAATTATCGCAGTGCGGGGCACAAGGTCGTGATCGGTGCGGCAGACACCTTTCGTGCGGCGGCAAACGAGCAGCTCGAGATCTGGGCCGGACGCGCGGGCGTCGACATCGTGCAGCAGCAGCATGGCGCGGATCCCGCCGCCGTCGCCTTCGACACGCTGCAGAGCGCGATCTCGAAGAACGCCGACGTGGTGATCATCGACACGGCAGGACGTCTGCACACGAAGACGAACCTGATGGAGGAGCTCAAGAAGATCCGCCGCGTCATGGCCAAGCTCATGCCCGACGCACCGCATGATGTGCTGCTCGTGCTCGACGCGACCACCGGACAGAATGCAATCCAGCAGGCACGTCAGTTCCGTGATGCCGTCGGCGTGTCGTCGCTCGTCGTCACGAAGCTCGACGGCACGGCGAAGGGCGGCGTCGTGATCGGGATTTCCAGTGAGCTCGATCTGCCGATCGCCTACATCGGCGTGGGTGAGGGGATCGACGACCTGCAGGTGTTCGACCGCGACGCCTTCGTCGATGCCCTGTTCGGCGCCTTCCAGACCGAGACCGAAACCGAAGTCGAGGAAGCGGCCTGACCCGATGCTCTTCAAACGCCCCGCATACCGCCGCTTCGAATACAGCCCGCGCTACTACAATCCCGACCGCGATCCGGAGAACGTGCGCCGCCGGGAGATGCGCTTCGAGCGCAAGACCCGTCGCGGACGCAATCGCCCGATCTACTGGGTGATCGGCATGCTCATCCTCACCTACATCATCTTCACCTGGCTGCAGGGAGGGGCGCGATGAACGACACGATGGAGCCGAACGGTCCGATCGACCCAACCGTACCGTCCCGCACCAGTGTTGTACGCCTGCCCGAGCATCTGGCCAATCAGATTGCCGCCGGGGAAGTCGTGCAGCGTCCCGAAAGCGTGGTCAAGGAACTCGTCGAGAACGCGATCGATGCGGGAGCCACGCATGTGACCATCATCATCGCAGGTGCGGGAAAGAACCTCATCCAGGTCATCGACGACGGCGCCGGGATGAGCGAGGAGGATGCGACGCTCGCTTTCGAACGCCACGCCACAAGCAAGATCCACACCCTCGCGGATCTCGAACAGATCGTCACCTTCGGATTCCGCGGCGAGGCGCTTCCTTCGATCGCCTCCGTCGCCAAGGTGGAGATGAAGACCCGCCGTGACGACGACGACCTCGCGGTCGTGCTGCGGATCGACGGTGGACGCATCGAGGAGCGCACGCGCGACAGCGCGCCCGTCGGCACCTCGCTCGCGGTACGGAACCTCTTCTTCAACACGCCCGCCCGCCGCCAGTTTCTGAAGGCCGACACGACCGAGTACCGGCACATCACCGACACCGTCCAGCGCTACATCCTGTCATATCCCCACCTGCGTGTCACCTACATCAGCGAACAGCAGACCATCTACGACGCCCAGCCCGGCACCCTCCACGACCGCGTCGCCTACCTGTTCGGCGACCGTGTGGCCGGCTCGCTCATCGAGGTCAGCCAGGAAACCGACGTCATGACCGTCGCGGGTTTCGTCGGCCGCCCGAACTTCGCCCGGCGTACACGCGGGGACCAGTACCTCTTCATCAACGGGCGCTACATCACCTCGCGCCTGATGAACCACGCCGTCGTGAGCGCCTACGACAACATGCTCGAGCAGGGCGTCTTCCCCTTCTACATCCTCTTCCTCAACCTCGATCCCCGCGGCATCGACGTCAACGTCCATCCCCAGAAGCTCGAGGTGAAATTCAGCAATGAACGCGCGGTGCACACCTTCCTCAACGCCGTCGTGCGACAGAGCCTGCACCGTTTCGACCTCGCGCCTTCGCTCGCATTCAGAAGCGGGGGGATGGAGGAAGGCGACGCTGCGCGCATGCGACTGACCTCGCCCGACGACGCCGCGAACGTGCACACGCTGCGCTTCGACGCGGCATCCAGCGGAAGCAGCCCGATGCCGCATCCCGCAGAGGGACGCAGTGCCGGCCCGAACGCTGGATGGGGCGATGCGTCGCGGGAGACGACGGCCTGGGAGCGCGAGACATGGGAGCGTGCCCCGCGCGAGCGCGATGCCGGACAGCGGTTGGATTCCCGTGCCATCGATGATCTGTTCCGCACGATTTCCCCTGAGGAGTCTGCGTCCTCGCCAGGTGGACCGCGGGCCGACGACGGCAACACCCGCACGGTCCTTCTTCCCAGCGAACGTCCCGTTTCCGACATCCAGTTCCTCTGGCAGCTCCACAACAAGTACATTTTCACTCCGATCAAAACGGGACTCATGATCATCGATCAGCACGTGGCGCACGAGAGAATCCTGTACGAACGTGCGCTTGCGGCGCTCGACCATGCAGCACCGTTTTCGCAACAGCTTCTGTTCCCGCACTCGTTTCGCGTCAATGCCGGTGACCTTGCCGTGCTGAAGGACATCAGCGGCGAGTTGCGACATCTGGGCTTTGTGATCCGCCTCGAGCCACCCAACTTCGTCACGGTCGAAGCCGTGCCGCAGGATGTGCGCGTCGGCATGGAGGAATCGATTCTCGAAGAGATGCTCGAGCAGTACAAGGAATACGCCTCGCTCGGCGTGACCGACGTGCGGCATGCGGTTGCAGCGTCGTACGGTTGCCGCGCCGCGATCAAGGCGGGCGACAGGATGAGTGCGCAGGAAATGCAGGCGCTGATCGACCAGCTCTTCGCCGCATCAAATCCGTACACCTGTCCCCACGGGCGCCCCATCATCATCAAGCTCTCCCTCGACGAGCTCGACCGTCGATTCGGCCGCACGAGCTGATCTCAAAAGAGAGTACTTCACATTCTGCGGAAGGAGATGTTCCTGGCAAAGAACAAGAGCACCACGTCCCCAACAGACGGGCACAACGAGAGCTGCCTCGACATGGCGAAGCGGCTGGGGGAGGAAGCGGGCACGCCGTTCGAGGACCTCCCGGAGGAGGAGAAGCTACGCCTGTTGCGCGAGCAGATCATAAGGGAAATGCCCTTTCTTGCCGCACTCTATGATGATGCGGCCGACGCGGCGCGATCGCTGGAGGATCAGTAGTGTCGCGGAGAGCGCCATGCGCTCGGTTGCATTTTATTCCATTCCTCATATCTTTTATTGCTGTTCCCCGTCAGTAACGGACCAATAGGTCCGAAATGCATCCATCACGCCGTTCCATTCGCCGCGAGCAGACCGACATGTCGTACAGCACCATCCTCACCGGGCACGCAGATGGCGTGCTGACCGTCACGCTCAACCGTCCCGATGTACTCAACGCGTTCAATGAAGCGCTGTCGGCGGAACTCATCGACGTGTTCACGCGTGATGCCGCCCTGGACGATGTGCGCGTGGTTGTGCTGACGGGGGCGGGTCGCGCCTTCTGTTCGGGACAGGATCTCAAGGACATTTCCGACGATCCGGAGCGTTCGCTTGCCGACAGTCTCCGCCGTCGCTACAATCCCCTCATCCGCTCGATGCGTTCGCTGCCGAAACCCATCATCTGTGCGATCAACGGTGCGGCTGCGGGTGCGGGCGCAAGCCTTGCGCTGGCCTGCGATCTGCGTTTCATGTCTGAGAAAGCGAAGCTGATCCAGGTGTTCATCCGCATCGGCCTCGTGCCGGATTCGGGATCGAGCTGGTTTCTCCCGCAGATGATCGGGTATGCGAGGGCCTTTGAGCTCTGCACCTCGGGCCGTGACGTGCTCGCTCCAGAGGCATTGCAGATGGGCCTCGTCAACAAGGTGCTCTCGCCGGAAACGTTGATGGAGTACACGCAGATCATCGCGAAGCGCTACGCGGCCGGTCCCACCGCCGCCTACGGTCGCATCAAGGCCATGCTCAATCGCGCGGGAACGTCAGACCTGGAGACAGCACTGCTGTTCGAAGAAGAGATGCAGGACGCAGCAGGGCGCAGCCAGGATTATGAGGAAGGGAAGCGGGCATTCCTCGAAAAGCGCACCCCGAAGTTCGAAGGCCGCTGACGCAGGACACGAACACCGAGTCGCGCGCACCGAGTCCACGAACACCGAGTCACTCACGAGATCGAGCACCTGGAGCATCCATGGACACCACACCGTACACACCGACGCACAAGATCCGCTTCGTCACTGCCGCCTCGTTGTTTGACGGGCATGATGCGAGCATCAACATCATGCGACGCATCCTGCAGGCGTCAGGGGCCGAGGTGATCCACCTCGGACACAACCGCTCGGTTGCCGAGATCGTCGACGCGGCGATTCAGGAGGACGCGCAGGGCATCGCCATCTCGTCGTATCAGGGCGGACACATGGAGTACCTGACGTTCATGAAGGACCTGCTTGCCGAGCGCGGTGCATCGCACATCCGCATCTATGCAGGCGGGGGCGGGGTGATCGTGCCCGACGAAATCGCTGCGCTGCATGCCTACGGCATCGACCGGGTCTTCAGTCCGCAGGACGGCCGCGACCTGGGACTGCAGGGGATGATCAATCTCATGCTCGAACAGTGTGATGTGCCGACCACGTCGCTTCCCCCGGTGGGTGCGTCGTCGCTTGTGGTTGACGGTGGAAGGCTGCTCGTCGATGCGGCGCCGCTCGCATCCGTCGACACCCGTTTCCGCCAGACACCCCCGCTGCTCGCGCGTGCGCTCAGCGTGGTCGAGGATGACACGTCGGTCAGCTTTGCGGATGCAGCACTGCCGGCTGTGCCGGTGCTCGGCATCACGGGCACGGGCGGCGCAGGGAAGTCGTCGCTCACCGATGAACTCGTACGACGGTTTCTGACGGGTTTCCCGGCCATGACGCTTGCGGTGCTGTCGGTGGATCCCTCGAAACGACGGACGGGGGGGGCGTTGCTCGGCGACCGCATCCGCATGAATGCGATTGCGACCAGCGATCCCAATGGCAGTGCGCGCGTCTACATGCGCAGCTTCGCCACGCGCGCGGCCAACACGGCCACCAGTGCCGCGCTGCGCCATGCGATCGATCTCTGCAAGCTGGCGGGGTTCGACTTCGTGATCGTCGAGACGGCGGGCATCGGCCAGTCGGATTCGGAGATCGTCGATCTGGTCGATGTGTCGATGTATGTCATGACACCCGAGTACGGCGCGCAGACACAGCTCGAGAAGATCGACATGCTGGATCTTGCCGACATCATCGTGCTCAACAAGTTCGAGAAGCGCGGGGCCGAGGATGCGCTGCGAGACATCCGCAAGCAGGTGCGTCGCAACCATCAGCTCTGGGAGGTGAAGGACGAGGAGCTTCCCGTCTACGCGACCATTGCCAGTCAGTTCAACGACGCAGGCACGAATCATCTTTTCAACCGGCTTGTCGCGCGGATCAACGAGAAGACAGGCAGCACGTGGAGCACGGAACTCGGAGTTGCGCCTGCGATTCCCGACAAGGCAGCCATCATTCCGCCGGAACGTTCGCGCTACCTGGCCGATATTTCCGACGCCGTGCAGTCCTACAAACAGTGGACCGCGGAGCAGGCCGGCTACGCCCGCAAGTGGCAGCAGCTCGAGGGTGCGTCCGTCACGCTACGCGACGCCGCAGAGCGCCGGGAACTGCGCATCACCGGCAGCGAAGGCGTCGTGGAAATTGGTGCACACGATCTCGACGCATCGCTGCTCGCGGCGATCGATGCGCAGATCGATCACTTCCGTTCACTCGTCACCCCCGAGAACCGGGCCCTTCTCGAGCAGTGGGAGGAGGCGGTGCGGGCCTACCGGCAGGACCAGCTCGTCACCCGCATCCGTGATCGCGAGATCGTCACGCAGCTGTACACCGAGACGCTCTCCGGTACGCGCGTGCCGAAGGTAGCGCTTCCGCGCTATCATGATCGGGGAGACATTCTCGCGTGGATCCTGCTCGAGAACGTGCCCGGATCGTTTCCCTACACTGCGGGCGTGTTTCCCTTCAAGCGCGAGAACGAGGATCCCACCCGCATGTTCGCAGGCGAGGGCACGCCCGAGCGCACGAACCGGCGCTTCCACTACGTGTCGGAAGGCATGCCCGCAGCGCGCTTGTCGACGGCCTTCGATTCGGTGACGCTGTACGGCGAGGATCCCCACGAACGCCCCGACATCTACGGCAAAATCGGAAACTCGGGTGTGTCAATCTGCACGCTCGACGACATGAAGAAGCTGTATTGCGGCTTCGACCTCTGCGCACCGAATACGTCAGTGTCGATGACGATCAACGGTCCCGCCCCGATGATCCTCGCCATGTTCATGAACACGGCCATCGACCAGCAGGTCGAAAAGCACCTCGTGCTCGGCGGCAAGTTCGCGCGCGCGCAGTCGCTCATCGACCAGCGCTACGAGGCGATGGGCATGGAGCGTCCCGTCTACGCGGGCGTCGAGCTGCGCACGATGCTCGCCGAACTCGACAACACGGCGCACTTCGGTGAGTGTGCGACGGTGCACCGCTATTTCGGCCTCGGCACGCTGGGGGTGGACGGCACCTTCTTCGTCGACGAGGGACTCCTCACTCGCGAGGAGTATGACCGCATCGCGGCCGAGACCATGCAGGTGGTGCGCGGCACCGTGCAGGCCGACATCCTCAAGGAGGACCAGGCGCAGAACACGTGCATCTTCTCGACCGAGTTCGCGTTGCGCATGATGGGCGACATTCAGGAAAACTTCGTGCGCAGCCGCGTGCGGAACTACTACAGCGTTTCGATCTCCGGCTACCACATTGCGGAAGCCGGCGCCAATCCGATCACCCAGCTCGCGCTCACGCTCGCCAACGGCTTCACCTACGTCGAGTACTACCTGTCGCGCGGCATGCGCATCGACGACTTCGCGCCGAACCTCTCGTACTTTTTCTCGAACGGCATCGACGCCGAGTACGCCGTGATCGGCCGCGTGGCGCGCCGCATCTGGAGCGTCGCGATGAAGAACCGCTACGGCGCCAACGACCGCTCGCAGAAGCTCAAGTACCACATCCAGACCAGCGGCCGCTCGCTGCACGCGATGGAGATCGACTTCAACGACATCCGCACCACGCTGCAGGCGCTCTACGCGATCTACGACAACTGCAACTCGCTGCACACGAACGCCTACGACGAGGCCATCACCACGCCGACCGAAGAGAGCGTGCGCCGCGCCCTCGCGATCCAGCTCATCATCAACCGTGAGCTCGGGATGGCGAAGAACGAGAATCCCCTGCAGGGTGCCTTCATCATCGAGGAGCTCACCGACCTCGTCGAGGAGGCCGTGCTCGCCGAGTTCCGCCGCATCAGCGATCGCGGCGGCGTGCTCGGTGCGATGGAGACGATGTACCAGCGCGGACGCATTCAGGAGGAGTCCATGCTCTATGAGGAAAAGAAACACTCCGGCGAACTGCCGATCATCGGGGTGAACACCTTCCTGCGCGACGCCACCACCAGCGGAAGCGAAGCGCAGCCGACCGAGCTGATCCGCTCGACCGAAGATGAAAAACATCAGCAGATCCGAAATCTGCGGGCCTTCCAGAAGCGCAACGCCGCGCGGACCGGCGAGCGGCTCGCTGCCGTGCAGCAGGCGGCACGTGAGCATCGGAACATCTTCGACGAGCTGCTCGTCGCCGTGCGGTATGCATCGCTCGGACAGATCTCCGCAGCCCTGTACGACGTGGGCGGGCAGTACCGTCGCAGCATGTAGTGAGAACCGGAGGGTGGACGCCCTCGTCCACCCTGCACCCACTGAACATTCGTCAAGAGACCGGACGGTGGACGTCTTCGTCCACCCTGCACCCACTGAACATTCGTCAAGAGACCGGACGGTGGACGTCTTCGTCCACCCTGTACCCACTGAACATTCGTCAAGAGACCGGACGGTGGACGTCTTCGTCCACCCTGCACCCACTGAACAATCGTCAACGACGGACGATGGCGTCCGTCCTCCCGTAGCGAGGTACGCATGACATACACCCACATCGCAGTCATCGGATCCGGCACCATGGGTGCCGGCATCGCGACCGCTGCCGCACTCGCGCACCGCACCGTCGTGCTTCATGACATCGAGCAGAGCTACCTCGATCGCGCGCACGCCGGCATCACGCGCTTTCTCGACGGCTCGGTCGCGAAGGGCAAGCTCGAGTCCGCTGCACGCGATGCCGCACTCGCACGCATCTCGCTCTCGACAACGCTCGACTCCATCGCACCCTGCGACTGTGTGATCGAGGCCGTTCCCGAGGCACTCGCGCTCAAGCGCGACCTGTTTGCAAGGCTTGCGCAGATCTGTCGGTCTGACACTGTACTTGCGACCAACACCTCGTCGCTTCCGGTCACGAGCATTGCCACGGCCGCAACGCATCCCGAGCGGGTGGCGGGACTCCACTTCTTCAACCCCGCCACGCTCATGAAGCTGGTCGAAGTCGTCGGCGGACGGCTCACCGATCCCGCCGTCGTCGACGGACTCATGCAGTTCGCCCGTGAACTCGGCAAGACGCCCGTGCGGGTGAAGGATACCCCCGGCTTCGTGGTCAATCGCGTTGCGCGTCCCTTCTACAACGAGGCACTACGCATCATCGACGAGCAGGTCGCCGCGCCCGAGGCCGTCGACCGCATCATGCGCGCGCACGGCTTCCGCATGGGACCCTTCGAGTTGATGGATCTGATCGGCAATGATGTCAACTATGAAGTGACGCGATCCCTCTTCGAAGCGTTTCACGGAGATCCCCGCTACCGTCCCTCGCACATCCAGCGCGGCATGGTTGAGGCGGGACTGCTCGGTCGCAAGACCGGTCGCGGCTTCTACAGCCATGAGGAGAAGGCATGACCATCCTGCTGCTGGGTCCCCGCCACATCGCAGACGAATGGTTCGCCCTCTGCGCCGGCCACGGCTGCCTCTACTACGGCAGGAACCTCCGCACGCCGCTGCCTGATCACGTGCAGCTGCTGCATGCGCCCGACGAGGCGCCCTCGGTGGATCTCGTGATCGATCTCAACGTGCGCCTCACCGACCGGCGGTTGCGTTTGCTGGCCGACATCCACTCGGAGTTTCCCTCCGTGCCGCTGCTATGCAACGCGGCGGCTGTCACCGCCAGCGAGTTGGCCGCCCGGCTCGGCGGGGCAGAGGTTTCCCCCCGTCTGACCGGCATGGCGGCCTTGGCCGGCATGAGCGCGGCGCCGATGATCGAGGTCTGTCGTCCGCATGGCGTTGCACCCACCCTCGATCCCGTCCTCCAGATGTTCTTTGCGAGCATCGGTCGCGAGATCGAGATGGTTGCCGACGAGATCGGCATGGTGTATCCCCGCATCATCGCGCTGATCATCAATGAGGCTGTCTACGCACATCAGTGCGGCGTTGCATCGCAAGAGGATGTCGACACGGCGATGACCCTCGGGGTGAACTATCCGGCCGGACCCTTCGCGCTCGGCGCCCGCATCAGCTGGAAGCATCTCCACGCGCTGCTCACGGCGCTGCACACCGAACTCGGCGACGACCGCTACCGTCCCGCCACCCTCCTGAAGAAGTTCGCGCAGACCTGATTCATTACTCGGCGTTGTCCAGATGGAACGCGAGCATCTGGCAGGGAATCATTGCGCATTGTCATGTGTCATGCAGTTGTGTGACAGGAGTAGGAAATGAGATCCAGGTGGCTTTTCTCAATGGTAGTGATCTGCCTGACGGGTACTATGGATGCGCAGACATTCGACGCTCTTCACGGGTTGTCCGCAGGGAACACGGTGACATTTTTCTATGAGCGAACAGGGATTCCTACGTCGTTCATGCCGGATACTCTCTCCACCTTCGATGCCTTTTCCGGAACCATCGAGGTTCGGGTCGACTCCGTCGTCACGACACCGGGAGATCCTGTCTCGAACCATCACCTGACGGTGAGGCGGTTGGGTGTTCGGACCATCCGGAAACGACACCGGGTGGTTTCATCCTCCTCAGTGGAGGAGACGTACGCGAGCATACTGCGTGAGGACGCATCGCAGCACCTTGGGGCTGGGAATACATCGCTCCAGGGGTGGTTCTTCGCGGATACGGTGCGCTTCAGTCCGCGCTGCCCGAATGAAGAGTGGGGACTCTGGTATTCGTATCCGCGCTATTATCGATTCTACGATGCAGCGCTGGATGACTCGCTGCAGGTGCGTGGTGACTCGCTGTTGCTGCGCACGCGATATACGGACTGTCTCGACTATGGCATCCAGCAAACGCTGACGCTATCACGAACTGAAGGTCTGGTTGCGTACCTGAGCGAGGAGATGAACTTTTTCGATTGGAGCGCAACTGATTCGTACCGGAGGAGTACGACCGATGCAGTAGGTCCTGCGGATGCTGTTGTGCCGTCCGTACTGCTCCTGCCGAACTATCCGAACCCCGTCAGGACACATACGACAATCCCCTTTGTTCTTTCGAAGCAGGCCCGCGTGGTCATTGACATCCTCGACCTTCACGGTGCGATTGTCACAAATGCGTATGATGTCACATGTGCGCCGGGCATGCACTGGACGCATCTCTCCATGGGGTCGATGCCGCCCGGGATGTACCTCTGTCGACTGCGCACTCCCGAGTCGTCAGCGTATCGTCCCATCCTCGTTCTTGAGTGAAACGCTCGATCGCTGCGATGTGGGGATGGCGGGGTGTGCAATGGAACAACCCTTCTGAAGAAGTTCGCGCAGGCCTCTTGAATTACTCAATGTGTTGAGTAAATTTACTCAGAGTATTGAGTAATTCGGAGGTTGTCGTGAGCGCACATGTACGAACGTATCGCCGGCCCATGGCCGAGGTGTTGCAGCGGCGCCTGCTCGAACCCCGTCGGTTCATGCAGGTGCTAGCGGGTCCGCGCCAGGTCGGCAAGACCACGATCGTCAGCCAGATTGCCGACACGCTCGACATGCCTGTGCATCTGGCCAGTGCGGATGAACCGACACTGCGCGATGCCGCATGGCTGCGTCAGCAGTGGGAGACGGCACGCGTCCTGGCGGGACGCGGGCGGACGGTTCTCGTCATCGACGAAGTGCAGAAGGTCGAGGGCTGGCCCGAAACGGTCAAACTGCTGTGGGATGAAGACACGCGCGCCCGACGTGCGCTCCGGGTCGTGCTGCTCGGTTCGGCGCCACTGCTGATCCAGAGCGGACTCACCGAAAGCCTGGCCGGACGCTTCGAGGTCATTCACGTACCGCATTGGTCCTACGCAGAAATGCGCCAGACCTTCGGCTGGTCGCTCGAGCAGTTCGTGTATTTCGGCGGTTACCCAGGCGCAGCACCGCTCATCGACGACGAGGAGCGATGGCGCAGATATGTGCTCGACACCCTCGTCGAGACCACCTTGTCGCGTGACGTCATGCTGCTGACCCGCATCGACAAGCCGGCATTGCTGCGTCGCGTCTTCGAGCTGAGCTGCGCGTATTCAGGGCAGATTCTCTCCTACACAAAGATGGTCGGCCAGCTGCAGGATGCCGGTAACACGACCACTGTCGCGCACTACCTCGATCTGCTTGCAGCTGCCGGCATGGTGACGGGATTGCAGAAGTACGCGGGAGAAACCGTGCGCCGCAGGGCCTCAAGTCCGAAGCTGCAGGTGTTCAACAACGCACTGATGTCGGTGATGGGGGAATACACCTTCGAAGAGGCACAGACCGATCGCGCCTATTGGGGACGGCTCGTCGAATCGGCCATCGGAAGCCACCTCGTCAACGATGCAATGACGGCGAGGCGTGAACTCTACTACTGGCGCGATGGCCAGCGCGAGGTCGACTTCATCGTCAAAACACGCAGAGGACTGACAGCCATCGAAGTGAAAAGCGGAAGGGTGCGTGACGTGCAGGCAGGGGCGACGGCCTTCGAGCAGCAGTTCGGCAGGCAGCGTCTGTTGCTGGTGGGGGGCGACGGCGTCAGCATTGAATCATTTCTCGGGTCCCCGGTCGACACGCATCTGTGACCATGTCGTGCTACTCACAGTACACTGCGCAACACGTCTCAGCATGTGGGTCAGTTATGGGGAGAGGCTGCAGCAGAACCTTCTGTTGCGGTGTCGTCTGCATCCGTGCTGCAGGTTGCGAGCAGGTCGGCGAGCAGGGATGAGACGTCATCGAGGGTGTCAACGCCGGTAACCACAACACGTACCTGTGTGCGGTCCTGTTCGAGCTTCATGCGGTCGCGGCGATCCATGATCCACTGTACCATCGGCTGGAAATGGCGGTCGTAGAACTCGGCATCGCTCTCGGGGGGGAACACGAGCGTGAGCACGGGTGCCTCCCAGGTCACGCGCGCCAGCCTGATGTGCGCCGCGATCAGACGCATGCGCACGATGCGCAGCAGGTTCTCGGTCTCGGGGGGAAAGAGGCCGAACCGGTCGAAGATTTCGTCTTCGACCTCCTTGATGCCCTCGGCGGATTCCGCGTCGTAAAGTCGACGGTAAAGATCGAAGCGTTCGGTGCTGCTGCGGACGTACTCCTGTGGAAGGAATGCGTCGAGTCCGAGTTCCATGACCACGTCGGGCCTTGGTCGCGCCGCCTTCTCCGACTCTGCAAAGAGCCCCTGAAACTCGTCATGCTTGAGTTCGGAGACGGCTTCCTCGAGGGTGCTCATGTAGAGTTCGAACCCGATCTCTGTGATGAAACCGCTTTGCTCTCCTCCCAGAAGATTTCCCGCACCGCGGATCTCCATGTCGCGCATGGCAAGCTGGAATCCAGTACCGAGTTCGGAGAACTCCTCGATCGCCTGCAGCCGCTTGAGCGCATCGGTGCTCATCTTCGCTTCAGGGGGGACGAGCAGGTAGGCGTAGGCCTGGGTGTTCGAGCGGCCGACGCGTCCGCGCAACTGGTAGAGTTCTGCCAGTCCGAATCGGTCAGCCCGATTGATGAAGATGGTGTTGGCGTTCGGGATGTCGAGACCGGATTCCACGATCTTGGTCGTGACGAGGACGTCGATCTTCTTCTCCATGAAGCGCATCATGATACGCTCGAGCTCGGGACCCGTGATCTGCCCATGGGCGATGCCGATGCGCACATGGGGGACGTAGACGCGCAGCTTGTCAGCCAGCTGCTCGAGATCACTGATGCGGTCGCTGACGAAGTACACCTGACCGCCGCGTTCGAGCTCCCTTTGCACACCCTCGGTCACGATGCCCCGGTCGAAGGGGACGATGCTCGTGATGATGGGAAGCCTGTTGCGCGGCGGCGTTTCGATGACCGACAGGTCGCGCGCGCCCAGCAGCGAGAAGTTCAGCGTACGGGGAATCGGCGTGGCGGTAAGGGTGAGCGTGTCGATGTTCGCGCGTATCTGCCGCAGCTTCTCCTTTGCGGCGACGCCGAAGCGATGCTCCTCGTCGACGATCAGGAGTCCGATGTCCTTGAAATCGACATCCTTGCTCAGCAGCCGGTGCGTCCCGATCACAATGTCGACCTTGCCGCGCGCGAGCCGGTCGAGTACGTCCTTTTGCTGCACGGCGTTCTTGAAGCGCGACAACGCTTCGACAACCACCGAATACCGGTGCAGCCGGTCCTGGAACGTATTGAAATGCTGCTGGGCGAGAATCGTGGTCGGTACGAGCACCGCAACCTGCTTGCCGTCGATCACGGCCTTGAACGCTGCCCGCACCGCCACCTCGGTCTTGCCGTAGCCCACGTCGCCGCAGACCAGCCGGTCCATCGGCACCGCCTCCTCCATGTCGCGCTTGACATCGACAGTGGCCTGATGCTGATCGGGGGTGTCCTCGTACATGAACCCGGCCTCCATCTCACGCTGCCAGTGCCCGTCTGGTGAGAATGCGAATCCCTTCGCAACCTTCCGCTGCGCGTAGAGCGTGATCAGATCGCGCGCGATGTCCTTGAGCCGTTTCTTCGTGCGTTCCTTCAGCCGGTCCCACTCGCCCGTGCCAAGCTTCGAGAGCTTCGGCTCGGCACCCTCCTCGCTCGAGTACTTCTGCAGCCGGCCGAGATAGTTGAGATTGACGTAGAGCGCGTCGCCGTCGGCATAGAGAATCTTCGCCGTCTCCTGCATACCACCAGCGACCTTGATCGTATGAAACCCGGAAAACTTCCCGATTCCCTTGTCGACATGCACCACGTAGTCGCCGGGATGCAACTGCTTCATCTCGCGCAGCGAGAGTCCACGTACCCCCTTGCGCACTCGTTTCTGGATGCGCTGCCTGTTGAAGACCTGATGCTCGGTGATCACGGCCAGCTTCGCGTCGGGCAGCACGAATCCCCGAGCCAGTGGCACGAATGCGACAGGATGCCGCTCCGCGGGCACATCCTCGTCCGCTTCGGACGTACCGGCCAGCAGGTCGTCGAGACGCCGGGCCTGCTGTTCGCTGTCGGCGATCAGGAAGAGCGCGAACCCGTCGTTCTCCCGTTGGATGATGTCATCGCGCAGCAGCGCCACACTGCCGTTGAACGAAGGCTGTGCTGTCGCCTTCAGGTCCACAACGTCCGCGCCTGCAGGCGCATCAAGAACACTCACAATAAAACGCGGGGATGCCTCCACACGGTCGATGATCTGCCGTGCGAGATCCCGATCTTCGGCGCAGCGCCGCAACACATCAGGCTCCACCACCAGATACACCGCATCCCCGGCGAGGAAGTCGTGCATGAGACTGCGCGCGCCCTCAAGGCCCTCGATGAAGAGCGATGTGACGAAACTTATGGTGTCCAGCTGGCGGATGGAGCGCTGACTGAGCGCATCGAATTCGCGGATGGAATCAACCTCATCACCGAAGAACTCGATGCGCAGGGGATTGTCAACTCCGATCGGAAATACATCGACGATGCCGCCTCGGACTGCGAATTCTCCACTCGTTGCTACATATTCGCCGCGCTCGAATCCCCCATAGGCCAGCCGCTTGACCAGGTCGTCCTGTTTGAAGGAAGAGAATCGGTCCAGACGAACAGACTGCTGCGTGATTTCCTCGGCACTCGGGAAGTCTCGTACGTAGGTTTCGGCATCGGTGACAACCACTCTGTTCGGATTCTGGGCGATGCTCCGGAGCACGTCTGCGTGCTCCGCGAATTCGTTTTCGAAGGACCGGTTGTCGTGCGTGCCACGACGGTGTGCTCCCACGTACACAGTGCGCTCTTCCCCGAGCATGAGGGAGACATCGCTCCAGATCTCAAGGGCGAGATCTGGATCATGTGACACCACGATGAGCTGGCGCTCATGCTTTTGCTGCCACAGCGCCGCAAAAATCCCAGGAAGTGATCCGGACAATCCCTTGATATGCAGTGATTTGCATGCCTCCGGACAATGTGCCACTGCAGCGCGTAACAGTGGCGAGGATTGCAGATGCTTGAGAAAGGGAACAGATGGAGATGCTTGGGACATGCGCGTGGGTGAGGTTCTTCGGGAAGGAGGGGTAGTCTCATGCTCCCGATCTGACGCCAGGAGCACTGCATGCTCCCGCTAGGGGGTGGGGCACAGACTGCGGAGGTATTGGTATGTGTAGATGCCTGTCGAGTGACCGTCCTTCCAACGGAACTGCACCGCATAGGATCCTATCGGATCGATGCTGGCGAGTGTGAGGGCGTCGCCGGCATAGAGCGGGATGTATGCGGGACCCTGCTTTTCAAGTTCCGTCGTGCAGGAGGCGCAAGGGCATTTCCGACGCAGCGATACGAGCGGGTGGATGCACTCGGTACCATCGTCCCAGATGATGCGCAGATTCTTTTCGTCGACGCGGGTGATTGAAACAGGGTTCATGACAATTCTTCTCTTCGCATTCCGGTGATTTTTCGTGTCAGACGGGCAAGTACATTGCCTGCCATGCGGCGGCGTTCTATTTTGCAGGATCCGTCAATTCCGACAGCTTCCGCACCGAATCATCCACATACTGCATGACCTTCCTACAAAAATTAGACGCAATCTCGGCGAAAAACAACTCGCTCCTCTGCGTCGGTCTCGACTCCGATCCCGCGAAACTTCCCCTGCACCTGCAGGGCGCGCCCAGCGCCGTACTTGCATTCAATCGGGCGATCATCGATGCAACAAAGGATATCGTGCAGAGCTACAAGCTCAATCTCGCCTTCTACGAGCGGCTTGGCCGCGATATGTGGGACGTCGTCGAAGGCACGCTCGAGGCCATTCCCTCCGACATTGTCGTGATCGGGGACGCAAAGCGTGGCGACATCGGAAACACATCTTCCATGTATGCACGGGCATTGTTTGACGAATTCGGTTTTGACGCATGCACCGTGGCACCCTACATGGGCAGCGATTCGGTCGAACCCTTCCTGGAATATGAAGACCGCGGCGTCTTCATCCTCGCATTGACCAGCAATGTTGGATCCCGAGACTTCCAGTACCTCGAAATCCAGGGCGAGCCCATGTACAAACATGTCATTCGCGCAATCGACCGCTGGAATACGCGGTGGAACTGCGGAATTGTAGTCGGCGCGACACATCCCTCCGAACTTGCGGAGATTCGGAGCATGGTTCCGGAAATGCCGATTCTGATTCCCGGACTCGGCGCACAGGGGGGCGACGTCGAACAGTCTGTCAGAGCAGGTGTTTCCGCTGCTGGCCTGCGTGCGGTGTTCAATTCGTCCCGAGGCATCATCTTCGCAGGAAAAGGCGAAGATTACGCAGACAAGGCGCGTGAGGCAGCGATCGCATTGCGCAATGAAATCAATGACTTCCGCTGATTTGTTCATCCAGATGCGCGGTTCCGCACGATGAAGATCGCCTATCTCGACACGTTTGCCGGCATCAGTGGCGACATGACGCTGGGAGCATTCATCTCGGCCGGTGTGCCCATCGAAGCGATTGAAGCGCAACTTCGGCTTCTCGATCTCGAAGGCTGGTCTCTGCAGGCACGCATCGTCGAACGGAGCATGATCTCCGCGATCAAGGTGGATGTGCTTCTGGATGGAGGCACGGCGGAGCCCCCGGCTCCCGTCGTCTTTCCTCATCACTCGTCGGAAGCCACCCACGCGCATGATTATCCGCATTCGCACGATCATCCGCATCCGCACGATCATCCGCATCCGCATATGCACGACCACCCGCATGCGCATGCGCACAACCACGACCACGAACACGAACATGCGCACCATCACACGCATCGGAGCTACGCGGATATTGTCGGTCTGATCGAGGCAAGTCGCCTGTCTGATGCTGTCAAATTCCGAGCGCTCGCCATGTTCCGTGCAATCGCCGTGGCAGAAGCGAAGATTCACAACAGCGATCTCGATCACATCCATTTCCATGAAGTGGGAGCGGTCGATTCCATCATCGACATTGTCGGTGTGGCAATCTGCATGGAACTTGCAGGCATCGAACGCCTGTATACGAGCCGGGTCCGCACCGGCAGCGGAGGCTTCATCCGCACCCAGCACGGCGTCATGCCGGTACCCGCGCCCGCAACCCTCGACATCCTGGCAGGATATCCGATCGAACTGACGGCCATTCCCTACGAGCTCACGACACCGACCGGCGCCGCGATCGTTGCGGCACTTTCCGCCGGCATCCTGGAGGGAGCCGAACATCTGACCGTCGAGCGCGTGGGCTATGGTGCCGGGGGACGTGAGATTCCAGGCCTCCCCAACCTCCTTCGGCTCATCATTGGCGACATGCCGTCGGAATTTCACAACGAAATGATGGTCGTCCTCGAAACGAACATCGACGACATGAATCCCGAGATCTACCCCTGGCTGATCGAGCGAGTGCTCGAGGAGGGGGCGCACGATGCGTTTCTCACGCCTGTGCTGATGAAGAAGGGACGTCCCGGCTATCTGCTCACCGTCACCTGCCATGCTGGCCGCTCGGAACATCTGACCTCCATCATCTGTAGAGAAAGCACGACCACCGGAGTACGGATGCGCGACGTTGCGCGTCGAAAAGTGGCACGCGAGGTCGTGACCGTCGACACGCGTTTCGGCGCTGTGGCAGTCAAGGTCATTCATGCGCCGCAAGGCACACGCCGCGTTCCCGAGTTCGAGGAGTGCCGGCGCATTGCCCGGGAACGGGCACTTCCCTTGCACGAAGTATACGCGCTGCTCATACGGGACCTCGACTGAGGCTTCCGCACATACCATTCCAAACGAACGAATCGATGACGCATACGCACGGAGCAATGCACACAGCGCCAGGGACGCGTGTTCAGCCCGAGCACACATCCCTCATCTTCCATAGTCGATCCGCGCGCCTCCTCCCGCTGTGGATCGCACTGTTCTGTCTGCTGGCCGCGAGCGCTTCCCGCCTGATGGCGCAGGACGCACCACTCCCTGTCGGCGAGGTGCCAGAACAAGTCCGAGAAGAAATCATCGCCGAACATTTCGAAAGCCGGTCTGTCATCGTCATCCTCTGGCAGGAGTATCGGACGGAAACCTTCGTGCTGCTCGCGGCACTCCTCGTCGCTCTGCTTCTCATGCGCAACTACAGTCGGAATCTGGGCAGACAGGAACAGCGCCTGCTCGACACCTTCCAGTCGAATGCCGTAATCATCTTCGACAGGGGTGCAGATCTGCGCATCATGAACCGGGCAGCCAAACAGTTGCTCGGGTTCGACGACTTCGTGACGATGCAGGAGGACTACAAGTACTACCTGCGCAATGCGCCGTCTCCGGAGATCATCGAGATCTTCGAGGAGGTACGCAGCACACGTCATGCGATCGAGCGGGAAGTGGTGTTCAACCACAACAAGTCGATGCGGACGCTGGTGGTGAAGGGCTATCCGCTCTACTCGGAAAGCAAGCGGCTGGAGGGATTCATCCTCCTCGTGGCAGACATTACCGAGGCGATCGAAAAGGACAGGCGCGTGAATTGGTCGGGAGTCGCCCAGCATGTGGCGCACAAGGCGAAGACACCGCTGTCGACGATCACCCTCACCGCGCAGCATCTGGAAATGATGCTTTCCGAACTCGCCAGTCCGATCCCCGACGCGTCGAAGTATCTCGACCGCATCGTCGGCGAGTCGCGCAAACTCAATGAGATCGTGCACAACCTGACACGCCTGGCCAACAAGGAACAGCTCAACCTGCTGCCCAACGACGTGAACATGCTGCTGCAGAACATCGCCGACGAGTACCGTGCAAAGGGAAGCCGCAACATCGAGATAGTGACGCATTTCTACCGTTCACTTCCGAAGGTGGGTATCGATATTGCACACTTCCCTGAGGCAGTACAAAACCTGCTCGACAATGCTATCCGTGCCGTTGGCACGCGCGAGGGACGCATCATCATCGCCACAGCACCGGGGCAGTTCATCGACCGCCCCGGGGAATACGTCGAAATCACCATACAGGACACCGGCGCCGGCATGTCGGACGACATCAAGAAGAGCATCTTCAGACCCTTCTCCACACACAGTCAGGGCGGGACCGGACTCGGGCTCGTCATCGTCCAGAAAATCATCCAGGAGCACAACGGGGAAATCACGTTTACCAGCACTGAAGGACTGGGAACCACATTCCAGATCCGCCTACCCGTCACCAAGTACTGAGGGACCCATCATGAACGACAAGGCAACGATCCTCATCGTTGACGACGAAGAAGATTTCTGTGACACCGTCTCCGGCATTCTGCGCCACCTCGGGTATAATCCCGTCGTGCGCAACAATCCCGTGGAAGCCATCGACTACCTGCACGTGCATGCGACCGATCTCGTCCTGCTCGACATTCTCATGCCGCAGATGGACGGCCGTGAAGTCCTCTCCACCATCGTGAAAAACTGGCCGGAGATTCCGGTCGTCATGGTGAGCGGACAGGCATACGGTGTGCCCGTCGCCATGGAGGTCGCGCGCAAGGGCTCGCAGCAGTTTCTGAGCAAGCCCATCGATCTGCCGACACTCAAGGAGACCGTTGCGTCCGCACTGGACCAGCGTCCCCAGCGCGTCCTTTCGCCCGCAGTCGAGGAAGTCATGCAGAGCATCGGCATCGTCAGCGCGAGTCCGAAGATCTTCAAGATCCTCAGCAACTGCGAGAAGGTGGCCACGACCACGATCCCCGTTCTCATCACCGGAGAGAGCGGTGTGGGCAAGGAGGTGCTGGCGCGTGCGATTCACGGCCTGTCGGCACGCCGAGTGAAACCCTTCGTCAGCATGGATTGCGGCACGCTGGCCGAGAGCCTGCTCGAGTCCGAGCTCTTCGGTTATGTCCGCGGCGCGTTCACCGGCGCCGCAAGCGACAAGAAGGGCCTCTTCGAGGAAGCCGACGGCGGCACGATCTTTCTCGACGAGATCGGCAACACCTCCGTGCAGTTCCAGCAGAAACTCCTGTATGTGATCAACAATGGCAAGGTCCGCCGTGTTGGCGATGTGCGCGAACGTGACGTTGACGTGCGTGTGATTTCGGCCACCAACAAGAATCTGAAGCAGACCATCAGCAGCGGCGAATTCCGCGAGGATCTCTACTTCCGTCTCGCCAAGTACGACATCCACATCCCGCCCCTGCGCGAACGTCCGGAAGACGTGCCCCTGCTGGCGCGGCATCTGCTCGCGCGCGCCGTTGACGAGCACAAGCTCATCCCGCACTACTTCTCAATCGCCGCTCTCGACCTGCTTTCACGGCAGGAGTGGAAAGGCAACGTGCGCGAGCTTGACAGCGTCGTCACCAAGCTGGCCATCTTCGCCGAGACCGAAGAAATCGACATCTCGACCGTTGCGCACGCGCTGTCTGTCGAACGCACCGTGGACCCGCACGCGCTGATGGACAAGCGCGCGTTGATGGAACAGGTGGAGGAATTCGAAAAGCAGCTGATTCTAGAGGCGCTCCGCGCCAATGGGGGGAATCAGACGCGCGCCGCAGAACAGTTGCAGGTCGAGCGCACCAACTTCGTCAAGAAGATGAAGAAGCACGGCCTGAGCAAGGACGATTATTCGATCTGAGACACTGCCGTGCCCGCACTTTTTGCGCATGCGGCACTTGCATCGACTCCATCGAGGTGTTATATTTGTACCTGCCTTCAGTTATGAGGGCAGCGTTGCGGGAATAGCTCAGTTGGTAGAGCGCAACCTTGCCAAGGTTGAAGTCGCGAGTTCGAGTCTCGTTTCCCGCTCAAGCCCGGATCATTGATCCGGGCTTTTTCATTGTGGGAAGAAGTGGTGACGCAGCTGTCGCCAGCGTACATCCAGCAGCTTCATGAGATGGAAGGTCAGGATGGCGAACAGTGCGCCGCCGATCAGATCCACCACGTAATGGTAGCGCATGTACACCGTTGCGATGACGAGCAGCGAACCGACGATCCCGAGCGGCCAGCGTGTGCGGGCACGATAGCGGAAGGCGAGAAAGATGGTCAGCAGCGTCATCTGCGTGTGTCCGCTGGGAAACACGTCGCGCTGTACCTTGCGGGCGGGATCCTCGGTGCCGGGAGGAATCGACTCGCCGGTGTTCGTGTAGTCGCGCAGGAACTGTGTGGCGAAGACACCCGGCAGTTCTGTATCGGTCGCGGTGAAGTCGTGGAGGGTGAAGCGGGGACCGATGGCCGGAACGGCCACGTACCCGAAATAGGAGAGGTAGAAACCGAGGATGATGGTCAGGAACACGACCCGGAACGCAGCCATGCGCTGCTTGCGGTAGAGGTCCACCACGAGGATCAGCGGCAGGAAGTAGAAGCTCGCGTAGGCCAGCTGCAGGATCTCGGTGACGACGGGATGCGCGAACGAGAACAGTACGTGTGTGGGATCCGCTCCGAAGAAGAGGAAGCGGTCGATCGCGATCAGCGCCCGGTCATAATCCACCGGATGCACGACCGGGACGATCCAGTACATTTGACTGAACGCGATCGGGATGCAGATCATCATGTAGAAACCGTGCAGCAGCCTCCAGAAATGCGAACGGGTCGATGCGAAGCGGGCGAGCATGAACACCGCGCCGATGACTCCGGCATCCAGCAACACATAGATCCACCATGTCGTGATCCATGGTGACAGGATGAACATGGTGGCGATGAGCAGGAGGAAGAACGCGATGTTCAGGGCATCGGTCGTGTCCATATGCACAAGCAACCACTTCATGCATCCCTCCCGGGAGGACGGCCGCCCTCGTCCGTCTTGGGAGGACGGACGCCCTCGTCCGTCTTGGGATGACGAACGCCCTCGTCCGTCGTGCTCACCACCCTTGCCAGCGTCATGAAATCATCGACTGTCAGCGCCTCGGGCCGTTTCCCCAGAAGAGTGTCGGTACGCGCATCAGCCCGGCATGCATCCGTGTCGTAGCCCGCATGGCGCAGGGAGTTGAGCAGCGTTTTCCGCCGCAATCCGAAGGTATCCCGCACCAGTCTTCTGAAGACGCGATACGCGGTCGTGTCTGCCGCGACATCGTCGCGCATCTCCACGTGCAGCACGCGGCTCCACACGCGCGGTTTCGGCGTGAAGACGTTCGGGCTGACAAGAAAGGATCCCGCAATGCGTGCGTGCAGCGAGGTGACGACGGTCAGGATCCCGTACTCCTTCGTGCAGGGCTGAGCGGTGAGGCGGTCTGCGACCTCGCGCTGCATCATCACCACGGCGTCGCGCACATGGGGATGTGCGTCGTACAGGGCGAAGAGGATCTGGCTCGTGATGTAGTAGGGAAGGTTGCCGATGACACGCAGGCGGGTGCCGCGCTCGCGGGCGAGGGCGGCCAGGTCGAGGGTGAGGATGTCGGCGTGCAAGACGTCGACGTTCGTCCACTGCTCGGCGGCGATGCGGTCGGCGATGAGCGCGACGGCACGGGGATCGACATCCACCGCAAGCACGTGCGCGCCGGTGGCGGCGAGCAGGGCGGTGAGCACACCTTCGCCGGGACCGATTTCCACGACGGTGTCACCGGGTGCAGGAGCGAGCAGGGCGACGATATTGCGCGCGATGTTGGGATCGTGCAGGAAGTGCTGCCCAAGGGATTTCTTCGGGGCGAGTCGAGCAGAATGCATCTCCAAAGATACAACGTGACCGGGATTCTCGTAGGCCGGGCATTCAGCGCCGACGCCGGGTCCGCGCCGACCCCGGGTTTGATTAATGAACCAGTTGGTCTAATTTTCCTGTCTATGCAAGAACACACCGAATCGTCACCCTCCTTCCGCTGCGGCTACGTCGCAATCATCGGCGAACCCAATGTGGGAAAGTCGACATTCATGAACGCGGTGCTCGGCATCAAGCTCTCGATCGTCACGCCGAAGCCGCAGACCACGCGCCGGCGCATTCTCGGGTTCCAGTCGGGTCCCGACTACCAGATCGTGTTCGTCGACACGCCGGGCATCATCAAACCCCGCTACGTGCTGCAGCGCTCGATGGTCGAAGCCGCACACGGCGCCATCGCCGAATCCGACATCGTGCTGCTCATGCTCGACAGTGAACGCACGCTGGATCGGGCGACACTGCTTCCCCCGGGACTCGACGCCTTGCTCGAGAGCGCTGGTCGTCCCGTCATCGCAGTGCTCAACAAGACAGATCTCGTCAAGGACAAGACAAGACTTCTTCCTCTCATGGCTGCGATCACAGCCTATCCCTTCGTGAAGACGGTGATCCCAATTTCCGCACTGAAGCGCGAGGCGCTCGGCGTGGTCGAACGCGAACTTGTCGCACTGCTGCCTGAGCATCCTCCGCTGTACGACGTCGACACGCTGTCGGATCAGCCCGAACGTTTCTTCGTCACCGAGATCATCCGCGAAAAGATTTTCGAACTGTTCCGGGAGGAGGTGCCGTATTCGACCGAAGTCGTGATCGCCTCGTACGAGGAATTAGACACCCACGACTCAATCTCCGCGGAGATCATTGTCGAACGCGAGAGCCAGCGGGGCATCCTGATCGGCAAGGGCGGTGCGGCAATCAAGGAGATCGGCATGCGCGCACGCAAGGACATCGAGGCATTCCTCCTGCGACGGGTGTACCTCGAACTGCATCTGAAGGTGCGTGAGGGATGGCGCGACAACGAAGACTGGGTGCGTCGCTTCGGGTACATGTGACATGCAGGGGAAGCGTTCTTCGGATATGACCAGCCCGGCGCCGCGCAACGACGACCGCGAACTCGACACGACTCTCCGGCCCCTGCGTTTCGAGGATTTCGAGGGACAGAAGAAAATCGTCGAGAATCTCCGCGTGTTCATCACAGCGGCGAGGGGACGCGGCGAAGCGCTCGACCATGTGCTGCTGACGGGTCCCCCGGGACTCGGCAAGACCACGCTTTCGCATATCATCTCCAACGAGATGCATGCGGCGATGCGCATGACATCGGGTCCGGTACTCGAAAAACCAGGTGATCTCGCCGGGCTGCTCACCGGGCTGGAGATCGGCGACGTGCTCTTCATTGACGAGATCCATCGATTGTCTCCCGTCGTGGAAGAGTACCTCTATTCGGCGATGGAGGACTTCACCCTTGACATCATGATCGACACGGGTCCCAACGCCCGCAGCGTGAAGATCGAACTCAAGCCCTTCACCTTGATCGGTGCGACCACGCGTGCCGGGCTCCTGACGGCACCCCTGCGCGCGCGCTTCGGCATCACGAACCGGCTCGACTATTATTCGGTTGAACAGTTGCGCCACATCGTCGTTCGCTCGGCCCGGATCCTTCGCATCGACATCGACGACCGTGACGGTGCCCTTGAAATTGCCCGTCGTTCGCGCGGCACCCCGCGCATCGCCAACCGCCTGCTGCGTCGCGCGCGCGACTTCGCGCAGGTGAAGGGCGACGGCGTGATCACCCGGGCAATCGCCGACTACGCGCTCAATGCGCTCGAGGTCGACGAACACGGACTCGATGAAATGGACATGCGCATTCTCTCGGTGATCGTCGACAAGTTCCACGGCGGTCCCGTCGGTCTCAACACCCTCGCCATCGCCGTTGGTGAAGAGCCCGGCACGATCGAGGAAGTGTACGAACCCTACCTGATCCAGGAGGGATACATCCAGCGCACCCCGCGGGGCCGCGAGCTGACACCCGCGGGATATGGTCTGCTCGGAAAGCCGCGTCCCGTACGCGGAGACCAGCATGCCCTCGATCTGTAGGATGCTCGTGCTCGCCGCCGCCGTCTGTTTCGTGATGGCCGGTTGCAACGAGCGGAAGCTGACGCCACCGCGGGGAGGCATCGACGGAACGGGTCTCCCCGACCAGGAAAGCTGGGATTCTCACATCACCTTCAGCGACTCGGGGCTGGTCAAGGCAGTCGTGCAGGCCGGACACATCCGCATGTATGATGAGCGCCGCGAAACCTTGCTCGATTCCGGTATCGTGGTCGATTTCTTCGGCAAGGACGGACAGCACAGCTCGCGCCTGACAGCCAACCGCGGACGCGTCGATGATGCGACGAAGGATCTCGAGGCATTCGACAACGTCGTGTTCGTCTCCGACAGTGGGACGGTCGTGACGACGGAGTATCTGTATTGGGAGAACACACGCAGGAAGGTCCGCAGCGACCGCTTCGTGCACGTGAAGGCACCAAAGGAGGAACTGCAGGGATATGGATTCGAGGCCGATCAGAACCTCAAGAACTATGTGATCTACCGCGTCAGCGGTCAGGCGGAGTTCATACAGGAGAAGTAGATCCGAAACTCCTGCATGTGACGCCACGCAGCTGCCCTGCGGGGCGGGGAGCGACGTCAGGTGATGATGCGGTAGTACTCCTGGAGGCTGCGCACATCGCCCGCTTCCTGCTGCGCGCGGCGGATGCCCTCGAGCAGCGCGAGCGCAGCCGACACATTCGTCACGTAGGGGATGTTGAAGGCCAGCGCGGCGATGCCGATCGCGCGTTCGTCGTCGCGCGACATCTCACCCGCAGGCGTGTTCACGATAAGCTGCACGCGACCGTTCTTGATTTCGTCGACGACGTCGGGTCGTCCCTCATGCACCTTGAGCACGCTGCGCGTCTCGATGCCGTTTTCATAGAGGAAGGTGGATGTTCCCCGCGTCGCGATCAACGTGAACCCCGCCTCGTGGAATCCCCGCGCAAGCGCCAGCGTCTTTTCGCGCTTGTCGCGCTGATTGACCGAGAGAAACACGGTGCCACCCGTCGGAAGCTTCGCACCCGAGCCGAGCTGGCTGCGGGCCATCGCGTCGCCGAACACGTCGGCGATGCCCATGACCTCGCCGGTGGATTTCATTTCGGGACCGAGAAACTGCCTCGATCCCTGCAGTTTGATGAAGGGGAACACCGCCTTCTTCACGGCAACATAGCCTTCGATCACGGGTTCCTTCGCTCCGAGCTCGGCAAGAGTGCGGCCGAGCATCACCTTCGTGGCGAGCTTGGCGAGCGGAACGCCGGTCGCCTTGCTGATGAACGGCACTGTGCGCGAGGCTCGGGGATTCGCCTCCAGCACGTAGATCACATCGTTCTGCAGCGCATACTGCACGTTGATGAGTCCGATTGTTCCAAGCCGCAGCGCCAGACGTCGCGTGGTCTCCTTCAACTCGTCGAGCACCGCCTGATTCGGGATGCGCGGTGGCAGCACGACGGAACTGTCGCCGCTGTGGATACCGGCTTCCTCGATGTGTTGCAGGACGCCACCAATCACCACATCGCGTCCGTCGCAGACCGCATCCACATCGAACTCCATTGCGTCCTCGAGAAACTTGTCGATGAGCACGGGATGCTCGCCGGAGACTTCCAGTGCCTCTTCCACGAAATCGCGCAGCGACGATTCGCTGTAGACGATGCGCATGCCTCGACCGCCGAGCACGTAGCTGGGTCGCAGCAGCACGGGGTATCCGATGGATGCGGCGACCGCGGCGGCTTCGTCGGCCGATCGGGCATTGCCCGCGGGTGGCTGCAGGATGCCGAGCTCGGCGAGTACATCGTTGAAGCGTTCGCGGTCTTCGGCAAGGTCGATGCCTTCGTAGGGGGTGCCGAGAATGCGGACGCCCGCCTCCGTCAGTCGGCGCGCCAGCTTAAGCGGCGTCTGTCCCCCGAAGGAAACGATCACGCCCTCGGGCTGCTCGATCTCGAGCACGCGCATCACGTCTTCAAACGTGAGCGGCTCAAAGTAGAGCTTGTCGGCGACGTCGTAGTCGGTGGAAACGGTTTCGGGATTGCAATTGATCATCACCGTCTCGTACCCCTCTTCGCGTGCGGCAAATACACCGTGCACACAGCAGTAGTCGAATTCGATGCCCTGCCCGATGCGATTGGGTCCGCCGCCGAGAATGACGATACGCCTGCGGCTGCCGGCCGTGCTTTCGTTTTCGCGGTCGTAGCTGGAATAGTAATAGGGCGTGTACGCCTCGAACTCGGCGGCGCAGGTGTCGACGGTCTTGAAGGAGGCGGTGATGCCCCATTCCGATCGCAGTCGCGAGATGTCGGCCTCGCCGCAGCCGAGCATGAACGCAAGCTGGGCGTCGGAAAAGCCGAACTGCTTGGCCTTGAGGAGCAGTTCGGGCGAGAGAGTGTTCGATGTCGTCATAAACTCTTCATATTACCACGAATCCCTGAAAGAAGAAAATTCCAATCGGCGTCCCGCTGAAGCGGTGCGCTACCCTTCCTCCTCAGCATTCTCGGGCAGCGCCGGGGCGACCATGATCACCTTCTCCCGTTCGAGGTACACCGTACCAGCCGGCACACCCTTCGGTTTGCGCACGTACTTCTTCTCGGTGTAGGCCACCGGAACGCTCTTCGCGTTGCGATGCTTGCTGTAGTACGCAGCGATCGCCGCCGCTTCGCGAATCGCCTCCTTCGACGGTTCCCCCGGTGCGCTTCCGCTGCGGATGATCACATGCGATCCGCCGACCCCTCGCGCGTGGAACCACAGATCGTGCGGCTTCGCCCAGCGGACCGTCAGCTCGTCATTGTTGGCGCTGCTCTTGCCTGCCCAGACCTCGAAACCACCCGCGACGACGAAGCGGCGGAAAGGGAAGGGTTGTTCGTTCGTATCGCCTTTCGGCGTGAGACCAAGCGATGCCATGAGATCCGCATATCCGGTGAAAAGATCCTGAAGCGCGCGCGTGTCGGGGCACGCCGCTATGTCACGTTGAAAACACTCGACACGCTCGAGCCGTTTCCGTGCCGCCTCCGCGCGATCACCGGCGTAGTCGGCAGCGCCACGCGAACTGCGTGCCTTGTCGAAGTATCGCTGCGCATTCTCGAGCACCCCGAGACGGACGTCGAGGGGAATCGCCACGACGAGCCGGGGATCGACGAAGAGATCCTCGACGGTCATGCGACCCGGTTGCTCGGGCGCGCGCGTGAGATTGATCATGAGCAGGTTGCCGTACTTCTCATAGGTGTCTGCCCGCCGCCGCAGATCCGCCGGTGTCTCGATGCGTGCGAGCAGCCGTTCCAGACGCGCAGTTTCGGCGGTGAGTACCCGCAACACACGGCCGCGCACCGCGTCGGTGCGCCCGGTGCGGCCACGCCGCCGGACGAACAGCCACATCGCATCGCTCGCGTCGTCGAATCGCAGCACTGATGTACCGTCCCGATGCGTCAGCGCACATGGAGCGATCGCTACCGCCGTGGCGTCCCGCGGCAACCCGGTCGCCGACATCTCCTCATCCGAGTCGGAGGCAGGATCCCGTTGGATGTACACATGCCAGGATCCGTGCATGCATGCTCCGGTCACCTCAGCACATGCTGCCGCGAGGCGCGTCGCAGCATCCGGGGGAAGCGACGCGCACGACACCTCGAGTGGAAGCTGTGCCCGATGCGCCACCTCGGTTGCGCAGGCTCCAGACAACCAGGGTCGTACATCGCGCAGGACGCGGGCGAGTTCTGCTCCGGGGTGTGCCGCGAGTGCGGCGACGAAATGTTCCGCATCGACGCGGGGAGCTGTCAGCGTCCACGTATCCGGCAGCCGGGGTGTGGATGCCGTTGTCTTGAATGTCGAACGCAGTTCCGCGTTTGCACCGAGATGCACGAGGTTTGCATGCGCCCCGTGCATGAACGCCACGAGGATGGAATGGTCATCAAGCAGGAAACCGAGCACGCGGTCGTCTTCTGCGATCCGCACCATCTGGATGTGTCTTCCGGTCGTGCTCTCAAGGACGTCGAGCGTGTTGCGTCGTGCGCGTGCGACACCGGACTTCACGAAGCAGCATGCTGCCCGGGGTGCACACGATACCTGCAGGAACATCCCTGCGCCTGCACACTCGAGTGCAAACGTGACCTCGTCGCGGTCCTGTGTCCACGCCGCAGTGATCACGGCGTCGCGCAGTCGCTCGTCGAGCGACCGTGCGAGGGCGAGGTGTGTCAGCCAGTTGGTGAACATGTCTGCATGCGAGCCGTGACGGTCAGAATCACTGCGAACGCGGAACCCAGTGCATCGCCGGACCGGTCAGGCAAAGATGATCAGCGACGGTTCATACTCCGCCGGGGCCTCGTACCCGAGTAGATTGATGAGCGTGGCGGCAACGTTCGCAAGTCCGGGCGCGGGGATGCCGGCGAGCTGGAACGGCGGGTCCTCTGGTGTGACGATGCAGAAGGGTACGGGATTCAGGGTGTGGCTGGTCTTCGGCGTACGGACGCCATTCTTCTCGGTGAACATCTCGTCGCTGTTGCCGTGATCGGCGGTGATCACCACGATGCCATGCATGGCGAGCACGGCGTCGGCCAGACGTCCCACACACGCGTCAACGGTCTCAATGGCGATGACGGCTGCATCGAAGCGTCCGCTGTGTCCGACCATGTCTCCATTCGCGAAGTTGATGCGTCCGAACCGGAAGCGCCCTTCGCGCAGCATGTCGAGCGAAGCTTCGGTGATCTCCTCCGCCTTCATCTTCGGTGCCTTGTCGAACTCGATGCGATCGGAGGGAATCTCCACGAAACGCTCGAGCGTCTCGTCGATGTAGCCGCTGTTGTTGCCGTTCCAGAAGTAGGTCACGTGTCCGAACTTCTGCGTCTCACTGATCGCGAACGCTGTCACACCGCTCGCACAGAGATACTGGCTGATGGTGCGGTCGATGCTCGGGGGATTGACCAGATAATGCTCGGGAATGTGCAGGTCGCCGTCGTACTCCATCATGCCGGCGAAGTGGATGGCGGGGAGGGGACCGCGGTCGAACTCCGAGAACTCCCGCTCGGTGAGTGCGCGTGAGATTTCGATCGCGCGATCGCCGCGGAAATTGAAGAAGATCACGGAGTCGCCGTCGACGATGGGTCCAACGGGCACACCATCCTCGGTCACGACGAATGCGTCCATGTACTGATCTGTCATCGCGTCATCCTCTGCGTAGAAGGAGCGCACAGCTTCCGCAGCGGAGTCGAAGGCACGCGCCTGGCCGAGCACGTGTGCGCGATAGCCGCGCTCCACAATCCTCCAGTCGGCGTTGTATCGATCCATCGTCACGTTCATGCGTCCGCCTCCGGAGGCGATACGGTAGTCGACCCCGTGCTCGCGGGTGATGCGTGCGAGCTCCGCCTCGAGCGGTTCGATATACGTGAGCGCGGACTTCTCGCCGACGTCGCGGCCGTCGAGCAGCACGTGCAGGCGCACGCGGCGCACGCCGGCAGTGACGGATGCGTGCAGCATTGCGTACAGATGCCGGATGTGCGAATGGACGTTGCCGTCGGAGAGGAGTCCCATGAAATGCAGCGTGCCCGCAGTCGTGTGCCGCTGCATGAGTGTACGCCATGCATCGGTGCGGAACATCGAGCCGTCTTCGATCGCCTGGTTGACGAGTTTGGCGCCCTGGGCGAAGATGCGGCCGGCACCGAGGGCGTTGTGCCCGACCTCGCTGTTGCCCATGTCGTCGTCTCCCGGCAATCCGACTGCGGGACCATGGGCCTTGAGTTCGGTATAGAGTCCGCGTGCGAACAGACGGTCGAGATTCGGTTTGCGCGAGCGCGTGACGGCGTTGCCCGCGTAGTCGGGACCGATGCCGTACCCATCCATGATGATGAAGAGCAGCGGACCGGTGGCGCCGCCGGAGGCGGGCAGGGGGGTGAGGGGAGAGACCATATCGTGGCGATCCTGATTGTTCGGTTGCAGTCATGCAATCTACTGAGATTTTTTATACCGGACCTCGGGAGGTAATTTTGGGTGTTTCGGGCAGCACACATTCCCATCCATTCAAGGTATCCCATGAATCCAGCACATTTCATCGACGAACTCAAGGACAGAGCACGCTCGCTGAAGAAACACATCGTCTATCCCGACGCCACCGACGAGCGCGCGCTCAAGGCCGCACGCATCGTCACCGACGAGGGAACGGCTGCCATCTCCCTGATCGGCAGCGAAACCGACATCCGCGCGAAGGCCGAGGCCGCGGGCGTGAATCTGCAGGGTGTGCGCATTGTCGATCCCTCGACCTCCTCGAAGCTCAGCGACTTCGCCAACATCTTCTACAACCTGCGCAAGCACAAGGGTGTCACCATCGAGCAGGCCCACGACACCATGCGGCAGCCGCTCAGCTTCGGCGCCATGATGGTGCGCGAGGGCATGGCAGACGGCAGCGTTGCAGGGTCGCTTTCCACGACGGGCGATGTGATCAGGGCAGGACTCACCTGCATCGGCCTGAAGGACGGCATCAAGACCGTCTCGTCGTTCTTCGTCATGAAGTTTCCCGAGAAGATCTTCTCGTTTGCCGACTGTGCCGTGATGCCGAATCCCGATGCCGCACAGCTTGCAGACATCGCCATTGCGACCGCCGACAACCATCGCATCCTTCTCGAGGAGGAGCCGCTCGTGGCCATGCTCTCGTTCTCGACCAAGGGAAGCGCCGAGCATGAACTCGTCGACAAGGTGCGCGCCGCACTCGCCATCGTGCGCGAGCGCCGCCCGGACATCAAGATCGACGGTGAACTTCAATTCGATGCGGCCTTCGTGCCTGCCATCGGTGCGAAGAAGTCCCCTGGAAGTGAAGTGGCTGGAAAGGCGAACGTGATGGTGTTTCCGGATCTGCAGGCAGGCAACATCGCCTACAAGATTGCTGAACGCATGGGCGGTGCGGAAGCTCTCGGACCGATCGTGCAGGGTCTGTCACGACCCGCCTACGATCTCAGCCGCGGTTGCTCGGTCAACGACATCGTCGTCACCACGATTTTCAACGCCGTTCTCGGCGCGGTATGACGTCTTCCCCTGCTGCAACAAAAAAGCGGACCCGAGGGTCCGCTTTTTTGTTCATGTTCGTGCAGCCTACTTCATCAGCGTCATGCGACGCGTGATCGTCTGGCCGTTGAACTGCAGCTTGTACATGTACAATCCCGACGGGAGGCTCGATGCATTGAACGACACACGATACTCGCCCGCGTTGCGCTCCTCGTTGTTGATCACGGTGGCGATCTCGCCGCCGAGCAGGTCATAAACCTTCAGCGTCACCTTGCCGCGCTGCGGAAGGGCATAGCCGATTGTGGTCGAGGGATTGAACGGATTCGGATAATTCTGCTCGAGACGCAGCGAGCCCGGCACCACGGTCGTGGGCGATTCGACACTCGTCAGATTGTTCTTCAGATGGATGTACCAGCCGGGGAGGCTGTTGGGATCGTTCTTCGGGGGACTCGACAGCGTCGTGTACAAACCGTCGGTGGCCTCCACGTACCATGCGAGACTGTAGGCGCCGGTCGTCTGCTGACCGGACATGTTGATCAACAGCTGTTCAAGCTGTCCGCCTGTCAACGAGAGCTGCGCCTCGGTGCCGGTACTGTTCGACGGGAAACGCACGGCGCGCGTGAGGCTCACACTGTCGATGAACACGAGCGTGTAGGTCACGTCGTCGGTCGCGGTCTGCGTCGAGAATCGGGAGATCTGGATGTTGGTGTACGGATCCGGTGGCGCCGGACGCTCCCATGTGAACTGATGGCGCGCGGAGGCGGCATTGAGTTCAATGGTCGTGTGGTTCGGCGGCGACTGCAGCACGAAATCAACCGGCTCGTGCGAGAGTACTTCGTACGGGTTCGTCACGCCTCTGATGGCTGGGGTGTTCACGTCAAAGCACATGAGCCACTGCAGCTGATCGGCGGGGAGCTCACGTTCGATGCGCGATGCGATCAGGTAGTTGGTCGGTCCAGTGATGAACACTTCACCACTGAAGATGTCGGCGAGTCCCGGAAGATTCGACTCATACTCACCAGGGAAGCGCGCGCTGAACCGGGCACGCACGGTCTCGTCACTCACGTTCAGATACCGGTCGCGCGGGCTGACGATGATTTCATACGGACGCATGAAGTACACCTGATTGCCGGCCGGTGTCGCCGAGGTGAGCTCCACGAGGAAATTGGTCACCGCACCTGCAGCGAAGCTGATATGCGCGGATTCCTGATTCAATCCTGCGAAGAACGGGGACACCTCGATGTAGACACCCGTGTCCGCACGTGTATGCACGAGGCAGATGCGTGCCTGACCGAGACTGTCGAAGGCAGTCGCGGGAATCGTCCACTCGTCGGCACTGATCTTCGCCAGCTCGAGGCCATTATGGAGCATTTGTGCCCACGAAAAATCGAGGGGATCCGCACTCCACGACTGCATGCTCGTGTCAGTGTTGGCGGTCGTGGCCGGATTGCTGCTGTATTTCAGCGTCAAGGTCGTTGCGTTTCCCGTTGTATTCCAGTCCCTGCGGATGTTGCCATTCGCATCCTTGGCGGTCAGCGTGAAACAAACCTCCTCACCGGCGATCTTCTCGATCGTCGATGTGGTGCTGTTTCCGGATCCGTTCGAAACAGAAAAATCAAGACCGCCTTGCTGTGCGTATGCGACAGTGAAGGTCAGGACGTAGGCTGCGAGCAACAGAAAAGGTACTCGGATTTTCATGGTGCGCTCCTTGAACCTGGGTATATGGATTACTTGAAATCAAAGGAATATACAATAGACACGAGGGCAAGACAAACAAAAAAATATGGTAGACTACGCGCTCAGTGGTGCTTTTGTTCCCGGCCTTCGAATCGCATTGCAGCGTGCAGCGGTTCACGTTAATTTCAGTGCTTCATGCGTGTCGATTCCCATCATGCCGTACATCGTTTCCGCCCGGGTTTCATCATGATACAAATCCGTCCAGCATGCATGCTCGCCGTCGTTCTGCTCGGTTGCAGCATCGGTCTTCCCGTTTCCCACGCACAGGCATTCACGCCTGGCAGCACCACGCTCATACGCGATACCACACGCCATGCACGTGTGGCCAACGGAGTCATCGCCACGGGTGTCGATCGCGTGACAGGACGATTCTGGATCGAGACTGCATCCGGTGTGCCCTTGCTGTTCCGCAAGGACGCCATCACAAGCTTCAGTAACATCCGTGCGGGCGGTCGCGTGTACACGAACAACACGGTGGGATCGGGGCAGACGCCACTCGGCACGCGGGCGCTTCCCCCCGGTACGACCGAGGTGCTCACCGACAGGCTCCGCTTCCGCACGCGCATCACTGCGCAGGACGTCGACCTCGACGTCGAGCAGGAATTCCTTCCATCCCTCGACTCCACCTACGCGTACGTTCGCATCACGACCACGCTCGTCAATCGGGGATCCGCAGCCGTGACGGCCGGGGCCCTGCTGATGCTGGATTTCGTGATCGATGACGTCGACAACATTGATGTACTGGTGGATGGCATGCAGGTGACGAGGGAACGTGGATGGAGCGGCGATGCCGTGCCCGCGGGGTATGAAGGCCATGCACCGGCACATCCATGGGAAGTCGTCGGTCGCCTCGACGGCAGGGGCGCGACGCGTCCGGACCGGTATACCGTCGGACGCTGGCAGTCGAACGGCTCACTCGGT
Source organism: Bacteroidota bacterium (assembly GCA_023432805.1). Lineage (GTDB taxonomy): Bacteria > Bacteroidota > Ignavibacteria > SZUA-365 > SZUA-365 > JAEYUG01. Next base: position 13,625 of record JAEYUG010000108.1, on the reverse strand, counting down.
GCGGTGTCGTGGGATTATGAAGCGTCGGGACTCGCGATCTGGGATGCCGCCGCGCTGCTGCAGTGGAATGAACGCAGCATCGCCCCCGGTGCGCGCGTATCGTTCGCAAGTGATTACGGGTACCGCACGTTGATGCGCGCCACGCTCGCGTGCGGGGCCGACACGCTCGCGGTCGATGCGACGCAGCGCGCCTACGAGCCGGACCCCTTCACCGTGACGGCGACAGTCGTGAACACAAGTGTGATCGCCCTTCCGGATATCGATGTTGCGATGGCAGCTCCGGCGGGGTTCACGCTTGCGGCCGGGGAGCAGGCCGTGCATATGCTCACGGGACCCGTCGCCCCAGGCTCCTCCGTGCAGACGAGCTGGCGGATGCATGCACCACTCGACACGATCGCACGCCGCGCGACGATTCCTGTGTCGATCGTGGCGCCGGCACTCATCGCGCAGCACTGCTCGGTTGAGATCGACGTGCCCGCGTTACCGGTGTTCCGTCTGGAACTCGAGTGTCCCGATACATTGCGGCTTGCGCCTGGCGGCGACGGGCGCAGGTACATCCCGGATCCCTTCGACGTGCCGATCACCGTGCGCAATACCGGGACGGGCACGCTGCAGAGTCTGCTCGCGACGCTTGCGACCGATCCCGGCATCGACCTGGTCGGCACCGGCGTGGAGAACATCACGCCTTCACCGCTTCCCCCGGGTGCGACCGGGTTCGCACGCTTTTCGGTGCACGTGCCGCCACGTGTGCGCGACACCATCCTCACCTGTTCGATCAGCGTCGTCGCGTCGCAGAACATCCGTCTCACCTGCACCGTGCCCGTGGTGATTCCCGCCCTGCCACCACCACCTCCCTGCGTGATGAACGGCCGTGGGACGCGCGGGACGGAGTTCTGGCTGGGCTTTCCGGAAAATGGCAGCACCACGGGTGTCAGGAACAATGTGCTGTTCATCGTTGCGTCTGAGGAAAGCTCCGTGCGTGTCGATCGTCCCGCAACCGGGCAGTTCACCGATGTGACGGTGCTGCCGGGGGAAGCTGTGCGCGTCGAGGTGGAGGATCTGCTCGATGACCATGCGGCCGAGCAGCCGGGCGACAAGGGCGTGCATGTGACCAGCGACCGCCCGGTCATGGTGATCGCAGGCACGCTGTGCACGCTGCATGGCGACGCGACACTCGTGCTGCCGATGCATGCGCTGGGCACGCACTATGTGACGGCAGGGTACAATTTCTTCGATCCCGATGAGCATGTGTTGATCACGGGAGCGCACGACGGGACAACAGTGACGATCACGCCCGGCGGCGTGACGTCGACCAACCGTCCCGCCGGTGTGCCGTTTCAGATCGCACTCGATGCGGGGGGGACCTATGCGATTCGTGCGGGACTCACGGGCGCGGGTGGGGGACTGACGGGAACGGTGGTTTCCGCAGACAAGCCGGTGGCTGTGACGTCAGGTGCGCGGTCCGGGTGGGTCCCGGTGAACACGCTGCCATGGTACGCGTACCTGAATCCTCACTTCCACCAGATGATTCCCACCTCGCTCTGCGGCACATCGTATGTGGCCGCGCCCTTTGCCTCGCGCAGGGGGGGGGCGACCTTCAAGGTTGTGGCGACGGCGAACGGCACGGATGTGACGATCAGCGACGGGACCTTCGTCACGTTGACGCGCATGGGAGAGTCCTACGAGTTCACGATCGACGCGCCGGTATCCATCTCCGCCACGCACCCGGTGCAGGTCGTGCAGTTCGCACATTCGGCCGCATGGGATGCGGATACCAACGAGTACGGTGATGCGATGATGATCGCACTTGCGCCCGTGTCGCGTTTCATGACATGCCATGACATCGCCACCGGGATCGACGAACGCTTCGACAGCAGCTTCGTGACCGTGTTCGCGCATGATGGAGCGGGGGTACTTCTCGATGGTGTCCCCATCGAGGCGGCCGTCATGGCACCGATTCCGGGCACGAGCATCCGATATGCGAGCCTGCCGCTGACGCGGGGCGTGCATCGCATCGAGAGCCTGGACCGCCGCGGGGTGGGAGCGGTCGTCTACGGGTTCGAGCACCACGACGCATTCGGGTACAATGCTGGATTCCTCGTTGTGGATTCGACGGTGGCACACAGCACTGTTCCGTCTGCCGTGCGCAGGTTCACGATCGGCACGGTGTGGCCGCATCCCGTCACGACCCGTGGGATCGTCACGATCACTGCCTCGCGTCGTGCATCGCTGCGACTCGATCTGCACGATGTGCGTGGCCGCCACGTGTGCACGCTGTTCGACGGGATGATGGACGCGGGCGAGCGGGATGTGGTGTTCGACATGCGGTCGCTCGCAACCGGCAGCTACACCCTCGTGCTCACGCATCCCGACGGACGCGCGGTGCGGACGCTCGTGCGTGCATCTGGCTGGTGATTCCCGCATATTGCATGTCTTGGACCTCACGCAGCATTGTTCACGCCTTCCGCACATTCCAGACAGGCTTCGACATGACACTCCGCCCACATCTCACATGCGTGCAGTTCGCTGTGATCGGCGTGCTGTTGTGCAGCGCGGCGGTGCCGCACCTGCACGCGCAACCGGGCGGCTTCCCCGACCCGCAGCCGGTGACGCAGCATGCCTTCGACGTCCGCCCGGTCAATCCTTACGAGAGCGACATCCTCACAGCGCGACCCATTCGCTGGCACGTCGGACTTGCAGTTGGGGGATCGGCATTTCAGCATGTCGGATCCTTTTCTCCTGCATGCGACTGCCTGTTCGGCGAGGAGAGCGGTGCACGGTTCCACTACGGTGCGGAAGTCTCGATGCATGTCCCGAAGGTGGGCATCGGGGCCCGGCTCATGGTCGACTACATGGAGGCGGATGCGGCCTTCGTCCGCACGGAACGTCGACTCGCGGAACTCGTCGGTGACGACCCCGCGGAGTTGATGGACTTCGAGAACACGTCGACGGTGCAGCTGTCGTGGCTCGCGCTCACCCCTGCGTTCACGTACACCTGGCCGTTCACCTCGCTCTTCCTGTATGGCGGTGTCGAGATTGGCATTCCCCTCTCCGCTCGCTACAATCATGTCGAACGCATCCTCACTCCCGGGTATCTCTACGACACCGGTGAGACGACGAACACGCTGCTGGCAGAAACCGACATCCCCGGAGGGAAGCGTGTGCGGCTTGCACTCGCCCTTGGTATGGGAGTGGACATCCCGGTAGTGGGTTCGTTCTCCATCATGCCGCGTGCGGGCATCTCGTATCCGCTCACGACGGTGTCGTCGTCGGATGCATTGTGGAAGGTGATGACCGAGCATCTCGTTCTTGTGCTGCGCTGGAGGCTGAAATGATGCGATTGCTGATCCGTGCACTGCGACCGCTTGTGCGACGGAATGATGCCTGTGCAGCAGGCACAGCCTGCCGAGACGAGCGTACGGGACTGACATGCACACACGTTCGACTGTTCGCGCTCGCCCTGCTAGTGGCGATGCTGATCTGGGGGTGCGGACCGAGCATGCCGACGATCGAGCACCATGGCAAGTCGGTCACGCTGCTTCCGATGCGCGGGGGCGTCAACACGACGTCGGAGGAATTCGCCCCGCAATTGTCTCCGGATGGATCCATCCTCTATTTCACATCGCGACGTGCAGCCGATGGTGCTGACGACGGGACCGACAAGCTGTACGCTGCCACGCTCGATGGAGTCCGCATCATGTCGGTGCAGCGCGTGAACACCGGACTCGAGCGCACGCTCGCGGAAGGTGCCCCGAGTTTCGATCATGATGGCGGGACGGTGTACTTCAGTCAGTGCTATGCCGATGACGGCCTTGGCGACTGCGATCTCTATGTGGCGGAGGTCGTTGATGGCGAGTGGAAGAACGTGCGCACCCTGGGTCCCGTGATCAATTCGAAGGACTGGGACTGCCACCCCGCCATATCGCATGACGGCCGCACATTGTACTTCGCTTCCGAGCGCGATGGTGGACTGGGTGGATCGGACCTCTGGTCGAGCACACGCTTGCCGGATGGGACATGGTCGCCGCCTGTCAATCTGGGCAAGCCCATCAATTCCGTCGGTGACGAGAAAACACCGTTCGTCGACGACGACGGAACGACCCTGTACTTTGCGTCGAACTATCATGACGGATACGGTGGCTTCGATCTGTTCATGAGCAAGAGGTCCCAACAGGGCTGGTCGACGCCGTTGAACATGGGCGTTCCGTACAATTCCAGTGACGACGACGTGTTTCTGACCACGCGGGGAGATGCCGACACGGTCTTTGTTGCGAGTGATCGACCCGGTGGCAGTGGCGGGTATGATCTGTTCGGGATTCTGCGCCAGACGATCGATGCGAAACCTGTTCCGCCCCCACCTCCGGTGCGCGCCGCCGAGCCGCTCACGCTGCAGTACACCGTACGCAATGCCTTCACGGGGGCGCCTGTCGAGGCCTTTATCTCGATGGGCGGTGCCGGAGGTGCACTGCGTTCGATGCGAAGTGCGGATGCCGGCGGAGAGCCTGTCCCGATCGACGCCGGGCTGGAGTATCATGCGGAAATCGTGCGCGCGGGCTTCGAGACTGCTCGCGAACAGTTCACGTATGCTCCTGGCATGTCCGGTTTGCAGATTCGCACGGTGGATCTCGTCCCGATCGTCGAAAAGGAGCGTGTGTTGTACGCGTTCGTCGTCGTCTTCGATTTCGATTATTCGAACATCCGGGAAAGTGAGCGCACGAGCCTCGACAGCGTCGTCACGCTGCTGGCGAAGTTCCCAAACTCGACCGTCGTGCTTTCGGGTCATACCGACTCACTCGGTACGGCCGAGTACAACATGCGTCTTGGCTACAGCCGCGCGAAAGAGGTCGGCACCTATGTCGAACGGTATCTGCGCGAAAGGCAAGCCCGCATCATGCATCCCTTCGAGATCCGCACCTTTGGCGAGGGCGAGCCCATCGCCACGAACGACACGGAAGAGGGACGCCAGCGCAACCGCCGCGTGGAAATATCGATCGTGCGCAATGAGTGAACTCGGGATCGCCTGGCTGCGCGGGGTGCTCGCAGCCGACAACGTGACGATGACGGATTTTCAGGCGGCACTGCTGGAGCGATACGTCGAACTTCTGCGGGCACACAATGCCGTCGTGAATCTCATCTCGCGCAAGGACACGGACGGGGTGTGGCTCCATCACATCCTGCACAGCCTCTCGCTGCTCGCTGTCGTACCGCCTCCGCGTGATGCCTCCTTCATCGATGTCGGGACGGGTGGCGGGCTGCCGGGCATTCCGCTCGCAATCATGCTGCCCGATGCCCGGTTCACGCTGGTGGATTCGATCGGGAAGAAAGTCCGCGCGGTTGTCGACATGATCGAATCGCTCGGCCTGCCCAACGCCTTCGCGCTCAACGGTCGCGTCGATGAGCTGGCCCGCGGGGGGAAGCTGCCCGGTGACATCGACATCGTGCTTGCGCGCGCGGTTGCGCCGCTTGACGACCTCGTCTCCTGGGCGCGGCCGCTGCTGCGCACGGGGATGCAGTGCACGCTCTGTGCGTGGAAGGGGGGAGATCTCTCGCGGGAGATCGACGTGGCACGACGCAGAGCGTGGGTTGCTTCAATTGAAGAATTCCCCATCCGATTATCTGCAGAATCAACGCTGGAGCAGGAGCAGAAGAAGCTTGTGCGTGTGGCGTTGCAGGCTGCATCGACATGATCCGGGTCACTTCCGCACAGTGCAGCATGCTCCACCAACAACTCCGTACCTCCTTTCGGTTTTCTCCCATCCTCCTTGTCATGCTGCTGCTCGCCGCAGCCCCCGGGTGCGCCGTCGTGCGCTCGATGGCGGGTGGCAACATCGATCTTGAACAATTCGCCGCGGCTCGGGAAGCAGTGATGATGGACGTCCGCATGCGGGGCGCGGAACATCTGGCGCGGCGTCTGCAGCGTCCACCTGCGCCTGAGGAGGCGGACCTGCTCGTGACGATTTCAGAGGCGGGCGTGCGCAAGGCGGTGCAGGCGCTCGTGGGCGTACCGGGCTGGCTCGATGCGCAGACGTCGTACGTGATCGACTCGATCGACGTGCACCTGCGTAATGGATCGGGTGTGCTGACGCTGATTCTCCGTGCGCACAGCACCGCGTACGACGTGGATGTGGCGCTTGCGATGGACTGTGCACTGATGCTGGGCATGAAGGATGGCGAACTCATGGCGGGCTATGAGCCGTTCAACATCGCGCCTGTCGTGAAAGCGGGGGGACTGCTCTCTGCAGCAGAGGATGTGATTCGCGATGTGATCCGCGTGCAACTCGCGCGGATGAGCAGGGACATCCCGCCGGTGAAGTTCCCGGTGGACTTCACCAATCAGATGAGTCTCGAGGCGACGACTGTCGAGGTGCGTTCGAAGGTGAATCTCGATATCAGCTCGCCGCGACGCGTGATCAACTATGGCGTGAAGGTGCGCGAGGTGCTGATGTTCGACGGCCGCATGCTCGTTGCACTCGACATGACGAAGACGGAGGTAAAGTGATGCGTCGTTTCCTCATGGTCCTTCCTGCACTTCTCGTCGCCGCCTGCTCGAGTCTGGATCTCCCGACAATCGAGGCATCACGCGCAGCAGTCGAGGCAGCACGTCCCCGCATCGAAACTGCGGATTCCGTTGCTCGCGCCTGGTCTGCGTCACGCCTGCCTGGTGGTGCGGACCTGGTGACACGTGTGCGCATGGGTGCGGTGAACCGCATGCTGAATGCCGTGGCAGACAATCGCAGTGACGATGTGCGCTTGCGTTTTCTGCCGACGCGCAACATCGTGCGGGAGGACAAATCCGTGTTCGGTGTCGCATACACGAACACTGTCGATATCGACGGCGGTGAATTGACGATGAATCTCAAGACGCTGCGGTTTGATCGCTTCGACAAGAATGCAGCGGAGGCGAGCATCGAGATCGAGGGGACGGGACGCGTCGCAGCCTCTGGTCGTTACACCGGTGTTCCGGCGAGTGCGTCGCCGAATGTTGAGCTACGCCTGGCCGATCGCGTCACGTTCGACGTGCGTCCTGCAGCGGACGGCATGGTGCTCATAACTCCGCGCGCGAAGACGGTGAACCTGCGGGTGACGCTGTCTGTGAAGTTGCTGCAGTGGAGCGTGCCGTATTCTCAGGACGTCCCACTGCAGATTCGGGATCTGGTGCCACCGATGCAGGTGCCCGTGGCGCTCAGCGCCGAAGTCCCGTTCCCGGTTCCTGCTGCGAAGGCGGGAGACGAGAAGTTCGACTATGTGCCCTACAAGCTCGTGCTGTCGAATACGGCGGTCCGCACGATGAACAATCTGCTCGAAGTCAGCACCACCATCGACTTCCAGCGCAGGTAACGCCTCAGGGATCGCACCGCGTGCACGGATGCAGCGGTGTGGGTCCCCGCGAGTTCATATCCAACGCGCGCTACTTCGCGCACACCAGGCGCAGGGTGCCCGCCGGAAGGCCATCGACCCGCATCACCGCGATATACACGCCACTGGTGAACCGCGTGGCATCGAGTGTGATCCGGTGCGTGCCCGCATCGCGCAGCTCACGGGCCGGTGTTGCCACCAGCCGTCCGAGTGCATCGAAGACATCGATTTCGATGAACGCAGATGCATCGAGCGAAACCAGCAACTCGGTCGCGGGATTGAAGGGATTTGGTGCGGCCGTGAAGGAAGGGAGTCCCGACGGCAGTGCGACGAACCGGCGTCCGCCTGCTTCGCAGATTCCCAGCGCAGTGAAGTGCCCGTCGCTGGTCACAGCGGAAGCCGTGCCCTCAAGCCAGCTGAATCCGGCCAGATGCAGGACTGTCGTGTCTGTGGTGCCGAGCATGACAAGACATTCGAGCTCGGCAAGCACGCCGTCGGACGGCGAGGCCGACTGCTGAACGGTGATGGTGGCTGTACTCGTCGCACCGCTCGAAGCGACCGAGAGCGTCGGTGTGCCGGCGCTCGGGATCACACGTTCGGGCCAGAGCATGCTGCGGTCGAAGACAAGATCCGTGCGGAAGGAGCGCGTTCCGGTCAGCGCGAGATTTCCGCTGCGGGTCATGCGGATCGGAATGCGTACGCGCGAGCCGATCTCAGCCGTCAGTCGCGGAACCGAGATCTCCGCGAAGGCAGCCTGACTGCGACCGTTGACGTCGACCATCAGTGTATCGCGGCAGGGGATTCCTGTAGTGAGTGTGATGGTAGCACGGAGGGTGTCGGCCGCAGTCGGTGTATAACGCCAGCGCACGGTGATGCTGCCTCCCGGGGGAATTGTGGCAGGAAGCGTTGACGGGGTGAGGCGTGTCACGCTCGATGCGGCAGGGGAGAGCGTCAACGCATCGATGCGCATGGGCACGGTGGTGGGATTCGTCACGGTGATGGAATCGTCTCCGGAAAGGCCGACGCCGACGGTGCCGAAATCGATTGTGCTCTGTGAGAGGAGGGGGATGGAGGGACGCAGGTCTGCTGTGAAGGCATGCGCGGCGAGTCGTGCACATGGGGCTGCATTGAATGTGCTGCGCACGTCGACGACACCGCTCACGCCGGCATCGATGTCGTAGACGACGCTGACGCTGTCGCCTGCAGCCAGCTGATACGGGAAAACCGGAGAGGAGACCCGCACACCGCTTCGAAGTCCCGAATGCGAACCCTGCACGGTGAGCGGCACGGTACCGGTGTTGTGCAGCATTGTTGTTCGCTGCGCCGGGAGATCGCAGGGATGCAGGACACCGAGATCATTCGCAATGGTCGTGATCGCGAATCCGGCGCTGTCCTTGCGAGCTGTGAGTGGGACGTCTTCGCGCGGCTTGAGTGGATCGTTGCCCGTGATGGTGAGCATGGCGACGCGGTCACCCGTGTCGCGCGGCGCGAAGATGATCACGGCACTCTCCACCGCACCGGGGGCGATCGACAGCGAGGTCGGTGTTGCAAGCGTGAAATCCGATGCATGCACACCGGTGATCGACAGCGCGATGTCGAGACGCTCTCCGCCGAGATTGCGCACGTCGACGGTCATCGAGGAGGCTGGTTCCGTTTCGCAGAGCAGCGATGGAAAAGCACCCGCGGTGATGCGCATCTCGGGCTTCCGCTGGGAGCTGCCTTCGAGCACAACGCTGACACTGTCGACGCACGGGGATCCCACATGGAACTGAGCCGACGCGAGGGTCGATCCCTCCGCCCTGGGAATGAAGCGCACCTGTACGGTGACGCTGTCATGTGGTCCGATCTCGAAGGGCAGGGCGGGGAGGAGCAGTTCGTAGGCGCCATCCGCACTGACACCGCTCTCGAGCTGCATCGGCGAGCCGGTGGGATTGTGCAGGGTGACCGTCATCGTGCTGGTGTCGCCGATTGCAGTGTAGGGGAAGGTCAGTGTCGCAGGCGTGGCCAGAGGTGTTGACGGCACGTAACGGCCACGCACGAGCATGGGCAGGGACACCGGGCATGGTGTCGAGCCGAGCGTGAGCGTGGCGGCGAATGCGCCGAATGCGCCGGGCTGGATCGACACGGAGAAGGTGTCGATCTCACCGGCGAGCAGCTGATGCGGGAGCGGTGAGAGGAGATGGAAGAAGCCTGGTGTGTCTGCATCGAGCGAATCGATGCGGACATCCACGAGGCCCGTGTTCTCGACGATGACGGGCAGTACGACGGGGAAGGAACACAGGTAGCGTTCGCCGACGTCGATGGTGTCGACGAGCATCCGTGCCGCAGCGCTGTCCTTGCGTCCCGTCAGCGGGATGTCGACGAAGGGTATGGAGGATGCGTCGGTCGTGATGCGCAGTGTTGCGCTGTGTGTGCCCGGTGCGAGCGCATGGTAGCGGATCGGTAGATCGAGCGTATCCTCCGGCTGCAGGACGCGTGCCGGTGGCAGGGTGAAGCCCGGCACGAAGGTGAAATACGCAGAGTCGGGTCCGGTGAACACCCCGGCCGTGATGGTCAGCGGTTGGTTGCCGCGATTCCTCACATGCGCGACACCGTCGCTGTATTCACCTGCGCACAACGTGGCGGCGAAGTCGGGATTGCCGACCTCGAGATCCGTGCTTGGTGTGATGATGGACCACAGGCTGTCGCTGCGATCAGACAGTGGGATCGCATAACTCCAGATGCGGATGCTGCGGTCGAGTGATCCTGACGCGACAAGACCAGTGCGCCAGTCATGCACGGCTGCGGTCACATCGCCGGTGTGACCGGTGAAGGTTTGCCGTACGGTGCCCGTGCGCAGATCCCACACGCGCACGCTGCGGTCGCGGGAGGCACTGAGGAGATTCATGCCCGACTGTGCCAGTGTCACGCTCTGTACACCGTTCGTGTGTCCGGAGAGCGTGCGCGCAAGCGTCCACGAAAACGTGTTCCACACGCGGATGCTGCGGTCGTCGGATCCACTCGCGATCGTCTGTCCGTCGCGGGTCACGGAAATCGAACGCACGGCGCCCGTGTGTCCTGTGAGCGTGCGTTGTACGCTGCCGTCTGCAATGTTCAGGATGACGACATTGTTGCCGCTCGCCGATGCCACCCACCGGTTCCGCGCATCGATGGCAAGCGCTGCATCGGCACTGGTTGACGTGGTGATGCGCCAGACCTGCGACCAATCGGACGTTCGGCGCAGGATGATCGACGACTGATCGGCTGATGCGATGAACGCGCCGTCGTAACTGAAAACGACCGAATGTACCTGTCCCGAATGCCCCGTCAGCTCCTGGTGATGCACTCCGCGTGGGGCATCCCATACGATGACGCGGCCGTCGTTGCCACCTGAAACGATCCACCGCACATCGGGTGAGAACGAGATCGCGTTCACACGTCCCGTGTGCCCGACAAGGATGTTCATCAATCCCCCGGTTTCAGGATGGAGGAGCTTGATGCGTCCATCGGCGAGCGCAGCGGCCAGCATGCCGCCTGAAGGTGCCATGGCCAGGGCGAGCACGTCGCTCGGTTGCGTCGGAAGCCACGAGGCATCCTTCGACACGGTGCGCCGCTCGGGCGTGGAGGCCAGCATGAGGCAACTCGAGCTCGGTGTATTGGGGACGAGCCACGGTGTCGAGAGTGCATAGGCCGCGGCAGACACCTGTAGCCACGAGGAACCTGCATTGGTGCTGTAGTCAAGTTCCACCGACATCGACGGGGGGACGCCCCGCCAGCGGATCGTGGTGTTCGTGGCGGCGTAGAAGGTTTCACCGCCGTTGGGCACGACAACGGTCAGGGGCTCGGGGTTGATTGCACCGCCGGCAAGGCTGACATCCTTCACACAGTGTGCATCCGCCTCGAGGATGAGCCTGCCACTCGAACGGCTCGTGTCTGCGGCACGGTACTGCACACGGATCGTACGCGACGCGCCGGCAGCGAGAGTGAACGGGGGAGGGCTGCCACCCATGTTTACGATGGTGAAATTGGTCGGCGCGACGGTGATCGACTGCACGTTCATCGCTCCGTTGCGTGCAGTGATGACGACATCCTGCGTGGTGGTCGTCCCCTGCGCGATGCGACCGAACTCGACGAAGGTCGGTGTGGCGTCAAGGGTCGTGATTGCGGTTGCCGGAATGGTCACGGCAACGGTCTGCGTTGCAGACTGCGTTCCCTTGCGGAGTGTGATCGTGGCGTTGCGATTGGTTTCGCATCCGGTGGTGACCCACGAGAGCGTGCATGGATCGTAATAGTACACGTACTGCACGATCTGCGAAAACGCAGCCTTCGCCTTGACGTCCGTATTCACATCCTCGAACCACTTGCCGCCTGTCTGCGTGGCGATGCTGCGCAGATCTGTGTTGACTGTGAACTGGCTGACTGTCACGGTGTAGATCTGCACATTCGCAGCACGGGCGGCATTGACGATCGCGTTGATCTGCGGAGTCTGCAGACGCGTCTCTCCGTCGGTGACAAACACGAGATAGCGCGGAGCAATCCGGTTCTTCGAAAAATCGATGCCGCCGGTCACCGCATTCATGAAGGCACCATAGGCTTGTGTGATGCCATTCGAATTCACCTTGATCGCATTGATCGCGTTGATCAACACGGTCGTGTCGGACGTGTATTCCTGATGGATGTAGGTCGTGTCATCAAAACGCACGATACCCATCTGCGCCGGCGGAAAATTGAGCAGCCGCACGAAATGCGTCGCACCGATCTTCGCGTTGACCATGCGATTGTCGATCGACATGCTGTAACTGTCGTCGATCACGAGCGAGATGGAGACGGGAGGGGTGCGCGGCGGGGGACACGACACCACGGAGACGGGGCGGACGACACCATCCTCCACGACAGTGAACTCCGACGGCGCATACGAGGTGTACGTCAGCCCGTTGCGGTCCCTCGCTTCGAATGTGGCGCGCATGACGGGAAACTGTGATCCGTCCGTGCTCGTGATCGAGAACGTGATCTGTGCATGCAGATCGGCTGGAGACAGACACGCGAAGAGCAGGACGAGAGCGATACTGTATTTCATGATGACTCCTTACTTCGAGATTCCAGTTTCCACGACGATCTGCACGGTACGGCAGTAGTTGCGACCTTCAGCGAGGTCGTTGTCGAACAACAGGCGATCGCTGCCGACGGCCTCGATCGACACGTCAAGGCCGTCGAGGATCGAGCCGAGCGACCGGCGTACCGATTCACAGCGGGCCAGCGCCAGCGCGCGGTTCAATTCGGGATTGCCCGTACGGTCGGCATATCCGTAAATCGTCACACGCGACGAGGGAGTGATGGCGCGGCGCACGATGTCGAGGATGCGCGCGTTCTCCACACCGATCGTCGACTTGTTGAAATCGAAGAGGATGAGACTGAAGCGGTCGATCCTGCGGCCGCCCTCCTCTTCGAAGATCTCGGTGGTGTCGGTCGACTGCCGCACCATGATGCTCGCATCAGCCTGGCGGGTCTGCGCCATGCGGTCGCGTACCTCGAGCCGGGCCTGTATCGGCTCCCCGATCGCAGGCACATTGGAGGAATCGATGCGCCAGGTGAGCTCGGCAGGTACGTTCCCGGCACCCTCGAAGGAAGCCAGTCGTACCCCGCGCTGTTCAAGGGAGGCGGTCCATGCCGCGATGCCCGCATCGCTCGTAACCCGCGGTGCGAGCACGATGGTTGGGGCCTGCACCGACTGCTCTTCGGCACGCCATTGCACAGGAGCGAGAATCTCGTAGGTCGTTGACGAAATCTCCACACGTCTCGCTTCCTCACGTCCCTCGAGCGTCGTCTTGTCCGGCGCCTCCTTCGGAAGATTCCGCGCCTGCACACTGATGCGCGCAGCCGCGATGCCCCACACGTCGACGAGATATGCTTTCACCTGCTCTGCTCGTCGACGCGAGAGTGCGGTGTTGTTGAGCTCGCCGGCATTGGCGTTGTTGCACCCGGTCAGGATGATGCGGGCTGCGGGATTCGCGCGGAGTCGCGACCCGACGATGTTGAGCAGATGGCGGTAGATGTCGAGGGTGCGGTTGGGAAGCGCCGATTCCTGAAAGCCAGATGTCTGACGCTGTGCGAGTAGAGACTGTGCACGTTCGTCGATCACATCGCTCTCCTGTTCGAAGAACACGTAGGGAAGCAGCGGAAACAGTTCGCCCCGCGTCGTGCGCTTCACATCGATGTTCACATCCGGAAGCAGTGCATTGTCGGTGCGTGCGCGCAGCTCAATGGACGCGGCAATGGCTGGTGGCGGCGGT
>JAEYUG010000031.1 GCA_023432805.1 Bacteroidota bacterium | reverse complement strand
ACGGACGAGGGCGTCCGTCCTCCCACCCCATTGTTATGCGGTGCGCAGTGGCGTACTTTTGAAGGATGATCAAACTCACGCATCTCTTCACGCCGCGCGAGACCGTCCAGACCCTGGATGCCCTCGTCCCATACCTCGACGACGTGTATCTGCCGATCGCGGGCGCCCTGCCCGGCACCCTCCGCATCGAACAGGCGCGCATCGCACAGCGTCCCCTCGGCAGCGTCCACGTGCTGGCCTCCATCGACCAGTACTTCGACGACGAAGACGCGATGAATCGTGCGATGGCTTCCCCCGAGGGACGGCGGCTCGCACGGGAGCTCATGGACAACGCCCGCCAGGCCCCCGAACTGCTCGTCTTCGACCTGACGTCCGCATCCACCTGACGCTATCCCCCATCGACACCACGCCCATGATGATCGACACCATCGTTCTCGCCTCGAACAATCCCCACAAGACCACCGAGCTGCGTGCACTGCTCGAGGGACTTCCGGTCACGCTGAAGGATCTGTCGGACTTCCCCGGCATGCCGCCCGTCGACGAAGACGGCGAAACGCTCGAAGACAATGCGATCAAGAAGGCGCTGGCGGCGCATGTGTTCACGGGGCTGCCCTCTGTGGCCGACGATACGGGACTCGAGGTGTATTACCTGCTCGGTGCGCCGGGGGTGTATTCGGCACGCTATGCGGGCGAAGGCGCGACCTATGCCGACAATGTGCGCAAGCTGTTGCGCACGATGACGCAGGTCCCGGCGCGCAGGCGTCAGGCCTGTTTCCGCACCGTGATCGCGACTGCGGGCATGGGCCGCCCGGAAACCTTCGAGGGCCGCGTCGAAGGGGTGATCACCCTCGAAGCCACCGGCACGAACGGCTTCGGGTACGACCCGATCTTCCGCCCGGCAGACCTGTCACGCACCTATGCCGAGCTGTCGATCGATGAAAAGAACACCCTGAGCCACCGCGCCCGCGCCATGATGCAGTTCCGCAGCTGGCTCGCGCAGCATCTGAAAGGATAACCGATGAGACCACTCCTCTTCGCCTGCCTCGCCGCCTGTGCCGTGCTCGTGACGGCCTGCGCCGGCGACGATCCCGTCGCCTCGAATGCCGGTTCGCAGATCTACGCCGACCAGGGCTTCTACCCCACCATCGGCGGTTCGACCTGGTACTACCGCGTCGACACCACCGGCCAGACCGGCGGACTGAAGAAGGACGTCGCTCGCCGCACCGCGACCATGGTCGGCACGACCATGCTCGACACCACCACGTGGGCCGTGCAGGCGATCGAAACCGTGCAGGGGGGAGCGAGCACCATCGATACGGTCTATGTGAGGAAGGGAGGCGACGGCGTGTATATGTCGAGTCCCGCCCTGCGCAACTTCTCGCTACTGCCGGGGCTTCCCGGGGGAAGCACCCTGCCGAAGGAAATCCTGCTGCTGCCGTATCTGATCGTCCCGAATCTGTCGTGGGATCTGATCAATTTCGAATTCACGGGCATTCCCCTCGTGCAAATCTATTTCCGCGTGAAGGCAACCTATGTGGGTGTGCAGAGCGTGACCACCGAGTCGCAGGTGTTCAAGGATTGCGCGCGCATCCGCATCGACATCGATGCGCGCTTCCCGAATCCGGAGAATCCCACAGACCTGTTCAATCCCATCGTCATCAAGGAATCGGGGAACTTCTGGATGAGCCGTCCCTTCGGACTCGTCGTGGGTGACGGTTCGGAGGCTGCGTTCCTGATGCTGCGCGGACGGATCCCCCTGACCTTCGCACGACGCATCGTGCATCAGGAGGTGATGACCTTCAACGTGGTGCAGCCTGCAGACTCCTGCTACGGCAGAAAGTAGAGTGGCGAAGGGGGGGACGAAGGCGGCCCCCCCTTCTGTTTACCTTGCAACTCCGGGGTGCTTTCGCTAATATTCGTACTTGTACACTCTGCAATCACACTTTCTGACGTGCAGTCCATGACTCCCCGTATTCATCTGCGTTTCGCGCTCCGTACCTTCCTTCCCCAGATCGTGGTTCTCGTCGGTGCCGCGCTGCTCGCCGGCTGCGGCGGTTCATCCACTGTTGCGACCATCGGCGACCACGTTCTCACACTCGAAGAATACGAGCGTCAGTTTCTGCGCAGCAATGGCGGTGTGGATTCCGCCCGTGTTGCGACCGACGCGCAGAAGCGCGATTTCCTCGACCTGCTGATCAAGTACCGTCTCAAGGTGCTGAATGCCAACGAAAAGGGCTTCGCACAGGATCCCGAGATCCAGGCCGAACTGGCCGAATACCGCAACAGTCTTGCCGTTCCCTATCTGACTGAACGCGCGCTGATCGATCCCAGGATCGAAGTGCTCTACCAGCGCCGCACCGAGGAGCTGCGTGTGGCGCACATCCTCTTTCGCGCCATCAGCGACACGACGGGACGCACCGACACGGCTGCCGCCCACGCACAGGCACTCCAGGTGCTCGCACTCGCGAAATCCGGTGAACGCTTCGATTCACTCGCCGCCCGCTATTCACAGGATCCCGGGACCGCAAAAAACGGTGGAGACCTGCAGTACTTCACCGCGGGCATGACCGCCCCGAGTTTTGACGATGCCATCTACACGTTGCAACCGGGCCAGATCTATCCTGAACCCGTGCGTACCGCCTTCGGCTTCCACATCGTCAAGATGCTCGAACGGCAACCCTCGCCCGGTGAGATCGAAGTCGGACACATTCTCGTGCGTCTGCCGCAGGAGAATCCCGACGACACCGTTGCCGCACGTACGAAGGCGACAGCCATCATGGACAGCCTTCGCGCCGGTGCCGATTTCAATCTGCTCGCACAGCGCAACAGCGAAGATCCCCAGACCGGCGCCAAGGGCGGCGACCTGGGATGGGTCGGACGCCGCCGCTTCGTTCCTGAATTCGAAACTGCCGCGTTCTCGATGAATGTCGGCGAGGTGCGCGGACCCGTGCGCTCGCCCTTCGGGTACCACATCATCCGCGTCACCGGCAAGCGCGCCCAGAAGCCCTTCGAGGAACAGCGCCAGGAACTCAAGGAAATCTACCGCCGCTACGGTTTCGAGGAGGACAACAAGCAGTTCATTGCCGGTCTCGAACGCAAGTATGGGATCCAGCCGAATCCGCGTACGATCGACGTGCTGGCCAACACGATCGACACCGTGGCCACGACCTCCGTCACCGGCTGGTCTGACAACATCTCCACCGCACTGCGCGCCGAACCCCTCGTGCTGATGACCAACGGATCGATCTCGATCGGCGAAGCGCTCGGTGTGATCGGCAAGGATCGCGACTTCCAGTCGCGTCCCTTGAACCGTTCGTCGCTCATGCAGATGAGCGAGGAAGTCGGTCGCAAGCGTGCCCTGCTGCTCGAGACCGCCGATCTGGAAACACGCTATCCCGAGTTTGCGGATCTGATGCGCGAGTACCGCGAAGGTGTGCTGCTGTTCCGGGCCGAACAAGAGGCCGTGTGGAACCGCATCGCCGTCAAGGATGAGGATCTGCAGAAGTTCTGGGAGATCCACCGCGCAGAGTATCGCTGGCCGGATCGGGTCCGTTTCCGCGAAATCTTCGTGACCAGCGACAGCCTCGCCAAGGTGCTGCGCGACAGCCTCAACACCGTGGGATTCGCGGCGCTCGCCGAGCGGCATACGCAACGTCCCGGGTACAAGGAGAAGGGCGGCGACTGGGGCTTCCAGGAGGCGAAGGTGAATGAACTCGCCAAGAAGGCGTTTTCGTTGCAGACCGGGTGGATCGAGGGACCGATGCGCTTCCAGTACGGATGGAGCATCATCACGCTCGAAGATCGTGAAGCGACACGCGAGAAGACGTTTGAGGAAGCTCGCAGCGAAGTCTCCAGCAAGTTCCAGGATCACGAGTCGAAGCGTCTCGAGCGGGAGTGGGTCGAGAGTCTGCATGCGCGCTACGGCGTGACTGTCGACGAGGCCGTGCTCGCCAGGGCGTTCGCTAGAATGAAGGGGGATCTCTGAGTTCCATCCGTGCATGGGGCGCACTGCTCATCGCGACCGGTGCGCTGTTCGCGGCGGGATGCGGTTCTTCGGGTGACACCGTGCTCGCCGTTGCCGGCGACGAGGTGATCACCGCGCGCAGCTATGAGGAGGCCTTCCTCCGCACGCGCAGCACTCCCCCGGAATCCGACGACGAGAAGCAGGCCTTTCTCACCCGGCTTGTCGATTTCCGCCTGAAGGTGCAGGAGGCACGCAGGCGCGGACTGGCCGACGATCCCGAACTGCGCGCTGACGCCGTCGCGTATCGTGATCAGCTTGCGGTGCTGTGGTACGTCGACAAGCAGCTCTTTGAACCGGGCATGCGTCAGCTCTACGAGCGCCGCAACGAAATGCTCAAGCTCCAGCAGATCGAGATCCGCTGGCGCAGCTTCCCCGACGGGTCGCTGGATACCGCCGGCACGCGGCAGCTGGCCGAGTCGGTGCAGCAGATGGCCCGCGTCGGGGGCGTTCCCTTCGATTCCCTTGTCATGCGCTTCAGCGACAGCGAGTCGCGTGCCGACGATCTCGGTGTGCTCGACTGGCTGATCGCGGGTACGACCATGCCGCAGCTCGACGACATCATGTATGCACTCCGTCCGGGCGAAGTTGCACCGGGACTTCTGCGCACGCGTTACGGCTACTACGTCCTGCGTTGCGTCGATCGCGTGCGTGCACGGCAGCGTGTGCGTGCGAGCCAGATCCTCTACCGGCTCGACCCGAACAATCCGGGTGACACCGATGCGGGCACGGCACGCCTGACGCTGATTCTCGACAGTCTCCGCACGGGAAAGGCCACGTTCGAGGAACTTGCGCAGCGTAATTCGATGGATGGTGTGTCGGGGGCCAGGGGCGGCGACATGGGCTGGAACGACCGCGGTCTGTATCTGGAACCGACCTTCGAGCGGGCACTGTTTTCGTTGAAGCTCGGCCAGGTGTCCGACATCATCCGCACTCCGTTCGGGATGCACATCGTGAAGATCACCGAGGATCCTCCCCTCGTCGACTTTGACGATGTGAAGGCCGAATTGCGCACCGCGTATCGCAACCAGCGCTTCGATGCGGATTATGTGGCATTGACACAGACTCTGCGGACCAGGTACACGTATGCTGTGAGTCCCGATGTCGTGCGCATGCTGATCGCCCGTACAGGCGCCGGCGTCACCACCTCGACTCCCGGCTGGGATGCGAAGCTGACCGAGCAGGAACGGGACGCCTATCTGTTCCGCATCGCCGATACTCCCGTTCGGATTCGCGACGTGCGTGACCGCGTGCGCAATGAGCAGTCCCTGCAAATGCGTCCTTTCACGCAGGAGGGCGTCGACTCGCTGTGCATTCTGATTGCGAATCGCGAGGTCATGCTGCGCGAGGCGGCAGGGCTCGAGACGCGGGATGCGGGGTTCGCGCGCATGCTGAAGGATTTCGAGGAAAGCTCGATCGTGGCCCGGCTCGAATTTGACGAGACGCAGGCGCACGCCGCCATCTCCGATGCGGAAGCCCGCACCTGGTGGGAGCCGCGCAAGGCCGATTTCCAGATGCCTGACCGCGTGAACATTTCCGAGATTCATGTGATCGCCCAGCGCAAGGCGGAGCAGCTGCTCGACAGTCTGAAGAACGGGGTGGATTTCCCGTCGCTGGCCCGTCGCAACACGCGGCGCCCTGGATTCTGGGACAGGAACGGCAGCTGGGGCTGGTTGCCCATCGACCACAGCGAGCTGACACGGCAGACCGTGGGTCATGCGATCGGTGATGTGATCGGACCGATCCGCATCGACAACGGAGCCTCGATCGTGCGTATCGACGGCCGCGAGGCCGCACGCGAGAAGACCTTCGACGAGGCGAAGAACGAAGTGAAGAGCCGCATGGCCACAGAGCGCATGCAGGCTGCACAGGTGGAGTGGACGAAGCGTCTGCGCGAGTCCCACGGTGCGAAGGAGTATCCCGAGCGTCTGGGCGCGGCGTTTCCGAAGAAGGACTGACGACAGACCATCGCGGCAGCGGGGGCTTCCCCCCGTACGTCGCGGTACGACACGATGCATTCACGATACGATGACCATGCGTAGATCCATCCTCATCCTTTCCCTCATCCTTGTCAGTGCCGTCACCGCGATGGCGCAGCAGGGGAAGTCCCTCGACCGCATTGTGGCTGTCGTCGGCAACGAGATCATCACCGAATCGGAACTCGATCTGCAGATGCTGCGCATCGCGATGCAGCAGAAGCTCGACGTGAGGGACCCGAAGGAGCGTCGTCGGGTGCTCGACGAGTTGCTGAACCGCAAGCTGATGCTGGCGCAGGCGGTGCTCGACAGCGTGCAGGTGACCGAAGACATGGTGTCGCAGCAGCTCGACCAGCAGATCCGGCAGTTCGAGGCGAAGTATGGTTCGGTGCAGAAGCTCGAGCAGGCGGCAGGCATGAGCATTTCGCAGATGAAGCGCGAGTTTCGTGAGGACATTCGCAAGAACCTCATGGTCGAGAGTCTGCAGCGCGAGAAGTTCGGGCAGCTGACGATCACGCATCGGGAGGTGGAGGAATTCTTCGCATCGTTCAAGGACAGTCTGCCGCAGGTGCCCGAGCAGGTGGAACTACGCCAGATCACCGCATATCCGAAGGTCATGGACAGTTTCAAGGAGACCGCGCGTGCGAAGGCGAACGATTTGCTCGACAGCATCCGCGCCGGATCGGATTTCGCGGCGCTCGCGCGGCGTTTCAGCGACGACGTGGCCAGCGCGAAGAACGGCGGCGATCTCGGGCAGGCCCGACGCGGTCTGTTCGTCAAGGAGTTCGAGGAGGCGGCGTTCGCGCTGCAGCCCGGGCAGGTGAGCGGGGTGGTTGAATCGCCCTTTGGCTTCCACATCATCAAGCAGATCGAACGCAAGGGCGAGGCGATCCGCTGTTCGCACATTCTCATCCGCGTGCAGAAGACCGGCGAGAGCGACAACGCTGCGAAGGCGAAGCTGTCGGATCTGCGCACACGCATTCTCGCGGGCGAGGATTTTGCGGTGCTCGCACGGGAGTTTTCGGAGGATGTCGAAACGCGCCAGCTCGGTGGGGACATCGGTCTGGTCGAGGTCCAGCAGATGGGAAGCGACCTGCAGCAGATCCAGCAGAAGCTGATGCCCGGTGATGTGTCGGAGCCGACACGCGTCTCGCTCGAACGCGACTACGCGTTCATGATCGTGCAGCTCGTGCGCCGTGTGCCGCCGCACGCCCCGACGCTGGCCGACGACTACGCACGCGTGCAGAACTGGGCACGCCAGTACAAGCAGAACCGCATGTATGTGGAGTGGCTGGCGTCACTGCGCACCAGCGTGTTCCACACGATTTCGCTCTGACGAAGGAGAGGCCGCGCATGCGCGCCCGGCAGACTGGGTCCCACCCCATGCGTGCGGCCGATCTGCGGATCGACGCGCGCTCGTTTCATCTGGCCAACGGTCTGCATGTGCTGCTGCATCGCGACACGCACCTGCCGATCGTCGCGGTGAACCTGTGGTACCATGTGGGATCGAAGAACGAGCGCGTGGGACGCACGGGTTTTGCGCATCTGTTCGAGCACATGATGTTCCAAGGCAGCGCGCACGTTGCGGTGAACGGTTTCTTCCAGTACGTGCAGGAGGCAGGAGGCACGCTCAACGGGTCGACCTCGTTCGACCGCACGAACTACTTCGAGACGCTGCCCGCGCATCAGCTCGCCCTCGCACTCTGGCTCGAGAGCGACCGCATGCGCAGCCTCGCACTCACCGGCGAGACGCTCGAGAACCAGCGCAGCGTGGTGATGGAGGAGCGCCGCGCACGCTATGACAACCAGCCCTACGGCACCTTCTACGAGGAGCTGTTCCGGCGCACATGGACCGTGCAGCCCTACGCGCATTCGACGATCGGGTCGATGGAGGACATCCGTGCCGCCACGCTCGAGGAGGTGCGTGCGTTTCACGCCGAGTACTATCGTCCCTCGAATGCGAGCCTGTGCATCACCGGAGATTTCGACGACGCCGAGGCCGAGCGTCTCGTGCGCGCATACTTCGAAGACATCCCTGATGCGGGACCCGCTCCCTGGCGTCCCACCGAACGCGAGCCCGTTCAGACTGCGATGCGCCGTGACACCTATCACGACGCAGTGCCGCTGCCTTCGCTCGGTATTGCCATGCACATCCCCGATCTCAACGCGCCGGAGTTCCCGGCCTACGAAGCGCTCGCGCAGATTCTCAGCTCGGGCGACAGTTCGCGGCTGCACCGGGCGATCGTCTACGAGGCGCGTCGCGCGCAGACCGTCATGACCTTCGCCTTCGGCCTCGAACTACCGGGTGCGTTCCTCATGCGTTCGACGGCGCAGCCGGGTGCAACCGTCGACGAGATCGAGGAGATCTTCTGGCGCGAAATCGCGCGCGTGCGCGACGAGGGTGTCACCATCCATGAACTCGAGAAGGCAAAGAATCGGATGGAAGCGTCCTTTTTGCGCAAGCTCACTTCGCTGCAGGGTCGTGCCGACGCGTTGAACGCCTCGTACATCCTGAGTGGTGATGCGATGCGCATCAACAGTGAACTGCCGCAGATCCGCGCACTCACGCGCGACGACGTGCAGCGGGCCGCCGTCACCTCGCTCGTCGAATCCAATGCCACCGTGCTGGCCTGCCTGCCACATCCGGCGTCCCGCACCGCCGCCGCACGCACCACCGCCGCACGCACCACCGCCGCACGCACCACCGCCGCACGCACCACCGACGCACGCACCACCGCCGCACGC
>JAEYUG010000126.1 GCA_023432805.1 Bacteroidota bacterium | reverse complement strand
GGGGTAGAGGAACACGACCTCGATGTCGAAGACGATGAAGGAAATCGCGACCATGTAATACTTGACCGAAAAGCGTTCATGGGCGGTGCTGATCGGCTCCATCCCGCTTTCATAGGTGGTCATTTTTTCGCGGTAGGGTCGCTGGGGACCGAGCAACCACGACAGGTTCGCGGAGACGACACCGAAGATCAGTGCGACGCCGATAATCAGGAAAATGGGTATGTAGGTTTCAATCATGATCGTGGCAGCTCCTCAGCCGCTAAAAGTAGGAAAAGGTGGAATCATGTCCAATTCGGATCCACGTAGTGCGCGCAACAAGCGTGCACTCAGGTGCGGTACATGGATTCGATCAGATCCTTGTACCGTTCCTCCACCGCCTTGCGGCGGATCTTCATCGTGGGCGTCATCTCACCGTTCTCGATGCTGAGCTGGTGATCGAGCAGCGCGAACTTGCGCACCTTTTCGAAGTTGGCCAGATCCTTCTGCGTCTCCTGAATCTTCTGCTCGATCAGACGATGGATCTCGGCGTTCCTTGCCAACTCGCTCTTGTCGGTGTAATGGATCCCGTGTGCGTCGGCATACTCCTTCAGTGCATCGAAATCCGGGACGATCAACGCGCTGAGGAACATGCGCTTGTCGCCGATGAGCACGAACTGGTCGATGAATTCGGCACCCGCGAAGAGATTCTCGATCGGCTGCGGCGCGATGTTCTTGCCACCCGAACTCACGAAGAGGTGCTTCTTGCGGTCGGTGATGTAGATGAATCCGTGCTCGTCGATCATGCCGATGTCGCCGGTGTGCAACCAACCTTCGCGATCGACGGCTTCCTCGGTGGCCTTGCGGTTGTTGTAGTAGCCGAGCATGATGTGTGCACCGCGGGTGAGGATCTCGCCGTCGTCTGCGATGCGCACTTCGACGCCGGGGATCGCCTTCCCGACCGAACCAAAGCGATACTCGTCGGGACGGTTGCAGGAAATCACGGGACTCGATTCGGTCAACCCATATCCCTCGATGATCGTGATGCCCACTGCTTCGAAAAACTCACCGAGTTCTCTGGGCAACGCCGCACCACCGGAGACGAAGAACTTGATGCGTCCCCCGGTGCGGGCGCGCAGCTTCTCGAAGACGAGCCGGTCGGCGAGGGCATGCTTCGCCCGCAACGCGATGCCCACGCCGCGACGCTTCCGCGCGGACTGGAAGGCGCGCCCGACACCGACGGCCCAATAGAAGATGCGGCGCGTGGTGGGTGGATCCTTCTCGATCTTGCGCGCGATGCGGGTGTAGATGCGCTCGAACAGGCGAGGTACCGAACAGACGATGGTGGGCTTGACCTCGAGCAGGTTTTCCGCGACGGTCTCGATGCTTTCAGCGTAGGCGATCGTGGCGCCACACGACATCGCGGTGTAATAGCCGGCCATGCGCTCGAAGACATGACAGAGCGGAAGGAAGGAAAGCAGCAGATCGGTGTCGTTGATCGGGATGCACTGCGCGGAAGCGCTGACATTCGACACGAAGTTCGCATGCGAGAGCATCACCCCCTTCGGGTTGCCTGTCGTGCCTGATGTATAGATGATGGTCGCAAGCGAGGAGGGCTTTGTGTCGGCGGCCGCTTTGCGCAGAAAGTCGGGGTCCCTTCGATGTCCGTCGCGTCCCTGCTCGAGGATGGATGCAAACACGTGCACCGTGGCGGGAGCCTCCGCAGGCAGGTCGTTCATCATGATGATGTGCTTGAGCGAACGCACGTCGCCTGCGATCTTCAGCACCTTCGTGAGCTGGAAGGTGTTCGAGACAATCACCGCACTCGCGGAGCAATCGGCGAGAATGTACTCGATCTGCTTCGCGGTCTGCGAGGGATAAATGGGAACGTCGACACAGCCGAGCGCCAGCGACGCCTGGTCGGCAATCACCCATTCGGGACGGTTCTCCGAGAGAATCGCAATTCGATCGCCGCGCTTGATTCCCAGCCCGGCGAGTCCGTGGGAGAAGCAGGCGACGCGTTCACGCAACTCCGCATACCCGAGCCTGCTGAACACCCCCTGCTTCTTGTACATGAGAACCGGACGATCGGTGGGTGCATACGTATCGGTGAGATTGACGAACATCTCCACGATGGTGTGAAACGCTACGGCAAGGCTCATGGGGGGATCTCCGCGCTGGTGGTGGAGGGAATGCGGTAGGACCGAAGATAGCCGCGCCGTGCAGGAGTTGCAATGGTGGGGAACATTCCTCCTTGATCACGTGTGGAAATTGTTATATTTAACCGATAACTCTTCGGTCTGTCCCATGAACGCGAACGAACGCGCTTTCACCCTGAATTTCCTTTCGAGCTGGCTCGACGGGCTGCCTGCCGTACACGGACTCGAATCATTCGTCGGATTTTCGCACGAACCTGTCGGCAAACTCCCCGACGTGTACGGTTCGGCGGCAGACATGCGCACCTTGCTGTCGCTCCTGGCCACTTCGGCCATGCTCAATGCACAGCAGGGCGAAGGTGTCGCCGTGTCGGCAAGCGCGGCACCCACAAGCGTGGATGTCGCGCTGCATGTGCGACCGGGTCCCCTCTTCATGATGCTCTACAAGAGCCTGAACGAAATCCCAGAACGTCAGCATCCTGTTCGCACCATCCAGACCTCGCCCGATGCGCTGATCACGCTTCTGCTCGCACGCAAGCTCACCGACCGCACACGCACCCGCGTCTGGGTGCAGCTCGAAAAGGACCATCGCGCAGGGATTCATGCCTACGTGCCGACGCTCCCGGCGCAGAGTGTCGACCTGCAGCGCAAACCGTCGGTGCTCATCATCGAAGACACGAAGATGATCGGCAATCTGATGGAGCTGTACCTGCGGCAGAACGGCTTCAAGACGATGTTCGCGCTCAACGGAGTGTCAGGACTCGAACTCGCGCGTGAACACCGTCCCGACATGATCACGCTCGACGTGATGATGCCGGAAATGGATGGCTGGCAGGTTCTGCTCGAACTCAAGTCGGACACACGCACGCGCGACATCCCCGTCGTGATTGTCTCGGTGCTTCGCGACCGTCAGATCGGATTCGAACTCGGAGCAGCGGATTATCTGACCAAACCCGTCGTGCGGGAGGAACTCATCGCCTGCGCGCAGCGACTGACCGCGCCGATCACCCCCACCGACAGGAATCTCCCCCCCGCACCGAAACACTGGGCGCTTTTCACCGGCATCCCTGCGGAAGCCACCGTACTCGCAGATGCCTTCCCCGGCGCAATGATGACTATCATCGATGTGTCGACGCAGAAGTTCATCGACGCGCTGCTCGAGAACGGATCGCCCCCCGAACTGCTGGTCGTCGATTTCCGACAGGACTTTCACAAGGCGTACATGACGCTCTGTCGCCTGCGTCTCTACGATGCCTTCGATCCCCTGCCCGTGATCGGCATCACAGATGATGGGAACGTGAGCCAGCTCTCCGATATCACAGCGGGACTCGTCGACTTCATCATCACATCCGGCACACTCAACGCACGACCCTCCGCACTGGCGCAGGCGCATCGCGCGCACTGAGCATCGGAACATCGACATGCGAAACGCGCGCCCAGTGG
>JAEYUG010000089.1 GCA_023432805.1 Bacteroidota bacterium | reverse complement strand
ACCCGCACCCCCGCAACCATGTCGAGGAAGGCCTCGCGACGTTCGACCGTGAGCGTCGTGATGCCGCACGCGACGAGGTCGACCTCGACCATCAGGTGGAAGCGGTCCACCCGGGTCTGATGGGGATACGCATGCCGCGTCAGCGTCACGCCCCACGCCTCCTCGCGACCGACCACCTGAAATCGCACGGGACGACGCGAAGCGTCGAGCAGCGCGAACGCCCGCACGGGCGGCGTGTCGGGCGCCGCGACGTAATCGGGATTGATGCCGATGCGCACGTCGCGGATGTGGAAATCCACCGTGCACGCCACCACCGCCCGCCGCGCGCGCGGCAGGCTCTGGAAGAAGTGCAGCGCGACGTCGTCGCCGTGCAGATGGGGATCCGCGGGCAGCAGATCATCCGCACTCATCGCGATCACGCGCGCGGCCACGTCCTGCGCATCACGGAACCGCTGCGCCACGGCGTGATACGTGCGATCCACGCAGGTCCCGCACAGCACGTCGTGATCCTGATTCTCGATGACGAGCCGCCAGGCATGGCGCAGATGCGCCGCACGGCTCGCTCCGCCGAGCGCCGTCACGAGCACGTCGAGCGGTTCGGCCGCGCGTTCGAGCAGCAGCTGGCAGGCGGCGTTCTCGCGCTTGACCCATGCGCGCGTCGAGGCCGTGCCGCCCACCGCGGCAATCGCATGCGCCCAGCCGCTGCGGCTCTCGCCCTCCCAGCGCGGCAGGGAGGCTTCCCCCGTGTCGGCGCGGATTGCATCGACCACATCCTCGAAGCGCGAGATGCGCACATCCACATCCTCCTCCCTCTGGAACATCTCGACCGCCGACGGCAGTGCGCGATCCGGCCAGTGCCGGTCCCCGCCGTTGAGAATCAGCCGGTGCGCCGTGCGGGCACGTCCGTCGGTCAGCGCGCGCAGCCGCGCGAAGCGGGCGCGCATCGTCGCATCGTCGTCGTCGGAAAAATATCCGAAGCTGTAGCCATCGGCGTGCAGGTGCAGCATCAGCACGACGGAGCCGTTCGGCGCGACCCATTCGTATTCGGAGCTCTCCTGCCCCGGTTCGCCGCCGAAGCCGCGGTAGAGGACCGCGGTGTTGATACCGTGGCCGGCGAGAATCTGCGGCATCTGCGCGATATGGCCGAACTGGTCGGGCAGCCACCCCGCGCGGAAGACGCCGCCGAGCGCGGTCGCGGTCTCGATGCCGAGCGAGAGATTGCGCAGATGCGCTTCGCCGCTGGGGAGGAATTCGTCGGAGAGGATGTACCAGGGACCCACGCGCAGGCGGCCGGCCGCCACGAGTGCGGCGACGCGGTCGCGCTCTGCCGCATGCACCGAGAGGAAGTCGTCGATGAGCGCGGTATGACCGTCGAGAATGAAGGCCGGCACAGCATCGCCGCTCTCGAGCCAGTCGAGCAGATCGAACATGAAATCGGCGAGCAGCACCCGGCTCTCCTCGCGGCCCGACATCCACTCCCGGTCCCAGTGCACATGCGCCACAAAATGATACACAGGAGGACGGACGCCCTCGTCCGTCCTATCACCCCACTCTCCCGTCATACCAGCAACACCCCCTCCAACCTCAGCAGCACCTTCTTCCTCTCGATCCCCCCGCCGAACCCCGTCAGCGACCCATCCTCCCCGATCACACGGTGACACGGAATCACAATCGAAATCGGATTCCTTCCCACCGCTCCCCCGACCGCCCGCGTGGCTGTGGGATTCCCGATCACTTCCGCGAGCGCCTTGTACGACATCGTGGCACCGTGGGGAATCGACCGCAGCGCCGTCCACACCTGCATCTGGAAATCCGTACCGAACAGGTGGATCGGCGTGGCGAACCTCTTGCCGCCATGGGTGAAATACCGATCGAGCTCGCGATGAAGAGATGCATGTGCAGCAGCATCCTCGACCAATGCATACGAGCGCAGATGACGGTCGAAGAACCTGTGCATCTGCACGTCGACGTCGGTGCTGTCGAAATACAGCGCGATGAGCGCCTTGCCGACCGTCGCCAGGTGCAGCGTATCGACCGGCGAGGCAAAGCGCGAGAGAACGACCGTGGGAACCGCAGGAGCAGTACGTGCCGTCATGGAACCGTCCTTGTCATTGAAGGGCGTAATCGCAGACCAGAACATCGCAAATCCCCCTCCCCCATGCAAGAAAGGTCGGTGGACGTCCTCGTCCGTCGTCGACGAATGATGCGGTATCAAAGAGGCGGCGAGACGCCGCCCGTCCACTGGCGCTCGGCCATTGGGCGCACTCGTCGGTCGCGGGAGGGGGATGTGGTCGTTTTCGGGGTAGCGTGTAAATCGTCAGTTCTGACGAGTTGCGTGTTAAGTCGTCAAAGCTGGCGAATTGCGTGGTGGGTGCTGAATGGGTGTGCCCCCCCCCCTCTCCCTTCGGGCACAGTCATTGGCGGCGAGACACCGCCCGTCCATTGACCCCACCCACCCATTGATTCCCGACTTTCCACTCCGTATCATGCAAAAACCCCACCCCGGTGTGCACGATCATGGAGATCCTCTCATGAAGCACCTCCCCCTCCTGGCGCTGACCCTGCTGCTCGGCGCCACACCATGCCTGCATGCGCAGTACGCCTGGCACTGGCAGAATCCCCTGCCGCAGGGCAACGTCCTGCGCGGCGTCAGCCTCGTGGACCAGCACCACGCCACCGCCGTCGGCGATCAGGGCACGATCATCCACTCCACCGACGCCGGCGCCACCTGGCAGATCCAGACCAGCGGCACCACCAACCACCTGTACGGCGTCGCCTTCTTCGATCCCTTCACCGGCATCGCAGTCGGTGCGAACGGCACCGTGCTCACGACATCCGATGCCGGCCGAACCTGGCAGAAGCGCAACAGTTCGACGGAATACACCCTCAACGCCATCGCACTGGTCGGCACACGCGCGGCAGTCGCAGTCGGAGACAAGGGCGAGCTCATGCGCAGCACCGATGCGGGCGCGACGTGGACCTCGTCAGGTGGATCCCCAAGCCGCGCGCTGCGCGCAGTCGCGTTCTGTGATTCGCTCAACGGTGTCGCGCTGGGAGACATGGGCGTCGTCAGATGCACGTCCGACGGCGGCGTATCGTGGATGGGCAGCGGAAGTCCGAGTCTGGCAGTTCCCACGAGCGTCTGCATGGTCGACATCAATACCATGTTCGCAGTCTCGGCGACCGGCGACATCCTTCGAGGCGCCGATCGCGGACGCATCTGGCAACCCGTGTTCAACTCAGAACGTGAAATGCTGTCCGGCATCGCCTTCCACGACAACCTGCGGGGACATGCCGTCGGATGGAATGGCGCCAGACTCTCCACGACCGATGGTGGCGTCACCTGGGTGGACCACACAAACATCATCGACACCGATGCATACAATGCCATCGCCGTCACCGATCGCGGACGCGGCATCATCGTCGGCGCAACGGGACGCATTCTCACGACACCCGATGCCGGTGCGAACTGGGTGCTGCGCTCGTCGGGTCCGCGCACGGACCTCGAGCACGTCTCGTTCAGCGATACCCGTCACGGCATGGCGGTCGGCGCGTCCGGTACACTGCTCGCAACCACCAATGGCGGCACGACCTGGATCCTGCGCGACGCCGCAACCTCCGTCAAGCTCAACGGTGTGCACGTCGTCACGAACGACATCTGCTACATTGTTGGTGACGAGGGACGCATCATCAAATCAACCGATGGCGGCGAAACATGGCAGGAGATCCAAGGCGACACGGCCCTGACCCTGAACGCCATCCACTGTGCCGATCCCCTGACCTGCATGGCCGTCGGAAATGGAGGCGTCATCCTCCGCACCACCGACGGTGGTGTGACCTGGCAGCAGCAGTCTGCCGGCACGACCTCGCGCCTCCTCGACGTGCACATGTTCGATGACCGCAGCGCGATCGTCATCGGATACGACGGCACGAACCTGCACACCACCGATGGCGGTGCAAGCTGGAAACAGGAAGGACCCTGTGGCCTGCGCGGCCGGAGAGTCGCCTTCGCCAACCGCTTCAATGGCGTGTGTGCAGGCGGGAGGGATGGCATTCATGTCACACGTGATGGAGGACGCACGTGGATCTATCGACCGAGCGGATACAACGAAACCATCCTCTCAGTCCATGCAGCGGATTCCCTGCATTGGGCAGCCGTCGGAAGCTTCGGGGTGCTCTACCATTCCTCCGACGCCGGCGAGACATGGACGAAGATCCCCTCCATCACGAACAACGAACTGCGCGCGATCCACTTCAGCGATCCGAACACCGGCACCATTGTCGGTACGGGTGGCACGATACTGCGAGTGGTGAGTGGCGGAGTGTCGGGCGTGGAACAGGCAGGAGTACCAACGACGCCTGCCGTGTCGCATTACCCGAATCCCGTGCATGATGCCGCGACCATCACGTTCACCTCTCCCGTCGACGCACGCGTCACACTCGTGGTGCACGACCAGCTCGGTCGCCGCGTTGCAACGCTCATCGACCAGCGCCTGCATGCGGGTGCGCACGAGATCAGATGGCTGCCTGCACGCAATCAGTTCGGCGTGTACTACTACACCCTCACGATCGGCACGCAGCGCACCGTCGGCAAGATGCTCATCCTCCCCTGAGCACCCCCGAACGGTCGGTGGACGTCCTCGTCCACTCTTGACGGAAGTTCAGTGGGTGCGGACGAGGACGTCCGCGCTCCGGTATGGGTGGGTGGACGCCCTCGTCCGTCTTTGACGATTGATGCGGTATCAACGAAGCGGCGAGACGCCGCCCGTCCACTGAACGGTCGGTGCACGCCCTCGTCCACCCTGCACCGACTGAGCATGCGTCAACGGCGGCGAGACGCCGACCGTCCATTGGCACCGACCGAGCCGCGGCGGTTGCGGATGTAGTCGACGAGCACGTACGAGCCGAGGTCGGCAAGACCGGTGAAGTAGGCACGGCCCTGCGCGGCGCGGGTCATCTCTTCGACGAAGTTCATGAGCCAGGGATCCTCGGCCACCATGAAGGTCGTGATCACGATGCCCTCCCGACGACAAGCCACGGCCTCGTCAATGGTCTTGTTCACGATGCGCAGGTCGAGTCCCATGGGATTTTTATACAAGCGCCCGTCGTCCTCGAACAACGCCGAGGGCTTGCCGTCGGTCACCATGAAAATCTGCTTGTTCACGTTCCCCGCCCGGCGCAGAATGCTGCGCGCCAGCCGCAATCCCGCACGGGTGTTCGTGTGGTAGGGACCCGCCTGCAGGTACGGAAGCTCCCCCACCGACACCTCCATCGCATCGTCGCCGAACACGAGCACGTGTATGCGATCCTTGGGATACTTCGTCAGCACGAGCTCCGACAGCGCAAGCGCCACCTGCTTGGCGGGACTCATGCGGTCCTCGCCGTACAGCACCATCGAATGCGAGATGTCGATCATGATCACGGTGGCCACGCTGGTCTGGTGCTCGGTCTCGTGCACCTCGACGTCCTCTTCCGCGAGGGAGAATTCGTCGATGCCCCCGCGCAGGTAGGCGTTGCGCAGCGTCGCGGTCATGTCGATGTTCGAGGCGGCGTCGCCGAAGGCATACGATCGTGTCTCGCTCGTGCGCTCGACGCCGGCACCGGACTTCGGGATCTCGTGGCTTCCGCCGGGACCCTTCTTCAACCCCGTGAACACGTCTTCCAACGCGTCTTCACGAATGCGCCGGTGTCCCCCCGCTGCGATGGTCATCCCCCCCTCCTCATCTTCACGCAGGTAGCCGCGCGCTGTGAGCTCCTCGACGAACTGCTGCATGGTCAGGTCCTTGTCGAAGAGGCCGTAGCGGCTGTCGATGCGCTCGAGCCAGTCGAGGGCCTCGCGCACGTTGCCGCCGGTGCGCATGAGCAGCTGGCTGAAGAGCGAGATCAGCTGCTCGAGCCGCTCGTCGCGTCCACCGCCGCGGGGAACCCAGCGCTCGTAGGCGATGTACATCAGAGTTCCTCGTCTTCGTCGGGGGCGGACATGGTGAAGAGCGTGCCGAGCATGTCGCGATACGCGATCGCGCCGTGTCCCTCATGCCGCGCGAGCCGAGAATGCTGATGCAGTCCGTCGATCACGAACTCCATCGCGGCAGCGAGCGCGTGCTCGTCGGCGGCGACATCCGCAATGTGCGTGCGCACAAGCTCGGCGAGGCCGGGTACGGCGTGCAGCGCCGCGGCGTAGTCGGCAAAAGGCATGTCGTCGCGCAGTTCGACGCGTCCCCCGTGATCGAACCACGCGATGAGTTCGGCGTAGACCGAGGGCGCACTTTCATCGGCACGCGCGGCATGCAGGGCTTCCTCGCCGCGGCTGCGTTCGCCCCGGCTGCCACGCGCGCCCTTCTTCGCGCCGGGCTCGGGAAACATCCCACCGAACACCGCACGCACGGCCTTGCCGATGAGCAGCTTCGAGACCTTGACGGGACCCTCCTGCTCACCTTCGTAGACGAGTTCCATCTTGCCGGTCATCGCCGGCAGCAGGCGCAGCAGGTCGGAGACGCGCGGCGCGACCACGTCGTCGCCGTGCATGAGCGCGCGGCGCTCGGCGTTCGATACGAGGTTCTCGAGGGCGCTGATGGTCAGGCGCGCGCTGACGCCGGAGCGCTGGTCGACGAATTCGCTTTCGCGAGCCTCGAAGGCGATGTGCTCGACGATGTCGCGGAAGAAGCGCGGCAGCACGACGCGCCGGCCGTCGCGCTCGATCCACGCCTCCTGCGCGGTGATCGCAACGGCGTCGTCGAGCCGCTCGGGATAGTGGGTCAGGATCTGCGAGTCGATGCGGTCCTTCAGCGGCGTGATGATGCTGCCGCGGTTGGTGTAGTCTTCGGGATTCGCGGTGAAGACCATCATCACGTCGAGGGGAATCCGCACGTTGAAGCCGCGGATCTGGATGTCTTTTTCCTGCATGATGTTGAAGAGTCCCACCTGGATGCGCGGCTGCAGATCGGGCAGCTCGTTGATCGCGAACACGCCGCGGTTGGTGCGGGGTATCAGGCCGAAGTGGATCGCCCCCTCGTGCGCGTAATGCAGCCGCTGCGCCGCGGCCTTGATGGGATCGATGTCGCCGATCAGGTCGGCGATCGTCACATCCGGCGTGGCGAGCTTCTCGGCGTAGCGCTGCTCGGCGGGAATCCACTCGATCTCGGTGTCGTCGCCGCATTCGGCCACGAGATCCATCCCGTGCTTGGAGATCGGCGCAAAGGGATTGTCGTTCACCTCGGAGTTGCGCACGATCGGCACCCACGGGTCCAGCAGCGTCGGCAGCATGCGCACGATGCGCGTCTTGGCCTGTCCGCGCAGCCCCAGTAGCAGCATGTCATGCCGCGCCAGCACCGCGTTCACGATCGCCGGCACCACCGTGTCGTCGTACCCGATGATGCCCGCGAAGAGCCGCTCGCCCGCGTGCAGTTTCGCGATGAGATTGCGGCGCATCTCCTCCTTTACGGAGTCGACGGTGATGCCCGCACGGCGCAGGCCGCCGAGCGTGGTGATCGAACGAAGCTGTTTCTCGGTCATGTGGGATGACATGGTCTCGCTGAATGTGGGATATGAGGATCTCGTACCTCCTCATAACACCCGTAGGCCGCGGCAAGTTCGCGCCTGTCGGCTGAAATCCGTATCATTGCCGCATCCCCCGGCGGAAGTCACCTCCAACACCAGCTGCGTCGGCCATGCTCCCCTCGCCCCCACCCTATCGTCCGCTGATACGCGTGCTCGTGCTCCGGCTCAGCTCGATCGGCGACGTCGTGCTCACGACGCCGTTTCTGCGTCGCTTCCGATGGGAGCATCCCACCTGCGAGATCCATTATGTGACCCGTGCGCCGTTTGCACAGCTGGTGGAGCATCATCCCGCCATCCACACCCTGCACGTGCTCCCGGCCGCGCCGACGTTCGGGGATCTGCTGGCCCTGCGAGCGAAGCTCGTGCACATCGGATTCGACATCGTCTTCGATCTGCACAACAACCTGCGCACGCGCGTGCTGCGCTGGCGGCTCGGGCGGGATCTGTGCATCGTGCGCAAGCGTGCGCTGCCGCGGGCAGCGCTCGTGCGGCTGCATCGGGATTGGTATCGTGATGAGGTGCCGGTGGCCGAGCGCTACATCGAAACCGCAGAGGCCTATGGCGTGGAGCCTGATGGGGATCCCCCGGACCTCGTCGTGCCCGACGACCTGCTGGCCGCGATGCAGGCGCGCATCGCATCGGACAATGCTCCAGCACGCCGCATCGCGATCTGTGCGGGAGCGAGGCATTTCACGAAGCGCTGGCCTGCAGAACATCTTGCCGAGCTCTGCGCGATGTTGATCGAGACATCGGATGTCACGCTCCACTTCTTCGGTGGTCGTGACGACGCGGCGCAGGCAGCGGGCCTCTGTGCGCAGGCGCCGGAGCGGATGCGGAGTCACTGCGGGGAGTTGACGCTGCTGGAAACTGCGGCAGCGCTGTCGCAGTGTGATGTGGCGCTGACGATGGACAGCGGACTCATGCACATCGCCACGGCGCGGCGCGTGCCGGTGGTCGCGATCTTCGGAAGCACTGTGCGGCAGTTCGGGTTCTTTCCCTACAATGCACGGGCTCACGTCGTGGAGGCTTCCGATGTGGAGTGTCGTCCCTGCTCGCATATCGGCCGCTCGTCGTGCCCCAGGGGACATTTCCGCTGCATGCGCGAGATCCTTCCTTCCAGCATCCTTCCTTTACTGCTGTGAAAGGAGGGTGGACGTCCTCGTCCACTCTTGACGGATGTTCAGTGGGTCAGGGTGGACGAAGACGTCCACCGACCTTTCTGGTGGACGAAGACGTCCACCGACCTTTCTGGTGGACGAAGACGTCCACCGACCTTTCTGGTGGACGAAGGCGTCCACCGACCTTTCTGGTGGACGAAGACGTCCACCGACCTTTCTGGTGGACGAAGACGTCCACCGACCTTTCCCATTCACAGCTTCCGATCCGGATATCCCTTTCATTGGAGCTTGCCACCAAAAGTGGTAGATTTCCCCCGATCAATGCGCACATTTGGTATCCACCAACTCCACAAGAACACGGAACGGAGCCTCCATGAAAATCAGACGTGAAGACGCCCTCGAATACCACAGCATGGGGCGGAAGGGAAAGATCGAAGTCGTCACCACCAAACCTTGTGTCACGCAGCGTGATCTCTCGCTCGCGTACACGCCCGGCGTTGCCGAACCCTGCCGCGAGATCGCAAAGGACGACGACCTGGTCTTTGAATACACCGCCAAGGGCAACCTCGTCGCGGTGATCTCGAATGGAACCGCGGTGCTGGGACTCGGAGACATCGGTCCGCACGCCGGCAAGCCCGTCATGGAAGGCAAGGGTGTGCTGTTCAAAACCTTCGCCGACATCGACGTGTTCGACATCGAACTCAAGTCGAAGAACATCGAAGAAATCATCCGCGTCTGCGAGGTGCTTGAGCCGACCTTTGGCGGCATCAATCTCGAGGACATCAAGGGACCCGACTGCTTCTACATCGAGGAAGCGCTCAAGAAGTCGATGAACATTCCGGTGTTCCACGACGATCAGCACGGTACGGCCATCATCAGTGGCGCCGCACTCATCAATGCAGTCGAACTGGTCGGCAAGAAGCTCGATGAGATCCGCGTCGTCTACAACGGTGCCGGCGCCTCGGGCATCGCCTGCGCGAAGTTCCACATCTCGCTCGGCGTCAATCCCGCCAACGTCATGCTCTGCGACACCAAGGGCGTGATCTACAAGGGCCGCACCGAAGGCATGAACGAGTTCAAGCACGACTTCGAAGTCGAGACCGACTGCCGCACGCTCGCCGATGCGCTCGTCGGCGCCGACGTGTTCGTCGGACTCTCCTCCGGTGGCGTGGTTTCGCCGGACATGGTCAAGACCATGGCCCCGAACCCGATCATCTTCGCCATGGCCAACCCTGATCCGGAAATCATGTACGACGACGCAATCGCCGCGCGTGCCGATCTGATCATGGCCACCGGCCGGTCGGATTTCCCGAACCAGGTCAACAACGTGCTCGGCTTCCCCTTCATCTTCCGCGGCGCACTCGATGTGTCGGCCACCGCAATCAACGAAGAGATGAAGCAGGCCGCCGCCTACGCCCTCGCCAAGCTCGCGAAGGAAGATGTGCTCGATCAGGTCAAGCGTGCCTACGGCGTGACCGAAATGAGCTTCGGCCGCGAGTACATCATCCCGAAACCCTTCGATCCCCGCGTGCTCACCTGGGTCGCTCCCGCCGTGGCGAAGGCCGCGATGGAGACCGGTGTCGCACGCAAGCCGATCGCGGACTGGGATGCCTATCGCCGCTCTCTTGAAATCCGCATGGGCCGCGCCCACGTGGTCATGACACCGATCTACGGGAAGGCCGCCAATCAGAAGGTACGTGTCGTGCTGCCGGAAGGCGACGAACCGCGTATCATGAAGGCTGCCGTGCTTGCGGTCGACGAAGCCATCGCACAACCGGTGCTCGTCGGCAACGAGGCGAAGATCCGCGAAATCGCCACCACGAACGACATCGACCTGACCGGCATCGAAATCGTCGATCCGAACACCTACGAGCGTACGGACGAGTACATCGCCACCTACCACACGATGCGTGGGCGCAAGGGTGTGACCCAGTACATCGCACGTCAGCGCATGCTGCATGAGCCGAACTATTTCGGTGCGATGATGGTGCATACGGGCGATGCCGAAGGACTCATCTCCGGCTACACCGTGCACTATCCCGACACCATACGTCCCGCCCTTGAAATCATCGGCCGCGACCCGCGCTACAAGAAGGTCTCCGGCTTGTACATTCTGTCGGACAAGAAGAATTCGTACTTCCTCGCCGACACGACCGTCAACGTCGATCCGACCGCCGAAGACATCGCCGACATCGCCCTGCAGGCGGCCGATCTCGTGGCAACCTTCGACATCGAGCCGCGCGTGGCCCTGCTTTCGTACAGCAACTTCGGAAGCAATCCCCTCGAGTCACCGCTCAAGATGCAGCGCGCCCTCACGCTCATCCGCGAGCGTCGTCCCGACCTGGTCATCGACGGCGAAATGCAGGCCGACACCGCGGTCACGCCCGAGATCCTCGCCGAGACCTTCCCTTTCTCGTCGATCCAGGGCGGCGCCAACACCCTCATTTTCCCCGATCTCAACAGCGGCAACATTGCCTACAAGCTGCTGACGCGGATCGGTGGGATGAGCGTGATCGGTCCGATCCTGCTCGGCATGGGCAAGGCCGTGCACGTCCTCCAGCGCGGCGCGGAAGTCTCCGAGATCCTCGACATGATCGCCATGGCCGCCACCGACGCCCTCGCCAAGCGCGAGCGCGCCTGATCCCTGCGGGCCCCGCGCCCTTCCTCCCTTTTCACACCCGCGCCGCGTCATCCCCCGAT
>JAEYUG010000076.1 GCA_023432805.1 Bacteroidota bacterium | reverse complement strand
CATCATTCCCCAGTGCGTGATGTGCTGATTACAGAAACGGCAGCCCGCGGGGGCTGCGGTTGTCGTGATGCCGGGGGGACGAGAGGGGTGGGGCGTCCGACGACCGAGTGGCCGTCGCCGTGTCGCCGTCGCCGACTCGCGGATTACTGGTTGTTCTTGTAGAACTCCTCCATGAAGGCGGCGAGGGTTTCGACGGACTCGACGGGGCATGCGTTGTAGATCGATGCGCGGATGCCGCCGACCGAGCGGTGGCCCTTGAGACCGAGCATGCGCTGCTTCTTGGCTTCCGCAATGAACGTGGCTTCGAGCTCGGGGGTCGGCAGATTCCACGTGAGGTTCATGAGGGAGCGATCCCCCTTGTCAGTGACCGAGCCCTTGTAGAAGTCGGGATGCGCGTCGATGGCGCCGTAGATCATGCCGGCCTTCATCTCGTTGCGCTTCTGGATGGCGGCGAGTCCGCCCTCCTTCATGATCCACTTCAGCGTGCGGCCGAGCACGTAGATCGGCAGCACGGGCGGGGTGTTGAACATCGAGCCCTTGTCGACGTGGGTCTTGTACTTGAGCATGGTGGGGATGTTGGTCTTCGCCTGCTCGATCCACGACTTGCGGACGATGACCATGACGACGCCTGCGGGACCGAGGTTCTTCTGCGCGCCGGCGTAGATGAGGTGGAACTTCGAGTAGTCCATCTCGCGACTGAGCATGTCGCTCGACATGTCGGCGACGAGCGGGCGGTCGCCCGTGTACGGGATCGTCTGCCACTGCGTGCCGTAGATGGTGTTGTTCGTTGTGTAGTGCACGTAATCGGCGTCGGGGCTGAAGGTGCAGTTCTTCGGCAGGTAGTTGAAGTTCGTGTCGGCCGACGAGCCCGCCTCGACGACGGTGCCGAAGAGCTTCGCCTCCTTGGCGGCCTTGGTCGCCCACTCGCCGGTGACGATGTAATCGGCCTTCGTGTGCAGGAAGTTCATCGGCAGCATGGCGAACTGGGTGCTCGCACCGCCGCCGACCAGCACGACCGCGTAGTCGTCGGGCGACAGGCCCATGATCGCGAGAGCGTCGTTCTGCGTCTCGAGCATCACCGCGTCAAACTCCTTCGAGCGGTGGCTGACCTCCATGAGCGACACACCGAGTCCCGCAAAATCCATCACCACGTCACGCGTTTCTTCGATCACCGAATACGGCAGCACCGCGGGTCCGGCGAAAAAGTTGTGTGCTCTCGTTGCCATGTGCATCTCCTGATGAAAACCTGATTGTGAGAAAACGTTCGAACTGTGCGGGTGCAGTCGCGCGCCCTGTACAAACATAGCCAATCGCCTCGACACCGTCCAAACCATTTCGGATGCATTCATCCGATTGTGAGGAATTTCGCGAATGCGCCGGATATCGGAGGCGTGGGTCCGCTGTCGGGTTGTTCGTCGGTGCCGGGTTGAGTATTTTGGACCTGTCTGTGGGAAATAGAAGATCCCACACCATTATCTCACAATGGATGGAGCGTTTATGAAGGTCCTGATCACGGACGGCATTTCGAAAGAGGGTCTTGCGATCCTGCAGAATGCCGGGTTGGAGATCACCCAGCAGCAGTATCCGCCTGAAGAACTCGTCGCGGTCATCAAGGATTACGAGGCGATCATCGTGCGTTCGGCCACGAAGGTCACGCGCGAGGTGATCGAGGCGGGCACGAAGCTGAAGGTCATCGCGCGCGGTGGTGTCGGCGTCGACAACATCGACACGGCGTTCGCGAAGGAGAAGGGAATCCCCGTGCTCAACACTCCGGGCGCCTCCGCGGCTTCGGTCGCCGAACTCGCCATCGCACACATGTTCGCCGTCAGCCGCTTCCTGCACCTCGGCTCGCTCGAGATGCGCGCAGGAAAATGGCCGAAGAAGGAATTCTCGAAGGGCATCGAACTCAGCAGCAAAACCTGTGGCATTCTCGGCTTCGGCAGCATCGGCAAGGAAGTCGGCAAGCGCGCGCTGGGGCTCGGCATGAACGTCGTCGTCTACGATCCGTACTTCTCGCCCGCCGCCTACGAGGTGGAGCAGGCGTCGAAGGAGGACGTGCTTGCACGTGCGGACTTCCTCACGCTGCATCTCCCGCTGGACAAGGCCGCAGGACCAACGATCGGCACCGCCGAGTTCGCCATGATGAAAAAGGGCGTGGTGCTGGTCAATTGTGCCCGCGGTGGTGTGGTCGACGAAGCGGCGCTGCTCGCTGCGCTCGAGAACGGCACCGTGTTCGGTGCAGGACTCGACGTCTTCGCCAGCGAGCCCCCGACCGAGGCGCAGCAAGCGCTGATCAACCATCCCCGTATCGCCGTCTCGCCGCACATCGGCGGATCGACGGTCGAAGGTCAGGCGCGCGTCGGCACGGAAATCGCCGAGAAGGTCGCCGCGGCGCTGACGACGTAATTCGAAACGAAGCAAGGATCCCGTACCGATGTCAACCATCCGCCCCTTCCGGGCATTTCGACCGACACCCGACCATGCCGCCGAGGTTGCGGCCAAACCCTACGATGTGCTCAACTCCGACGAGGCGCGTGCGGAGGTGCAGGGGCATCCCCTCTCCTTCCTGCACGTCGGCAAGCCGGAGGTCGACCTCGATCCCTCGATCGACCTACACGACGACGCCGTCTACGCCAAGGGCCGTGAGAACCTGATGACGCTCATCGGCGACGGCGTGCTCGTCGAAGACGCCGCTCCCTCGCTGTACGTGTATGCCCAGACGATGCACGGACACACGCAGTACGGACTCGTCGGCTGCGCGGCCGTTGAGGAGTACTGGAACGACACCATCCGCAAGCACGAGCACACGCGCAAGGACAAGGAAGAGGACCGCTGCAACCACGTGCGCGTCACCAATGCGCACAGCGGACCGATCTTCCTGACCTACCGTGACAATGCCGTGATCGACGGCATCGTCGCGCGCATCACCGCCGGCGCCCCCGACAACGATCATGTCGCGGCCGACGGCGTGCGTCACGCCTCGTGGGTGATTCGTGATGCGGCCGACATCGAGGCCATCATGGCGGCGTTTCGCGAGATCCCGACGCTGTACGTGGCCGACGGACATCACCGTTCGGCTGCCGCGGGCATTGT
This sequence comes from Bacteroidota bacterium, assembly GCA_023432805.1. Lineage (GTDB taxonomy): Bacteria > Bacteroidota > Ignavibacteria > SZUA-365 > SZUA-365 > JAEYUG01. Next base: position 19,263 of record JAEYUG010000076.1, on the reverse strand, counting down.
CGGTCGCGAGCGTGCCGCCGCGAATCCCACCCACACGGGTGAGGAGGAGTACAACTTCTTCCTCGCGGTGTACTTCCCCGCCAGCCAGCTGCGCATCATGGACTACAACCGGCTGGTGAAGGATCTCAACGGACTGACTGACGAGCAGTTTCTCGACAAGCTCGGTGCGACGTTCACCATCGCGCCCGCCGATGCTGCCGTGAAGCCTGCGAAGAAGGGCGATGTCGGGCTGTATCTCGGCGGCCGCTGGTACACGCTGTCGGCGCATCCCGCCCTGCTCGAGAATCCCGATCCCGTCGGCCGTCTCGATGTTGCGATTCTGCAGCACAACGTGCTCTCGCCCGTGCTCGGCATCGCCGACCCCCGCACCGACAAGCGCATCGACTTCGTGGGCGGCATCCGCGGACTCGGCGAGCTGGAGCGGCGCGTGAACAGCGGCGAGATGACCGTGGCCTTCAGCATGCATCCGACCTCGATCGACGAGCTGATGTCGATTGCCGATGCAGGCCAGATCATGCCGCCGAAGAGCACCTGGTTCGAACCGAAGCTCCGTGACGGACTCTTCGTGCACTTCCTCGACTGACCGAGCACACAAGCGCCTCTACGCACGAACGCCGCGGATATCCGCGGCGTTCGTCGTTTTCGGACCTATGATTCCTATTTTCTGATCGTGTATCCGATCACGGGAGGATCGAGCTGCAGCAGTTTGAACGATTCGGGCATGACGATGCGCGGCACGATGACGCCTGTCGTGTCTGCCATGAGCGCGGGATAGTCGATGACCGCCTGAAAGTCCTTTGCCGCAAACTGCGAGAGCTTGCTGATGCCGCCCCGCACGATCACGTCGATGCGTGCATGTGCGAGCAGCACCTCCCGTCCGAGCGGCACATCTTCGACAGTGACCACGACATCTTCAAAGCGCACATCGGCGAGCTGCTCGACGGGCACGTAGAGCCGTACCCGTTCGACGTTCCGGCGCACGATGCCGGGCAGCGAATCGACCAGCGACAGCACCTCCGTAACAGGTGCGGTCACATCCGTGAATGCTCGCGGTTCGACCGACCATGACGTGATGTCGCGCACCATGCGCGCGGAACCCGTCACCACGACCGAATCCGGTTCAAGCACGGGTGTGCCCGTCAATCCAAATCCATCGCGGTACGTGAGAAGACTCATGTCGAAACGCAGCGGCACCTTTTTTTCGATCGCCGTTTCGGTCCGCACCACCAGCGTCTCCGGATAGGCCTGCAGCGCGACCACCCCCGGCGGCAGCTTGAGCGCTCCGGTCAGCAGACGCGAGCCCAGCACGATCCGGTCTCCACGCACCGATGTGGCGGGGATCTCGAGCACGAGTTGATCGGCGAGCGACAAATAGAGCAGTTGCCAGCCGGGTCCCTCGAGCAGCACCTCGATCCGTTCGGGCAGCGGTTCCTCGAGCGCGACATCGCGCTGCAGCGCCGTCAGCGCGAGCGGCACCGTCAGACGCGAGGTGTAGCTCTCCCCCATCGTCACCGAGAGCCAGAGCAGGACGGCGAGCAGGATCGAACCAGCGAGAATGTGGTAGGGACGTTTTTCCATGGGACAAATGCAAAGCGCTCCGCCTGTTCCGCGGAGCGCTCATGTAATGATGCGATCAGATACCGAGCAGCGTCCGGAAGGACTCGAGAATCCGTTCCTTGTTCGCAAACGAGATTTCCCTGCCGTGGATGTCGAGTTCCGGTACCGCACGCGCCTCACGGCGCAGGCGTGTGACCGGCATCTCGGCGAGCACGGCCAGATAGGTGTATTTCTCGTCGTGGGAACCAGTCAGAGGGATAGTACGTGCGTCATCTTTCACCGGAGCGTCATCTTTCACCGGAGCCGTATCGAACGAAACGGGAGCATCTCCTTCTTCGACAGGATCGATGTCAAAGGCGAGTGCGGCTTGCGCAGGCACGATCTTTCTCTCAGCCTGCCGGGTGGAGCGCTTCGGGAGCACCGCCTCCGTCGAGGAGGCGGAGGAGTCCTCTCCTGCAATGTCCATAGGGAGCGGAGCAGGTTCCGGGAGCGGAGCAGGTTCTGTGTGGGGAGCAGGTTCTGTGTGGGGAGCAGGTTCCGGGAGCGGAGCAGGCTCCGTGTGGGGAGCAGGTTCCGGCACTGAATCTGGAACATCTGCCACTGGAGGTGGAGTCGCTTGCGGAGCACGTCGCGCACGGGGCGCAGCCTTCTCCGAAGGTGTGGTCGGGGGTGTAGGTGGTGCATCCACAGGTGCGGGCGGAGGAGTGCTCCGCCCACCGAAGAAGAGTTCCAGTCCCTCGGCGGGACGTGCGATCACGTGCCTTCCGACGAGGACACCCACACGCATGGCGGCCGCCGAACCTGCATCGACAGCGGCCTGGACGGCGGCGACCTCACCGATGACTTTGACTGTCACCAGTGCGGCCTTCGTTACGTCCTTGCCGATGAGCGTGACGTTGGCGGCCTTGACGGCTGCATCTGCCGCTTCAATGGCGGCGATGAGCCCACGCGTCTCGATCAGCCCGAGTGCGACTTCGAGCATGAATGCTCCGAAGGGGATCCGTCCTTACGGACGTTTCGGGAGAATCAGCTCCACGTCGGCATGCGGGCGCGGAATGACATGCACGGAGACCAGTTCTCCGACGCGCTGGGCGGCGGCGGCACCGGCATCGGTGGCTGCCTTGACCGCGCCGACATCACCGCGAACCATGACGGTCACGAAACCACCGCCGATTGTTTCCTTGCCGATGAGCTCGACCTTCGCTGCCTTGACCATCGCGTCAGCTGCTTCGATCGAACCGATCAGTCCTTTGGTTTCCACCATCCCGAGTGCGTCGAGTGCCATGGAATCAATGCTCCTGAAAATGAAAAATTTAGGTCAACGTCATCTTGAATCAGGGGGGCAATATACCGAAGTCCCCCCTATTGTCAAACTGTTCGAGGCTTCCGCAGGGGGGTGCGGGAGCACGTTCTGGCCATGCAAATTGCCCTTGATTCTCGTACGCGGGAGGAGGTAATTTTCCGAACAATCTCCTCACCCAGACCGATCCCCCAACTCCACGCCATGCGCCATGGTTCGTAGTACCACACACATCAGTGAACTGAAGGAGCTCATCCTCTCGCGCATGGCCGGGATCCTCGAAACAGTCTACAACGAGCCGCGTCGCATGCTTTCGACCGACTCACTGACCGCGCATCTGGCATTCAAGGCCGATCCGCACCTGAACGAACTGCGGCTCGCGCTCGAACGGATGGAACGGAATGAATACGGGTTCTGCATCTTCTGCAAGGAGGAGATCCCCAATTCGATTCTCTACGAACTGCCGACCGCACACTTCTGCGACCGCTGCGCAGCCACGCTCGGAAGCACTCATTTGCCCACGGCCGCGCCGACACATCCCTGACACAGCGTTCTGGTCTCCGACACCCTTCTACCGATGTGTACACGCACGTCGACAGGGCGCGGTCACTGCTCCCGCAGCAGATCCTGCAGACGACGGTCGAGCTGGTGGTCCTCGCTCTCGGCGCTGCGCAGTGCACCTGACAAGGCGTTGATGTAGAGCGTTCCTTCGGCGTGGCCGATGGTGACCGTCACCATCCATTCCTCCCCCTCTCCCACTTCAATCAGCGACAACGAACGGATACGCGCGCCCGGCAGCAGCCGGCGCGCGATCATGCGCGTCTCATTGACCGAGAGCTTCTTGCGCACCGCCTGCATCCCCTCGAGGAAGACGGCGGCATCGACGGGACCATCGGCCGTCCACGCCGTGTCGAGGACGGGTGCGAGCCACACATCTCTGCGCACGCTGGAAGGCGTGTGCTGCGGGGCATGAGCGGTCAGAGCGTCGACCACGAACGACGTATCGTGAAATCCTGAAGCCGTCACGCGTACGGTATCGCCCGGGAGCAGGTTCTCGAGCACGTACCATCCATCGTGCACGCGCGTCTGTGTACGTCCGCGCTCGGCGGGCGTGCGTTGCACGCGCAGCGTCGCCGAGTCGACCGCCAGGCCGCTGCCGGCGTCGAGCACCCGTCCGGCACAGGACACGGTTTCCTCGCTGCCGCATGACCAGAGCGCCACTGCACAGCAGCCAAGCATGGCAAGCATCGGCAGGCGCGTCCATATCGCGCGCAGATGCATCATGCGCGCCTCATGCTGTCGAATACGCGCCCGCGCAGCAGATCTGCGCCTTCGAGCACCTGCGTGATCATTTCCGGGTAGAGGATGCGGAAGTCCGACAAGCCTCCCACAGCCGCACCGAGACGGGCGACATCCTTTTCCGTGGTCACGAAGGTCTGCGTGTCGTGACGACGCGCGAGCACACGGAGTGCCTCGAGGTCGCGCGCTGCATAGGTGTGATGATCGGGGAATGCGCGCAGAGCGGCGGTGGCGAGCCCGGCTTCCGCAAGGGTGGTGCGGAATGCGTCGGGTGATCCGATGCCGCAGAAGGCGATGACGCGCTCCTGCACCGCATCCATTCCAACACCACGTCCATCCAGCGCATCACGCAGAGCGGCGATGGCGAAGCGGGTGCGTACGATCGGGGCATCCGAGAAGGAAGAAAGCCGCGCCGCAAGGACGTCGACCTGCACGGTGTCGCTGCAGCGGGTGAGCACGATGAGCGAGGCACGGCGCAGATGTGCGAGGGGTTCGCGCAGGCGTCCCAGCGGCGCCATGCGCAGCTCGGTGTCAGCCCGTGCGGCATCGATGGCGACGATGTCGAGATCGCGCGCACAGGCACGATGCTGGAAGGCATCGTCGAGCACGATCACATCCGGTTGAAACCGCTCGATCGCCAGCCCGCAGCCGCGAACGCGCAGCCCGTCGGCGACGATCGGAAGCCATGGGAACTTGCGCGCCATCTGCACGGGCTCGTCGCCGCCCTCGCGCGCAGTGACGATCGTACCGCGTGCATCCGAGACGACGACCGTCCCGCGTGTCACACGTCCATATCCGCGTGTGACGACACAGGGCGCGACACCCTCGTCATGCAGCAGCGACACCAGATGTTCGACGAGAGGCGTCTTGCCCGCTCCCCCGAGCGTGATATTTCCGACGGACAGCACCGGCACGGCAATCCGGTGTGCGGTGAACAGCCCCCGATCGTATGCCGCGTTGCGCACGCGAACGACAGCCCCGAACAGTGCGGCCAGGATCGCGCGCATGTCAGTCCACCGTGCAGGCGCGATGCTGTGCACGCATCGCCTTCTCGATGGTGAGCCGTTCGTCTTCGAGCGCCTCGCCCTCGAGAGAAGGATCGATGCTGAGGGGCTCGCCGAACGACAGCACGACGCGTGAGAAGGGCCAGGGGATCTCGAAGCGATCCCAGCTTCCGAGGGTGGTGGCGTGGGTGCAGGCCACCGTGGCGTACACCAGCGGCACGGCCGAGGTCTGTGCCACACGCACGGCTCCCATTTTCATTTCGTGCAGGGGTCCTCTGGGACCATCGGGCGTGATGCACAGCACCTTTCCCGCCGAGACGAGATCGCGCATCGCAGCCATCGCCTCCTTCGATCCCCTGCTGCTCGATCCGCGCACCACCGTGTATGCCCAGCCTTCAAGCAGCGACGAGAGCAGCGACCCATCGCCGCTCATGCTCACGAGCGCGGCGGCATTGTGTCTGCGCATGATCCACCAGGGCACGAGCATCGATCCGTGCCAGAAGACGAACACGAAGGGCGCCCGACGTGCGAGCAGGGATCCGACCGCCTCTCCGTGCCGCAACTCGATCGAGAGTGTGCGCACGAGCAGTCCGACGAGCACACGCAACAGCAGCGCGCGCATCAGGCGGTCCGTCGGCCGCGATACTCAGCAGCCATAGAATTGCGGACGACGGTCCGCGAAGATGTCATTGAGAGGCGAGAAGCTCTTGTCACGTGTGCGGGCGGGATCCACCTGCGCCGTGATCCATCCCTCGAAGACGCGGTCGGTTTCGGCCAGCACCGCACCGTTCTGCGCGGTGATCTGGCTCGAGCCGTGGAAGATCAGTTCCTCCCCGCCGCGCCGCTCGGTGCCGATGCGATTTGCGGTGATGGTGAACACCTTGCTCTCGAACGAGCGCGTGCGCATGACGGGCTGCCAGAGTTCGGGTGCGGCCACGAGGTCGCTCGGGTGGCAGATGATTTCGGCACCGCGCAGGGCCAGCGTGCGGGGGACTTCCGGAAAGCGCCAGTCATAACAGATCATCACGCCGAGCACGGCCTCGCTCCACACCACCGGCACGAATCCCAGATCTCCCTCCGCAAAAAACTCGGGCTCGCGCCCGAAGAGATGCGTCTTCCTGTAGACATGCATTGCGCCGTCGGGCAGCACTGTCAGTGCCGCATTGTAGAAGCGTGCACCCGCCCGCTCAACGAATCCCGCCACGATTGCCATGCGCCTGTCGCACGCGATGTCGCGCAGCAGCGTGGCCGTTTCTCCCCCGGTGCCTTCCGCACAGGCATCCACTTCCTCGCGCGTCTGGAACAGATACCCGCTCGTGGCCAGCTCGGGCAGCACGGCAAGCTGTGCATCGCAGGAGTGGAGGAAGGATTCGATCCGCGCACGATTCGCGGCGCAGTCGAGGAGGGTGGGATGGAACTGCAATGCGGCAACAGTCAGCATCGGGCGAACCTCATCGGGCGTGGTTCAACGTGCGAATCCGCGGCATGCGTCGGAAGCCTCCGCGGCGCTCACTCACTTCGGACATGGTACTTGTCCAGCCGCGGTTCGTAGAAGATGATGTTCATTTCGCGGTCGCGGATCGTACCGCCCGAGGGGAAGTAGTAATACTCCTCGATCGTGTCGGTCGGTTCGCGCGAGGGACGCCCACCGACACTGTAGAACCGGACGATATGGAACCCGAGCGTCTCATCGGCATGCGCGATCTGCTCGCGCACATGTGCAAGGGAGTAGCAGAACACATGCTCACCTGTCGAGGCCATGTCCGACCTCCATGCCAGCACGGTCCGTGATCATGATCCCTGCCTGCACACACGCGCAAGTTCACCCGCGTACCGCTCGGCCTGCTCCCGCGTGTGAAACCAGCGGGAGTGCAGACAACGCCGCAGAAAAAGGATCTTCTTGTACTTCCGGACGATCCATGCCGTGGGATCTTCAGGATGGTTGAGGATCACCACATTGCAGTCGGGATCATCGGAGACCAGCACCTTCGTGAGTTTCATGTCGAGTGGGACCGTGGGAAAAGGGCGTCTGTTCAAGTGCTACAGAACGGTGAATTCGACGCGACGGTTCATCTGCCGTCCCTCGTCGGTGTCATTCGTGTCGATGGGACGGCTCTCGCCGTACCCGCGCGCGACCACGCGCGACGGTGTGATGCCCATCGAGATCAGCGCGTGCACCACCGCGTCGGCACGCCGCTGCGACAAATCCAGATTGTATGCATCGCTGCCGCGATCGTCGGTGTGACCGGCGATCTCGATGCTGATCGAAGCATGTTCGTCGAGGAAATCCTTGAGCCGGCCGATCTCGGCCATGGACTCCGGTCGCAGCGTCGCGAGATTGAAATCGAAGAAGATGTTGTTGAGCCGCACCGTCGTACCGGACGTGATGGGTACGAGGATCAGATCCTTGCGCACCTCGGTGTACTCCCCGAGTTCGCGCAGGTCGAGGTTCTCGCTCTGCGGGTAGTAGCCCTCATGTTCAGCGCGGAATCCGTAGATCTCGCCTGCAGGCAGCGCGAGCGTGAACTCGCCGGTCTGAGGATGCGCATAGGCGGTGCCGAGCGCGCGATTGTCGCTCAGCCGCTCGTAGAGCACACGCGCCGGCACGACATTGCCGCGCGTGTCGCGCACGGTGCCGATCACCAGCAGCACCGGTTCGGGCGCCATCTCCTTCGGCAGTCGGATGCGGAACAGATCGCTCTTGCCGACGCCGCCCTCGGTCGAGACGAAATACGCATACTCCCCGCTTGCGGGCACGGTATAGTATGCATCCCAGCCCGCCGTGTTGATCGGCCAGCCGAGGTTGCGCGGGGGAGTCCAGTTCCGCCAGGTCGAGTCGAGACGCCGCGTCACATACACATCGTTCGAGCCGAATCCCCCCGGCCGCGCGCTCGAGAAGTACAACGTCACACCATCGGGTGCGAGAAAGGGCGTGATGTCCGCCTCCGTGCTGTTGACCGTCGCGCCGAGGTTGCGCGGTTCGGACCAGACGTTCTCGCGCACGCGGAAACTGACATACATGTCACGACCACCATAGGTGACCGGACCCTCGATCGCCATCAGCATCACCTGTCCGTCGGGCGAAATCGTATACTCGCAGTTGCGCGAATTGTTGACGAAACGCTCGAACGAGAAGTTGACCGGCTTCTGCCAGCCGAAGGCCCCGCGCACGGCCGTCGACACGCCCTGCGCCTGCGTCCCGTCGTCGAAGTACTGATTGCCGAGCAGCAGACTGTTGTTGTCGGGAAACGCATAGCACACGTAGTTGTATCCTGCGGTGTTGAGCGGAGCTCCGATGTTGCGTGCCGCAGACCAGACGCCGTTCGCGCCGAGCGTCGCGTACCAGATGTCATCTTTCGGTCCCCCGACGTTCGAAGGATCCTCCTTGCGCACAAAGTAGAGCGTCTTGCCGTCGGGCGAAATGATCGGCAGCACTTCGTCGTACACGCTGTTGATCAGGGGACCGAGATTCTCGCGCGCGGTGGTCGACTGATCCTGCGCCCGTGCGGGCGTGGGCAACGCCGTGCAAAGTGCGATGCCGGCGAGCAGCATGACTGCACCGAGTACGCGCGGGGTCGTCATTGTGTGGGATGGTGCCATGCGAGCCGTCCTGGCAGCGCCGAGCCTGGGGATGCATCCGGAAACCAAGGGCATGCGTGCCTGCGAATGTTCGACATTGTGGGGAAGCCTGTGTAGGTTCAACCCTGCAAGATACGAGTTTCCTGCGAGTAGTACCGCTCCGCGCGCTTCCGCACCGGACCTGCGCAACCGAGCCGCATTGGAATTGCACCGCCGGTTTGATAGCTTTTCGGGATTGCCCATGCTGCAGCCATCCCCCAGACATATCACCCTCGTGGGCATCGGCGCCTCCCTTCTCGTGCTGGGCGCCGTGTCGGCCTGGGGCATCTGGCACGTGCTCACACGCTCGCTGCCGCGCACCGAGGGCGAGTACGCCGTCGCCGCATTGCACGCGCCCGTGGAGATACGCCGCGATGATGCGGGCGTGCCGCACATCCTCGCCACCAACGACGCCGACATGTACCAGGCGGCGGGATTCGTGCACGCGCAGGACCGCCTCTGGCAGATGGACCTCATGCGCCGCTACGGGCAGGGACGCCTCGCCGAGCTGTTTGGTGCGCGCGCCGTCACGTCCGATCGTCTCATGCGCACAATCGGCATCGCACGCATCGCCGACAGCCTCTACCGGCACATCTCCCCCCTCGCGCGCCAGGCGCTCGAGGCATACACCCGCGGCGTCAACGCAGGCATCACCGTCGCGAAGGGGCGCCTCCCCCTCGAGTTCGATCTGCTGCAGTATCGTCCCGAACCGTGGACCCCGCAGCATTCACTCATCATCCTCCGGCTCATGGGATGGGAACTCGCACTGAGCTGGTGGGTGGATCTCACGCTCGCCGACCTCGTGGCCACACTCGGCGAGGAAAGGGCGCGCAGCGTGTTCCCCTCCGACAACCCCGGGGGGAAGCCGGTGTTCGGCGCACCCATCACCGCCATGTCCGCACCTCCTGACGGTGGATCGGCTGCACGGTTCGCGCGTGGCGTTGCAGCACAAGCCCGGCCCGGCACACGCGCACTGCCAGACACACGCGCGCTACGAGACACACACGCGCTACGAGACACACGCGCACTGCGCGGGATGCAGCGAGCGCTGCGCGACACACGCACACTGCTCGGCATGCATGGGTCGGCGATCGGATCGAATGCCTGGGCAGTGTGCGGCGACCGCACCATGACGGGTGCACCGGTGCTGGCGAACGATCCCCATCTCATGCACGCACAACCAGCACGGTGGTACGCGATGCATCTCTCCGCACCTGGCGTGAATGTGGCGGGCGTCTCGCTGCCGGGCGTGCCGGGCATCGTGATCGGTCATACCGACAGCACCGCATGGGCGCTGACCGCGATGATGGCCGACGATGTGGACTTCGCCGTCGAGCGCATCAGCCTGCGCGATTCCACCTGGGAAGACCGGGGTTCCTGGCGCAAGCTCGTCGTACACACAGACTCGATCTTCGTGCGCGACAGCCTGCCTGTGCTCTACACCTGGTATGAAACCGGCAACGGAGCGATCATCGACGACGTGCATCCCGCATGGGTGCGGCGGCCGGTCGAGCGTCTGCGCGCGACGGCGATGTCGATGCAATGGACGGGGCGGGCGTTCAGCGACGAGATCCTGACGATCTACCGTCTGAATCGTTCGCGCAAGGCCGCCGATCTGGTTGCCGCGCTGCGCACGCATGGCGTGCCCGCACAGAATGTGGTGATCGCCGATCGCACCGGTGTGATCGGGACCGTGGCTGCCGGACTGATTCCCCAGCGCAGCGCAGCAGCAGCACAACTGCCCGCATCCGGGTGGGACGGCAGTGCAGCATGGAAGGGATACGTCGCGTTCGAGCGGCTTCCGCGCGTGCTTGCGCCAGCAGGCAACGTGGTCGCGGCCGCGAACAACCGGCTGGCGGACGATCTTCCCTACCATGTCTCCTCCCTCTGGGAAAGCAGTGGCCGGATCGACCGCATCGCGCAGATCATCGACGAGCAGCGTCAGTTCGGTGCGCAGGACATGCGCCTGATGCAGATGGACATGCAGAGCAGCTGGGCCGGGGATGTGCGCGATGCCATGGTGCATGCGATCATGCAGATCCCCGACCGTTCGATCGAACTGACGCGCGCGATGAACCAGCTCGCGCAATGGGATCTGCGCATGACGCCTTCGTCGACGGCGGCTGCGATGTTCAATGCCGCGCTGCAGCATCTGATGGTCGAAACGTTTCGCGACGAGATGGGCGGGGAGTTGTTCGCCAACTGGAGCTTCATCGCAAACATCCCGACGCGCACGCTGCCGCGGCTGCTGGCCGATACGAGTGCGACGAGCGCGGCATGGTTCGACAATGCCGGGACTCCGGGCGTGGAGACAAAGGACGACATCCTGCGCAAGAGCATGATGCTCGGACTGCTCGATCTGACGCGCCGGCTCGGGACGGATCTCGATCGCTGGACCTGGGGCCGCCTGCATACCGTCACCTTCCGGCATCCGCTCGGAGAGGTGCCCGCCATCGGCCGCATGCTCAATATCGGTCCCCTCTCCGTTGGCGGCTCGAACACGACGATCAACAACGGGGAATACCGCTTCGATGGTTCGTATGATGCGGTGGTAGGTCCCTCGATGCGTTTGATCGTGGATCTCGCTTCGCCCGACACGTCGCTGCTCGTTCTCACGACGGGACAGAGCGGTCAACCGCTGAGCAGGCATTACGGAGACCAGGCAGCACTCTGGCAGAACGGTGCCTACCATCGTCTGGTCAGCAATGTGGCCGCTGTGCGCGCGGCGCAGTGGGAGACGCTGCGGCTTGTGCCGGAATGAGGGGAGGATGGATGGCCACATCCACCGATCCTTCCGGCCCCTTCGCATTCTGGGGAGTTTTACATCCGAAAATCCACCATATTGCGGTCATTCATCACGCGAGGCGTCATGTTTTCCGAACATCTGCTCGATGCCCTTTCACGCGCACATTCCGTGGCTGTACTGACGGGTGCGGGGATTTCCGCTGAAAGCGGGGTGCCGACGTTTCGGGATCCCGGGGGACTCTGGGCGCAGTTCAAGCCTGAGGAGTTGGCGAATGTGGATGCGTTCATGCGCAATCCCACGCTGGTCTGGCAGTGGTATTCGCATCGGCGCGAGGTGATCGGGTCGGTGCAGCCGAACGCCGGGCATTTCGCACTGGCAGCACTCGAGGCGCTCTACGGCGACTTCACGCTCATCACCCAGAACGTCGACGGCCTGCATGCGCGCGCGGGCAGCATGCGCATCATCGAACTGCATGGATCGATCCAGCGCAGCTTCTGCATGGACTGCGCGCGCCGGTATGACGAAGTCGCAGTGCCGCCATCGGTCGAGGCTCCCCTGTGTGCGTGTGGCGGACGCATCCGTCCCGATGTCGTGTGGTTCGGCGAGATGCTTCCCCCGGATGCCGTGCGCGCTGCATGGGCGGCGGCCGAACGCTCGGAGGTGTTCTTCTCGATCGGGACCTCGGGTGAAGTCCATCCCGCAGCGCAGCTGCCGGCGATCGCACGCGAACGTGGTGCCTACGTGGTGGAAGTCAACACGAAACAGACAGCAATCAGTCATCGAATGCACGAGTCGCTGCTCGGTCCCTCCGGCACGATCCTCCCCGCGCTGGTGGATGCGCTCACGACAAGGAAAACGACAGCATGAACCGCCGTACGAAAATCATCTGCACCATCGGTCCCGCCTCGTCGAGCGACGAGACGCTCGTCAAGCTCATCCGCGCGGGCATGGATGTGGCCCGTCTCAATTTCTCGCACGGGACGCACGAAGAGCACCGCGCGACGATCGGGGCGATTCGTCGTGCTGCCAGCGCCTGCGGGCGATGTGTCGGCATTCTGCTCGATCTGCAGGGACCGAAGATCCGGATCGGCAAGATGGTCGACGGTGGAGCGATGCTCGACGACGATGCGCGGTTCGTGATCACGACGCAGGAAGCGATCGTGGGCACGTCCGAGCGTGCGTCGACAACCTACAAGGCACTGGCCACCGACGTCAAGCCGGGCATGACGGTCCTGCTCGACGACGGGTACATCGCGCTCGAGGTCGTCGAGACGCATCGCACCGAGATCGTGACGCGCGTGGTGAAGGGTGGGCTGCTCAAGAGCAACAAGGGCATTGTCGTACCGGGTGCACGCATCAGCGCCCCCGCGCTCTCGGAGAAGGATCTCGACGACGCCCGCTTCGGCGCGGCCGAGGGAGTCGACGCCGTCGCCCTGTCGTTCGTCTCCTCGGAGCGCGACATCATCGAACTGCGCAGCGCCCTCAAGGTGTTCGGTCGTCCCCTGCCCGTGATCGCGAAGATCGAACGCATGGAAGGCATCAGCGACATTGAAGACATCGTGGTGGAGGCAGACGGTATCATGATCGCGCGCGGAGATCTGGGGCTCGAGCTCCCGGCCGAGCGCGTGCCCGTGCTGCAGAAGCACATCATCGCCCGCTGCAATTATTATGGGAAATTCGTCATCACGGCCACGCAGATGCTCGAATCGATGATCGAGAATCCCCGCCCCACCCGTGCGGAAGCCTCCGATGTCGCCAACGCGGTGATTGACGGAACCGATTGCGTAATGCTCAGCGGGGAGACGAGTGTGGGACGCTACCCGGTCGAGAGCGTGGAGACCATGGTGCGCATCATCACCACGACCGAAGCTGAGGTCTGGCCCCCGGTGCGGGAGCGCATCGTGCCGACCGATCAGATGCAGAACATCGCCGATTCGATCGGCCGCGCCAGCTGCGAGATCGCATCGCAGATCGGCGCTTCGGTGATCGTGACACTGACCGACTGGGGCGACACGGCGCGCATCATCGCCAAGTACCGTCCGCGCACCCCGATTCTGGCGCTGACCGACGATATCGACACGCTGCGCCGCTTGGCCTTCGTCTGGGGTGTCAAGGCGCGGTACTTTCGTCCCTTCGACGAGAGCGACCCCCTTCCGGCCGAACTGATCACGACGATCACCGCGAGTGGGATGGCTTCCCCCGGAGATCTCGTTGTGCTGTCTGCGGGACTTCCCCTCCCATCTCGTCCCCATACCAATACGCTGATGGTGTTGCACGTCTGATGTAGTGGGCGGACATTCATGATCCGCATTGGCGTTTCGTGAAGTTTTTCCTTATTATGTGAGACTATCAGATCCGATTCTCCCGGATCGCAATCCGACCACCACGGAAAGGACCTTCCGATGTCCTGGAAGCAGAAAATGTTTGATTTCTTCACCCGACGCTCGCAGGCGGTCGTTGGTGGTGGAGAAAAGGCGATGGAAAAGCAGATCGCCATGGGAAAGATGACGGCGCGGGACCGTATCACCACGCTGCTGGATCCGAACACTTTTCACGAATACGACCTGTTCGTCGAGCACAAGTGCCAGGATTTCGACATGGGAAAGAAGTCGCTGCCGGCCGATGGCGTGATCACGGGCACGGGAAAGATTTCCGGCTACCCGGTCGCGATCTACGCGCAGGACTTCACCGTTGCCGGCGGGTCGCTCGGTCTGGCGCATGCGCGCAAGATCACCAAGATGATGGATCACGCGTTGAAGCTGGGCATTCCCCTGATCGGGATCAACGACTCTGGTGGCGCACGCATTCAGGAGGGAGTGAACTCGCTTGCCGGGTATGGTGAGATTTTCTACCGGAACACGCTCGCATCGGGTGTGATTCCGCAGATCTCGGTGATTCTGGGTCCCTGCGCCGGTGGCGCGGTGTACTCGCCCGCATTGACGGATTTCGTGTTCGTCGTTGACAAGATCAGCAAGATGTTCATCACGGGTCCCGAGGTCATCAAGACCGTGCTCGGTGAGGAGATCTCGATGGAAGCACTCGGCGGTGCGCGCGTGCATACCGAAACGACGGGCAACGCACATTTCTTCGCACACAGCGAACTCGAGTGTTTCGAGCAGATCAAGAAGCTCGTGACCTACATCCCGTGGAACAATCGCAAGCATCCCGAAGCCTTCCCACCCAAGCCACCGCTCGCGTCGACGAATATCGAGAACGTGATTCCCTCCGATTCGCGAATGCCATACGACATTCGCGATGTGATTCGCGCGATTTGCGATGAATCGGTGTTTTTCGAAATCCAGGAACTCTGGGCGGCGAACATCGTCATCGGCTTCACGCGCTTGAACGGCGCAACCGTCGGCGTGATCGGCAATCAGCCGCTCGTGCTCGCAGGAGTGCTCGATGTCGATTCATCCGACAAGGCCGCGCGCTTCATCCGTTTCTGTGACGCGTTCAACATTCCCCTTGTCACGCTCGTCGACCTCCCCGGGTACCTGCCGGGTGTGGATCAGGAACACGCCGGTGTGATCCGCCATGGCGCAAAGGTGCTCTACGCATACAGTGAGGCGACCGTGCCCAAGATCACGGTGATCTTGCGCAAGGCCTACGGTGGCGGTTACATCGCCATGTGTTCGCGGCATCTGGGTGCGGACTTCGTCTTCGCCTGGCCGAGTGCAGAAATCGCGGTCATGGGTCCTGAAGGCGCTGCCAACATCATCTTCCGCAGTGAGATCACATCGGCCGACAATCCCGACGAGATGCGCAAGGTGAAGGTGCAGGAATACACCGACAAATTCGCCAATCCCTACATCGCCGCGGCAAACGGGCATGTCGATGCGGTGATCAGTCCCACGGAAACACGCGAGTTCCTCATCCATGCGCTCGAGATTTCCGAGCGAAAGAACGAGCACAGACCCACACGCAAGCACGGCATTCCTCCCTTCTGATCCCCATGGACGAGAACCTGCAATCCTTTGTCGTCGACGATACCGAGTATCGCACACGATACACCGTCAAGTTCACGCAGCGCCGCAACTACGAAGCGCCCGATCCGAACAGTATCCGTGCCTTCATTCCAGGCGTCATTCAATCCATCGTCGTCCGTGCCGGTCAGTCCGTGAAGCGCGGCGACAGTCTGCTCGTGCTCGAAGCGATGAAGATGCGAAACGACGTCACCGCGCCGCATGATGGCGTGATCAAATCCGTGCACGTCACTGTCGGACAGATGGTGCCGCGCAACGCACTTCTTATCGAATACGCGTCGCAGTAACTGTTCACAGATCGGCATCGGAGGTCCGTCGCACGGCCTTCGATGCCGAGTTGCACAGATGCCCGCGGCGTAGGATCTTTCGCGTATGCAGAAACAACTGACCCGGAACGACCCATGACATTCCTGCATCTGTTCCGTCTGCACCGCATGCTGCCCATCGCATGCTGTGCACTCGCGCTCGTCATCGCATCCTGCTCGGACGACGATCCCGTCGCTCCGCAACCCTGGGAATATGCAGGGATCGAAGATCGCGTCCTCACGCTGGTCAACGACTACAGGGCGACGCTCGGGCTCGGGCGGCTCGAGTCGAATGATGTCATCCGCAGGGTGGCGCGCACACACAGCGGCAACATGGCAGACGGCACGACGGCGTTCGGGCACGACGGATTCGAGGGGCGGGTCGTGGAGATTCAGAAGAGCATCACGATCAGCGCGGCCGCAGAAAATGTCGCCTACAACAGCGGCTACAGTGATCCCGCACAGACGGCCTTCAACGGGTGGATCAACAGCCCGGGGCACAAGGCAAACATTGAGGGGAGTTATACGCTGACCGGCATCGGTGTCGACAAGCACAGTGACGGACGGTACTACCTCACACAGATCTTCATCAGGCAGTGAGGGGATAAGGACGGACGAGGGCGTCCGTCCTCCTGGGGATGCGTTGCGGGGTGCGGGCATGCGGTGTAACTTGCGAGGATGATACCACCACGCAGCACGCGCGAGTTTCTGGACCTCCATCGCGACGACATCTTCCGACGCTGGCGCGAGCATTGGCAGTCGATCCAGCGGGGACGCCCGGAGTCTGCGTTTCCCGACCCGCCCTACGAACTCATCTACGACGCGATTCCGTACGATCCGACAACGAGTCAGCCGCTGCCGCCCGACTTGCAGCGTTGGTTCGAGGAGTCCCCGGTCTTCTGCAGTGGCGCAGCCTTCTGCCAGCTGCATGTCGCCTGTGCAGGCATGCTCGTGCGGCAGCAGTACCCCGACCGGGCCGCGATCCTCAAGGAAATCGAGGGCTCCTTCGAGGCGATCATGCTCGACGCAGGAACGCGCCGCTGGGTGGCCAACCTGCTGCATGATCCGAGCAGGCATCCGACGGTACACAACGAACGCCTCGCGGTCATCGGGCAGCTCGCTGCCGGTGTGGCGCACGAGGTCGGCAATCCCCTGACCGCCATCTCATCGATCGTCCAACTGCTGCAGCGTCGCACAAACGATCCCTTCTTCACCGAGCAGCTCGGGCACGTCAAAAAGAGCATTGACCGCATCGCACGCATCGTGCGTGAGCTTGTTGACTTTTCGCGTCCCGCACCCTCGATTCCCTCACCTGTCAGCGTCAATGACATCCTTCGCACGGCGATCAATCTGATCACCTACGACCGGCGCGCACGAAGCATCCGCTTCGACAGCACCTACGATGCAACAGTTCCCCCGGTGAGCATCGTGCAGGATCAGTTGCTCCAGGTGCTGCTCAACCTTCTGATCAACGCCGTCGATGCGATGCACGGCGACGGCATGATACGCACCACCACGAGTCATGACGGCGAGCACGTACGGATCAGCATCGAAGACAACGGCCACGGCATCCCTCCTGAAATCCTTCCGCGCATCTTCGATCCCTTCTTCACGACCAAGGAACTCGGCAAGGGAACCGGGCTGGGACTCTCGGTCAGCTACGGAATCATCAAGCGCTACAACGGATCCATCGACGTCGCAAGTCAGGACGGACACGGCAGCACCTTCACCGTGATGCTTCCCCCGCTCGATGCGGAGACGCAGGACGATGCGTCAGACGCTGTTTCTTCCACCCACACGAAAGCCTGAGCATGGCCAAACGCATTTTGATCATCGACGACGAGCAGGACATCCGCGATGCCCTCGCGCTGTTTCTCGGCGGTGAGGGATTCGTCACGACGACCGCAGCGTCGGGCGAAGAGGCGCTCGAGTATCTGCGCGAACATGACGCCGACATCCTGATCACCGACATCCGTATGCCGGGCGTCGACGGCATGGAGGTGCTACGCCGCGTGCGCGACTGGTATCCACGTGTCGCCGTCGTGCTCATGACCGCGTACGCGTCGGTGGAGACGGCGATCCAGGCCATGCGCGCGGGAGCGGCCGACTATGTGATCAAGCCGGTGGATTTCGACGAGCTGCTGTTGCGACTGCGGCGTCTGGTCAAGCACGCGGAGCTGCAGATCGAGAACACCCTCCTGCGTCAGCGTCTGCACGAGGACGTGCGCTTCGAGAACATCATCGGCCGGAGCCGGCAAATGATCGACGTGTTCGATCTGATCCGCAAGGTCGCTGCCACGCGCAGCAACGTGTTGATCCAGGGCAAGAGCGGCACGGGCAAGGAACTCGTCGCGAAGGCGATCCACTACAACAGCGAACGCCGTGACAAGATCTACCTGCCGATCAACTGCGGCGCGATCAGCGAGACGCTGATCGAGAGCGAACTCTTCGGTCACAAGCGCGGTGCGTTCACCGATGCATTTCAGGACAAGCAGGGCGTGTTCCAACTCGCCGACGGCGGCACACTGTTTCTCGACGAAGTCGCGGAAATCCCGATGCACCTGCAGGTCAAGTTGCTGCGCGCGCTCGACGAGCGGGAGTTCACTCCCGTGGGCGGAACGACCCCCGTGCGTGTGGACGTGCGCATCATCAGTGCGACGAACCAGGATCTGCAGGGCATGGTCGCCAACGGCTCGTTTCGCGAGGACCTCTACTACCGGCTCAACGTGGTCGAAATCCGTCTTCCGGATCTGGCCGAGCGCAAGGACGACATCCCCCTCCTCGTCGGTCACTTCGTACAGAAGTACGCAGCCGACATGGGCAAGGTGATCAACGGCGTCGACAACGACACGATGCGCCTACTCATGGCGCATGCCTGGCGCGGCGGCGTGCGTGAACTCGAAAACGTGATCGAGCGCGCCGTGATCTTCTGCGACGGCTCGCACATCACGCGCGCGGAACTGCCTCCGAGCCTGTCGAACGCACCCGTGGGACCTGACACCCCCGACGATCTGCGGGAGGCCATGCGCATGTTCGAGCGTCGCCACATCCTCGACGTCATGCACCGTTGTGCGTACAACAAGGAGGCCGCAGCAAAACTACTCGGCATCGGTCTCTCCTCCCTCTATCGCAAGATCGACGAACTCGAGATCAACACCGACGCAAACAAGTCCTGAGTGACTGAAGGATGCGGATCGCGGATGCGCATCGAAACGAACACGGGCGGCCTTGCAGCCGCCCGTGTTCGTTGAAACTCCGTGGGTCGATCAACTCTTCTTCGGCGCCTTCTTCGGTGCGGAAGCCTTCTTCGCAGGAGCGGCAGCCTTCTTCGCAGGAGCGGCGGCCTTCTTGGCAGGAGCGGCGGCCTTCTTGGCAGGAGCGGCAGCCATCTTCGCAGGAGCGGCGGCCTTAATCGCAGGAGCGGCGGCCGTCATTGTTTCGGGACGAGACA